>NZ_JAYKBP010000002.1:0-517238 GCF_035282405.1 Parvimonas sp. C2
CTCAACTATATGTCAAGCCTTGGTAAGGTTCTTCGCGTTGCTTCGAATTAAACCACATGCTCCGCTGCTTGTGCGGGTCCCCGTCAATTCCTTTGAGTTTCAGTGTTGCCACCGTACTCCCCAGGCGGAATGCTTAATGTGTTAACTTCGGCACCGAGATTTGACTCCCAACACCTAGCATTCATCGTTTACGGCGTGGACTACCAGGGTATCTAATCCTGTTTGCTCCCCACGCTTTCGTACCTGAGCGTCAGTAAAAGTCCAGAAAGTCGCCTTCGCCACCGGTATTCCTCCTAATATCTACGCATTTCACCGCTACACTAGGAATTCCACTTTCCTCTCCTTCACTCAAGCCTTCCAGTTTCAAGTGCTTAATGAGGTTAAGCCTCACGCTTTCACACCTGACTTAAAAGGCCGCCTACGTACCCTTTACGCCCAATAATTCCGGACAACGCTCGCCCCATACGTATTACCGCGGCTGCTGGCACGTATTTAGCCGGGGCTTCCTCCTATGATACCGTCATTATCTTCTCATAGGACAGAGCTTTACGATTCGAAAACCTTCTTCGCTCACGCGGCGTCGCTGCATCAGGGTTCCCCCCATTGTGCAATATTCCCCACTGCTGCCTCCCGTAGGAGTTTGGACCGTGTCTCAGTTCCAATGTGGCCGTTCATCCTCTCAGACCGGCTACTGATCGTCGCCTTGGTAGGCCTTTACCCTTCCAACTAGCTAATCAGACGCGAGCCCATCTTACACCGATAAATCTTTTACCTCCAAAACATGTGTCTTAGTGGTCTCATGTGGTATTAATCGTCGTTTCCAACGGCTATCCCCCTGTGTAAGGTAGGTTGCTCACGTGTTACTCACCCGTTCGCCACTTTCATTTAATTTCCATCCCCGAAGGGCTTTCCATAAAAATCACGTTCGACTTGCATGTGTTAAGCACGCCGCCAGCGTTCGTCCTGAGCCAGGATCAAACTCTCTATTAAAAGTTCGTCTGCTCTCGCTGACTTTTTGTTACACCTAAATTATTGTTTTTCTTTGTACTCTCAAAGTTTTTATCACTGTTTACTTTTCTTGGTTCATGTCACTTTTGTTGCGACCATAATATTATATCACTTTTGTTTTTGTCTGTCAACACTTTTTTTTATCTTTTTATGCTTTCAAACTTCTTTTTTGATATCTTATTATATCACTTCTTAAGTGCCTTAACATTATATCAGCCTTTTCCCTTTCAGTCAATACCTTTTTTTGATTTTTTAAAAATTTTTTTAATTTTTTTATAAGTTTTTTTATAAGTTTTTACAATATTATTATTTTTTTCTCCCTTTTACTGAAATTTTATCTATATTTATTTTCAATATATAAATTTTATCAATGCTTTTTTCAATATATTTCATTCCTGACTCTATAAAATCAGGAGAATATTTAAACAAGATTGACTGAATACCCTTATTTTTTTCCTCATCATCAACTATAGAAATTCTTCCAAATACAATTACAGACATATATTTTGTCGAAAATTGGTTTGGTAATCTCTCAACTTTATCTACCACTGTAAAAGAAATTTTAGAATTTTCTTCTATATTTTTTAATTTATGTCCACCTTGGTTTGTACAATGAATGTATATAACATCATTACAATATGCATAACTCAACGGTATTCCATAAGGTTGATTACAACTATCAGATGTTGAAAGAATTCCATATTCTCCGTTTTTTAGTAATTCTTTTCCCTCTTCTACACTTAGTTCTCTATCCTTTCTTCTCATTTCCATAATTTTTCTCCTTCTAATATTTTTTATAACAAAAAAGACAAGCTTCAAATTGCTCATCTTCTCTGTTTTATATCGGAACATTATATGAAAAAGCAACTAAATAAACTCATTATTATATAATCATATAATACTTGTATTTATTTACGCTTTATATCTAATTCCATTATATCACATTTATATATTATTTCAACATTTTTCTTATATTAATTTTTTATGAATAACAAGTCTATTATAAGATTTTCTTATAAGAACTTATCTTTCATATTTATCCAGTACCAGTTTTCGTTGAATACTAATTTATATAACTTAAATCTTGATTTTTTAAACTCAAAATATGATACATCTGTATAGTCTTTCTCTATTCCATCAGCAACAAAACTAATTTTTTTATGTTGATTTTCTAACGGAACTATTTTTAGAGTAGACGTATCAGGAATTACCAAAGAATTTGAAATAGTCCTATAAACTTTGGAAAAGATTGGAGCTAATGGTGTTAGTTGAAATCCTCTTAAGGATGGATGCATAATACTTCCACCTGCAGACATATTGTAAGCAGTACTCCCTGAAGGAGTTGAGATTATTAAACCATCTCCTGCAAAAGTTTCAAGATGATTGTCGTCTATATAAACATCTAAATGAATTATTTCTGAACTATTTGACTTAATAACAAAATCATTTAGACATTTATTTGAAAATACAATATCATTTGTTTTTAAATCACATTCCAATAATCTAATTTTATCAACAGTATATTTTTCTTCTATATAATCATCTATAAATTTTTCAATTTTATCAAAACTAATTTCTTGAAAAAAACCAAGTGTCCCTGTATTTATTCCAACAAATGGAACTTTAGGAAAGTCAGAATTATGTACACCTCTTATAAAGGCTCCATCTCCACCTATACAGATACTTAATTCAGCCTCTTCTTTAAATGTTTCAGAAATTTCAAAGCCTCTTTTTTCAAACAATTCTTTCGTCTTGATAAAAGCTTCTAGGGATTTTATATTATCATTAAAAAAAATATTAATTAATCTTTTCATAATTTCACCTTTTATTTTAATCTATCAAATTTATTTTAACACATTAAACATATATAAGCAAGAAAAAAGGAGCTTTTGCTCCTTAAATACTACACATTTTTCTTTTTCTTAATCTTTTTTAATCTATAAAAATCTTCTCTTTCTTTTTCTTCAAGAACTTCTGAAATATATTTTTCGGTTTCTTCAAGATTCGGAATTTGAATTTTATCTAAAGCATTTGCCCTTTTTTGATTCTTTTTTATTTCTATAGATAGTTTATAAACTGTATTTTCAGTTTCTGCAAGTCTATATACAAGTCTTTTAATTTTTTGAAATATTTTTATGGCTTCATCAATTGCCGGGCTTGTCATATACATCCCATAATGTGGTCTTAAAGTTCCATGCTCGTATTTTACACTCGGAACATCAAGTCCCATAATAGATTTATAAGAAATTTCAAAATTTTCAGACTTATCTATTGATAGTGAAATGTCTTGCACATTCATAACCCCCATAGTTATATTTGCCTCTTGCAAAATAGAATAAGCTCTTTCAAATAGTACTTTTACATCTTCTTGAATTTCCTTTGCATTTTCAATTTGTTGCATCATTTCTTTTATAAGTACGGTTCTTTTTTTATCTATTAGATTATATCCTACTTTAGATAATTTTAAATCGTCTTTAATTTTTAATAGATTTGATTTCGTAGGAGCAATATTTTGAATCATATTACCACCTTCCATATTTTTCTATATATTTACTTTCCAATCTATCCAATTCAATTTTAGGGAATAGTTTGAATAAACCCCAAGCAATATCAAGTGATTCTTCAATTGTTCTGGATTCATCAAAGTTTTGGTTTAAAAAGTTTTGTTCAAACTCCCTACCGAATTCCATATAAATTTTATCTATTTCTGTTAAATCATCTTCCCCAATTATTTGTGATAGCGAACGAACTTCTATAACCTTTGAATAAAGAGCGAATAACTGAGATTGTACTTGATCATGATCTTCTCTTGTATATCCATCTCCAATACCATCTTTCATAAGTCTTGACAATGAAGGCAAAATATTAACAGGTGGATAAATATTCTTTTGGAATAATTCCCTTGATAAAACTATTTGTCCTTCAGTAATAAAACCTGTAAGGTCAGGGATTGGATGTGTTATATCATCATTAGGCATAGTTAAAATAGGAATTAATGTAATTGAACCTTTCTTTCCCTTTACCATTCCGGCTCTTTCATATAAGGTAGAAAGATCTGAATACAAATATCCAGGGTATCCCTTTCTACTAGGAACTTCTTCTCTTGCAGAAGAAATTTCTCTTAAAGCCTCTGCATAACTTGTAATATCAGTCATAACTACTAAAATATGCATTCCTTCTTCAAATGCAAGATATTCTGCAGCAGTTAATGCAGTTCTAGGTGTTGAAATCCTTTCAACAATTGGTGCATCAGCAAGATTTATATATGAAACAACTCTAGAAGATGCTCCTGATTCTTCAAAAGCACTTTTAAAGAACTCATAATCATCATATTTAATTCCCATTCCTGCAAATACTATTGCAAATTTATCGTCAGAATTTTTTAATTTAGATTGTCTAACTATTTGAGCCGCCAATGCATTATGTGTCAAACCATTTGATGAAAATATTGGAAGTTTTTGTCCCCTAATTAAAGTAGTAAGGGTATCAATTGCAGAAATTCCAGTTTCCAAATAATCTCTCGGATATTCTCTTGCAACAGGATTCATAGGTCTTCCATTTACATTATATTTTTTCTCTGAAATAATATAATCTCCATTGTCAATCGGTTCTCCTACACCATTAAAAGTTCTTCCTAAAATATCTTTACTAAGACAAATTTCAAGTGGAGTTCCTGTGAAAGTAACAGCAGAATTTTGTGTTGAAATTCCGGTTGTGCCTTCAAAAACTTGAGCAATTACCTTATCTCCTTGAATTCTAACAACCTTGGCTCTTCTTCTTTCACTTCCATCTATTACTATATCCATCATTTCGTCATAGCTGACATTATCTACACCTTTAAGCACAATCAAAGGTCCATCTATTTTTTCTAGTTTTAAATATTGTCTTTGCATAATTATCACCTACTCTCCCTGATTTTCGTCTATCAAAGCAGTATAATAGCTATTGATTTTTGCATTTAACTTTTCAAATGCTTCATCATAGTTTTCATTTGGAATATTATATTTCATCTTAATAACTTCTTCAAATAAATCATCATTTTTTATACGAGTAAGGGCAACTTGTTGTTTTACAGCTAAAGTACAATTCATATATAAATTATCTATTACTTTTAACATTGCAAATTGTTTTTTCAAGGGAACATAACTATCTGTTTCATGCATTGCATTTTGTTGTAAAAATCCCTTTTTCAAAACTTTTGCAATTTCTATAACAATTCTTTGATCATTTGGTAAAACATCTTCTCCAACTAATTGAACAATTTGATTCAATTTATTATCTTCTGAAAGAAGTTCCATCATCTTTGCTCTTAATTTTAAAAGTTCAGGAGATACATTTTCATCATAGTATTCTTTAATCAATGTAGTATAACCACTATAACTTGTAAGATAGTTTACAGCAGGATAGTGTCTTATATATGCTAAATTCTTATCCAAACCTATAAAAGCTGAAACAAATCTTTTAGTATTTTCAGTTACTGGTTCAGAGAAATCTCCACCAGGTGGAGAAACAGCACCAATTACAGTAATTGACCCCTCTTTTTTGGAAAGAGTTTCTACATAACCTGCTCTTTCATAAAATTGTGCAATTCTTGAAGGAAGATATGCAGGATAGCCTTCTTCTGCGGGCATTTCTTCAAGTCTTCCTGAAATTTCTCTTAACGCTTCTGCCCATCTTGAAGTAGAGTCAGCCATTATTGCAACATGGTAACCCATATCTCTATAATACTCTGCAATAGTTATTCCAGTATAGATTGAAGCTTCACGGGCAGCAACCGGCATATTTGAAGTATTTGCTATTAAAATTGTTCTTTCCATAAGCGGTTTTGAAGTTCTTGGATCGATTAACTTTGGAAATTCTTCAAGAACATCTGTCATTTCATTACCACGTTCTCCACAACCGATATAAACTATAATATCAGCATCAGACCATTTTGCAAGCTGATGTTGAGTCATAGTTTTTCCTGTACCGAATCCACCCGGAAGTGCTGAAGTTCCTCCTTTTGCTATTGGGAAGAAAACATCAAGCACTCTTTGTCCTGTAATCAAAGGTTTTGATATCGGCATTCTTACATTCGTTGGACGTGGAATTCTTACAGGCCATTTGTGATACATTTTTAATTTATGAATTTTTCCATCTTCATCTTTTATTGTTACTAAATCAGCTTCTAAATTATATTTTCCTGATGGTAAAGTTTCAATTACTTCACCACTAACAGTTGGTGGAACTAAAATTTTATGTTCAATAAAACTGGTTTCTTGAGTCGTTGCAAAAATTTCTCCTGCAGATAATTTATCACCAACTTTAACAAGAATTTCAACATCCCATTCCTTTTCTTTATCAATAGAAACAAGACCAATCCCCTCTGCAATAAATTCTCCTGTCATTGAATATATTTTTTCAAGCGGTCTTTGAATACCGTCAAATATATTTCCTATAATTCCAGGACCTAATGTTACTGATAGTGGAACATTTGTACTTTCTATAGTTTCTCCAACTTTTAGCCCTTGTGTTTCTTCATAAACTTGTATAGTCGCTACATCTTCATCAATAGATATGATTTCTCCGATTAATTTTTTATCCCCAACCAAAACCATATCTCTAACCTTGTAAATTTCCATACAGTCTGCTTTAACAACAGGACCATTTATATCAATTATTTTAGGTATATTACGCATTACCTTTCTCCTCATTACAATTATTAATTAATTGTTTATTCCAATTTCTTTTTTTAACTTTGCTAAAATCTTTTGGTATTTTGTTGTTAATAGAAAATCAAGAGAATAGTTTAATCTATAAGTTCTTTCCACATTTTCTATTTCAAAACCTCCAACTTTTATATCAAGACTTTTTTCAACCTTGATATCTCCTAAGACATTTTTTATTATTTCATTATCTCTTTCAAAACTTTTTTCATAAACATAAATAATATCATTAGAATTTATTTCTGATTTTACATTTTTTAAAGTATTTTTTAAATATGATACACCTTTTTCAGTCATATATGAGTTATTCAATTCTTCTTTAAGAGCTTTAAAAAATTCATCATAAATTTCTTTATTAGTATTTAAAATGATATCTTGTCCTTCTTTTAAAGTTTTTGAACGAATTTTATCTGACTTATTATCAAGTTTTGTCCTATATTCTCTCTTTAATTTTTCAATTTCTTCGTATTTTTTAGCTTTATATTCTGTCATTAATCTTTCAGTTTCCGAAGCAATTTTTTTCAACTCTTCATCATACTTTTCGTCAATTTCTTCATTTAGTATTCTTTTAAATGACTCTATCTTATCTTCAATTGTTATCATAAGATTTCTCCTTAAATATTAATTCCTATTGATTCATTTATATAGTTTGTAATGAAATTTGGATCTCTTTTCAAACCTGTTCTATCTGGTATCTCAACTATAAGTGGAAAAATATTTTTCAACTTAACTGCCATAACCTCTTCACTAATAAGATTAAAAATATTTTCAGTTAAAATTAAAATTCCAATTTCCTTATTATTTAGACAATCATTAAATTCTTCCAACGCCTCTTCTCTAGTCTTTAAAACAACTCCAGTTATACCAGCTAATCTCATTCCTACAAGTGTATCTGTATTATCAGATATAAGATAACTTATCATAGAATTCTCCTAAACTCTTTGTAAAATCATAATTGAAATTATAAGTCCGTAAATAGCAATACCTTCTGCAAGTCCAAGAATAATAAGTGTTTTACCTAAAATTGAAGAATCTTCTGAAACGGCACCAATTGCTGCTGAACCAGCTTGACCAACACCTATTCCAGTACCAATTGCTGCAAGACCAGTTGATAAAGCAGCTGCTAAATATCCCATTCCACTTGCTGAACTTGCTGTACTTTGTGTAGTTTCAGCTGCAAATGCAATATCTGGAACAAGTCCCATTAAAAATAAAGCTAAAATTGAAATGACATTAATAGCTATTGCCTTTTTTAATCCTGATTTTGTTGTTTTCTTTCCTTTTCTTAAATAAGATATACCTGTTAAAATAGTTGTTCCTATTCCTAATGTTATTAATAATAAAGTAATTTTCATAATTTTCCTCCTAAATTTCTTCTTTTAAATCTACCTTTAATGGTTCATAATTAATTCCTTCGCCATTAAAATATTTACTGAATAATTCATAATATTCCAATCTTATTGCTTGAATGAAAACTATTAGTCCTTCAAGACAAACAATAAATATATTTCCTAAAACAATCATAAATATATTTCCAATACTTGAACCCAGCATTTGTCCTAAAGCGTGAAATGCCATAAAAAGTCCGACGTGGTTAATCGCAAAAGCTCCAACTCTAATAAAAGAAAGAGTATTGGAAAAGAATCCCATAACAGTTTCAAACATTTCAAAACCACTTTCAACAGGAGAAAATTCTTCCTTTTCTTCTGTCTTACTAATTATCGGAACCAGTTTTGGCTTCATAAACATCAATGTTGAAGTTACAACCAAAACTACAACACTTACTATTGTAATCATTGAAGATACATTTACACTTACATAATTTTTTAACAAAACAGTATTTAAAACAATTACTATAAATGAGATATAGAATAAAAATCCTGATAAACCATTTTTATCTAAAAATAATTTTCCAAATTCTTTTCTCATCTTTAAGTTTCTAAAATTGATAAAATATGCAATTAATATCATTAAAATACCAAGTCCAATTGTTGCGACAAGTATTGTGTTAATATCATTCATCGGCCTTATAATTAAAGCTGGAATTAATTCTTCAATTCCAAAAACACTTCCATATACAAATCCGAAAAACATTGATGAAAATCCAATTCTTTGAATAATTTTAGCAATAACACCAAGCTTTTTTGAAAATAACATTCCTGCTATTACAAAAATTAAACCCTGTCCTACATCTCCAAACATCATTCCGAATAAAAGTAAATATGTTATAGCAAAAAAAGGTGTCGGATCCGTTTCTTTATAATCTGGAATTGAATACATCTTTACCAAAGCTTCAAAAGGTCTTAAAATAAAATTATTTTTTAACTTTGTAGGTATTTTAAATTTTGAAGGAATTTCATTGTCATCTTCAAAATATATCAAAGCACTTTCTGAAACTTTTTCTACTGAATTCTTTATACTTTCAACTTTAGATTCAGGAACAAAAGCACTTAATAAAATAAAATTTTTACTTTCTGCAATATGTCCTTCAAGTTCTTCAATCTTTTCAATAATTTTATATCTATAATAGAAACCTAAAATTTCTTGTAAATATTTATCCTTAAATTCAGCTTTTTCCTTTAAAATTTCATCTTGTTCTCTTTCTAAACTTTCCAATTCAGCATTTTTATTCTTTATAAAATCCTTAAAAGAAATATCTAAATTAGGAAGCTCAATTCTATCAAAGGACAAAGAACGAATAAAATATTTTGTATCTTTAGCATAAACAGAAGGAGTAAAGATTATGACAGTTTCGCCATAACTACTAGTTCCTAAATGCACAACTATTCCCTTAATATTTTCATAATTTGCCTTTAATTTTATCCAAGAATTCTTTGAAATTTCTCCCATATCAAAATTAATATGTTTTAAATTATAAAACTCAGATATTTTCATATCACTATCGGAAAAATATTCAACAGCATTTAATAAAATTTTAATTTCTGCTCTCTTTTTCCTATTCTCATCTTCCCTAGTTTTTATTGAAGAAGATTTCACAGATATATCCTCTAATATTTTAAGCTTTTCACTATAATTTAAATTTTGTAAATCATTTAAAGTAACATCTTCTTCTTTAATGTTAAAGAAGGCAAACATCTGATCTAAAAGTTCTTTATACTTTCTCTTTTTAAAAACTTTTTCTCTATGATATGGTCTTATCTTATCAACTTCCACACCCATATCATTAAAAATTCCTATTTGAGAATCCATATACTTCATTGTGAAATTTTCTGAATTTCCAGCATTTGTAATATGAATCGAGCCATTCAAAACAATTTCTCTAAGAATACTGTGAGCATCCTGTTTTAAAGCAACGAGATTCATCATTTTCATTTTTTCGACGGCCAATTTAGCACCCCCTAACTAAATCAATGAATATTAATTAAATATTCTTTTACTTCACTTTTACTAAGTTTATACTTATTCGCTTCTGCTATTCTAATTAAATTTTCATTTTGAATATTCAACTGAATAATAAACTTGAGTAAAGTAGAAATTGAATTATCATAGTCTTTAAGTTTCTTTAAATGGCTAAGATAAACATATTCGTTAATATTTCTATTTGAAACAATAGTATTTCCATTTGCATCTTCAAGAGTATGTCTTAATTTGGTTTTCTTTATCTTCTCAACAATAACCTCAACACTGTCGCTATATATCAGGTCCTTTAAAAAATCACCCTTAATATATTTCCCATATCGTAAACTATAACTGTAAATTTCCTCATTCGGTAAATCATAATATTTTTTAGCTCTGATTATCCATTGAAGATTGATTGTATCTATTAAAGTAGAAAAATAATCATTAAAAATAGCCTGACTCGACTTTGATAATTTATCAATAGCATTTTTCATTGATTGAAAATATAAACTATCTAATTTCATTTCAACATGAAAATGAAGTCTAAATATATCTTCATCAGTAAGAGAAGCAATTGCCTTTTTATAAACTGTACCTTTCAAAACATCTAAAGCCTGATTAAAAGTTTCACAATTTACTAGTTTAGAATAATCAATATGTTTATTTTTCCTATACATTATTGTATCTCTTTCCAAGTCTATCTTTTCATTTTCAACAATGCTTCTAAGAATTATTTTTAAATCTTTAAATTCATACTTCATAAGCATAACTTCCATAATCTTTTTATCCTCACCAAAGAGGAAAAATTTTAATCTGCCAAGTAAATCAGCTTCAATCTTATTGAGCATAAATTCTGTATCGTATCTATTTCTCATAGATCTTTCTTCATACAAAGGAATCTCATATTTATATAATATATTATTCTTTAAATAATCAACTATTTCATGCCTTTGTTCAAAAGATAAAATTTTATCATAATCAGATTCTTTTAAAATTCCCTTTCTTAAAACTCCGATTTTTGCATTAATTGAATGAAAATTATTCCCCATAAAACTCACCGCTTTCTAAAAGAGAATCAGCAAAATTTTTGATTAAGATTTCTTTTTTATCTTCAAAAATATTCTTTATAGTTTCAGCCTTTTTACTATATTCCACTAATTTATCCTTATCTTCACTCTCTATTGAAGAAAGATGTAATTTAAGATTTTCTTGTTCTTCTTCCAATACTTTATTATATTCATCATCTATAACTTTCATCTTTTCTTTTCTATCTTTAAGTAATCTTTGTTTCTCAACTTCTAATCTTTGTTGATAATCCTCAGCACCTTTATCAATATCAAATATATTTTTTATAAAACTTTCCATAAATGCCTCCTTTCTAAAAATTTTAAATTATTAAATTTTCTCCAAAACAAAAGCGCATTCGTAAAAATGCACTTCCAATTTTGCGATAAAAAATTAGAAAATTGTTCACATAATGGCAAGCTCAATTATTGTAAACAATTTTGAAATTTTATTCTCTAATATAATATTTAAATTTAATTTACAATAAGTTCATATAAAATAGACTTCATCTCGCCATAATCAACAATTATCAATATAAAAATTTTAATTGTTCAATCAGTTATTCTTTACTCTATTTATTTAAAATATAATTTAGCATACAATTATTTATCATAAAACTCTACTAAGGGCATTATTAAATCGGAATTTTTATTATCTACTTTTATTCCCCATCCACAAACTGGACATTCCAAAAACTTCGTTGATGATAACGGAAAAATTGGAATAAAAAATAGTGTAAACCATCTTCTATTATTATAAAGCGTCCATATTGAAGTGTTATTACAATGACCACAACTACATACTTCTTTAGTTTGTCCTATTTCTTTACTCTTTACCTTTGTTCCGTATAATATTATCATTCTTCCTCCTAAATACCAAATTTTATATCCAGTATTTTTATCATGCCTCAAACTAAAAGTTCATTGCTAAAATTATAATATACTTTTCAAGAATTATTTTCATTCGCCTTGAAAACATATATATTATACACCTATGTTTTTATAAAATCAAGCACTCAAATAAAATTTTTTACAATTTAAAAAAACACTAGTTTCTTTGTTTTAACTTCTTATAATTACTGTCTTCTTTATAATTTTTACAAAATTTTTCATATAATTTAATTAAACTCTTTTCAGAAATATCTTTTCTCTTATAGTTAAGCAAATAATATTTATTTTTAAGATTAAAATCAATCCTTGAAGTTTTAGAAAACACGAAAAGAAATATCTCATTTCCATTAAATTCAGTTTCTACAGAAGGCGAAGATTTTTCTGTATCTTCCATTGTAATTTTAAATCTAAATTTACAATCAGAAATTAGATTAAAAAACTCTTTTTTATCCTCATCAGACTCTATATTTGCTGTATATCCACTTCCCTCAAAATATACTTTAATTACTTTATTATTTACAATTTCATTTTTTAAAGAATGTAATTCATATTTATATCTTAAAAATACTGATAAAAATATTATACATACTATAGCTAAAATGATTGATATAATCTTTAAAATTTTTTTATTTTTCATAAATGAAACTTCTCCTTTAAAGTATATAAGATATTAATTATAAATAATTTTGCTTTTGTGCATCCCACATTTTCTTATAATAATCGCAATTTTTTAATAAATTGATATGAGTATCATAAGCTAAAATTTCTCCTTCATCTAATATTAAAATCTTATCTGAAAATTTTATGCTACCCAATCTATGAGTTATAATTACACCTGTTTTGTCAGATAAAATTTTTTTAAAAATATCGTAAATGTCTTTTTCAAAAATAGGGTCTATTTCTGCTGTTGGTTCGTCTAAAACTAAAAAATTACTATCTTTATAAATTCCTCTACAAATAGCAAGTTTTTGCCACTGTCCTCCTGATAGTTCCAGTCCTCCTATTTCTTTTCTTAATAGTTTTTCGTAATATTCACTTTTAAATCCCATTGATTTCATAATAGCAAAAGAATCCGCACTAGATTCACTGCCTAGCTCAATATTATTTCTAACATCTAAAGGATATTTGCAAAAATCTTGAAAGACAACTGAATTTTTTGCAATTAATTTGTTAGATTCGGACTCACTTGGCTTATATAATCCAAGTAAAATCTTTGCCAGAGTACTTTTCCCAGAACCATTTTTGCCAACTATAGCAATAATCTCTCCTCTATTTATCTTCAAATTTATATTTTTTAAACAATAATTTTTAGCATTTGGATATTTGAACTTCAAATTAGATAATTCTACAGAATTATCATTATGAAAGATTTCTTTTTCAAATTCTAAGCTCATAAATTCAAAGTATGGTACAGATAATTTTGAGAACATCATAATATATCCTTGTAGCGAAAAAATTTCTTCAATAAATTTTGAAATTATATTTACACCCACTATAACGATAATCAAATTACCGATATCATTGGTATTTATATAATCGAATGTAGCCAGTAGATATATTGATATTTTTCCTAAATATATTAATAATTTCGAAATTAATTCTATGATATATATCTTTTTATTCAAAATAGAAAACTTCTTATTGTGTTCATTAAATACCTTATTTAATTTTTTTAAAACAAAATCTAAAGTATTATATATTTTAAATTCTGCATAAGTTGAATCTTCTAAAATACAATTCTCAATCTCTTTTTCTCTTCTTTCATATAAGTTCAAGTCTAAACGATATTTAGTAATGTATCTTCCTTTAAAATAATTTTCTAAAATTAAAGGAAATAATATTAGTATCAAAAAAAATAGATATTTTATATTAATAAAAATAATAAAATTTGAAATTAATACAATATTCAAAATTAAACCAAAGTATGAAATAACAGTCTCTACAAGTCTAAATATATTTGTGCTACAAACTGTTGCTTCATGAATTTTTTCATTTATATTATTTTTTTCATAGTCTATAATTTCAATTTCAGAGCACTTTTTTTGAATTTTTGTTTTTAAAATTTTTTCAAAATTTGGAATTAAGATATATTGTATATAGTATCTATCAAAGTAAATTTTCTTTATAGCTATTATAAATAAAAATGTAACATATGGAAGAAATGAAAACACAATATTCTTAAAAAAAATATTAAAATCCTCATTTTTAAAAATAACTATCCCTTTAAAAAATTCTCTAGTATAAATCATACCAAACATATAAGTCAAAGCGGTTATTATTGTAACTAATATCATAATAAATAACTCTTTTCTATATGTACTATAAAATAGATTAATACACCTAGATATCATCTTTATATTAGTCAAAAATTGATTTTTGAATTTCATACATTTCAAAATATTTTCCTCCATAAGAAATTAATTCATTATGTGTTCCCGATTCAATCAAATTTCCATCTTCAATCAATAAAATTATATCAGTATATTTAACAATTCCAAGTCTATGAGAAATAAATATATTTAAGCTTCCAGAAATTTTATCTTGTATATTTTTATAATATTCTAATTCTAAAAAAGGATCTAAATTAGAAGTAGGTTCATCAAAAATAAAAACTTTTGATTTTCTCAAAAAAACTCTATTAAAAAATATATTTTTCCACTGACCACCTGAAAGATTAACATTATTCTTGTAATTAATACTGGTGTATGAATCTATTCCATCATTAAAATTTTCAACAAATTCAACAATACTCTTATCTATGTCTAAATCTCCTTTTTGAGATTCTTCTAAAGTTATATTTTCAAAAATAGTAAATGGATACTTTTTAGGATGTTGAAAAAGCACAGAAAATATCTTTGACTTCTGTTCTAATGATATATCATTTATATCAACACCACCTATTCTTATATTACCTTTTTCAACTCTATACAATCCTAATAGCAACTTAATTAAAGTGCTTTTTCCTGAACCATTTCTACCTAAAATTGAATAATTCTTTCCAAACTCAAAGGTAAATGAAAAATTCTTAATTATATATTCATCTGAATTAGGATATCTAAAGAAAACTCTATCAAATTCTATATTATAATTACTTAATTTTACATCTTTTTTTAATAATTTTTTCTTTGTAATAAATTCGTGATATAAATTAATACCATTAATAAAATTAAAATAATCTGATATTTTATTTAATTCAGTACCAATTATTTCAGTTATTACAATTAATCCACTATTTAACAAGTAAAAATAGGAAATATTAATGCTTCCCAAATTATATAAATATAAACTTGCAATCAGCATAAATAATACAAGAAAATAATTTGAAACTTCATATAAAAAATCAAATTTCAGACGATTTTTAGCATCATTTAAATTTTCATTAATAGCATCGTCATACTTATGTAAAAATATCTTATTGTAAAAATTAAAAACATTAAATATTTTTCTTTCATTGGAATGTTTTTTATCTATCAATATATTATTTATTATATTGTGTTCCTTACAATTTTCCATATATTTAATCCAAATATCTTTAAACGCTTTTAATTGATTATTTTTTAAATACAAAATAAAAGCAATTACGAATAAATAAGTTATAAACATATATACATTAATATAAAAAATAATAAGCAACACAAAAAGAGCTAAAAACAAATTTATAAGAGTTTTATAGCAATCTTTAGAAATTTTTATATAATTTTCAATATAATTATTTATTACAAATATTTTATTCTTAAAATTTACACTTTCAAATTCTTTAAGCTCAATATTTTCAAAAGATTTTAACATATTTAATTTCAATACTTTTTTATATTTTTCTCCATCCTTTTCCAAACTGTAATTTACAAAAATATTAAAAAATTCTCCGACAATAAAAAACAATAAAATATACAATAAAACGATTATATCTTCTTTTCTCTTTATTGTTATAATTAATGGAAATATTGAAATTAAAATTAATCTATCTAGTGATACAATCAAAGAAGCAAATATAACAATTATTTTTTTATTGATACAATTCTTAAAAACTTGAATGAATGACTTCATTAATTCTCCCAACTCCCTATTTCCATATAATTATATTTAAGTAAAATATTATAATTATTTTCTCAACTATATAATATATTTTCCTGAAATTAAACTAATTTTACATATTTCTAATATGCAATTATATTTTATCTCATTAAAAAATCAAAGTCAAGTTTTGACTTTGATTTTTGCTAAATTTCAACAAATTCATTTATTCCAAATAGATATAATCCCTTTTTGGCAACTTTTTTTCCGGAAATATCTTCAATTGCAGATTTATACAAATCCAATTGGACTTTATATCTTGACTTTACTTCTTCAAGATTTTCTTTTGTTACATAATCCGTCTTATAATCCAATAAAATTATTTCCCCGTTTTCATTTTCAAAGAAAAGGTCAATTATTCCAACTACCATAATTTTTTCGTCTTCTTCAATATTTTCATCTTTAAATAGATTTTTCAATTTTATATTATAGTCAATGGCTTTTTCTTTAAATAATTTTTCAGATTTATTTGCAATATAAATTTCCTTAAAAATATCAGACTGAATAAATTTTACTATCCAATTTATTTTTATCGTTTCTGCTTCGTCCAAACTCATAATATTTTTTTCAACGAATGAATTTATTTGCAACTTTACTCCTTCTCTTATTTTTGAAACATCTTCTGTATCAAATTTTGAAAAGTCTAGAAGTTGCATTGCCAAATGGAAAATAGTTCCTTTTTCTGCAGAATTAAATCCAACTTTTTCCTCTCCTTGATGAATAAATGACGGAGTTTTTAAAACAAAATTTTCTTTATAATATTTTTGATGTTTTTCCTCATCTTCTTCCTGAATCATCTTTTTAATTTCAGAAACAGTAATGCTTGATGGCTTGTTTAAAACATTTTTATAAATATATTCTTTGTTAAATCTATCTTCCAAAAATTGTTTAACAGTTCGCATTTCTTGTTTAACTTCAATATCGTCTTCGTCAGAAATTATTTCATTTGTTTTTATTTCTTCTTTAATTCTTTGATATTCTATAAATTCCTCTGTTTTAGTATTTACATTTAATTGAAATTTCAAGTCTTCATTTCCTAAAAAGTTTTCTTCTCTTCCCAAACAATTTAAACTCTTTCCATAAACTGTAAGATTATCAATAGAACTTAATATCCAATCAAGATAATTATTTATTTTTAGAATTTTATAATTACTTATATTGCCTCTTTCATCAATTCCGGAGCTTATTTCTTCTCTTAAATTCTCATAATCTTTTACTCTTCCGGTTATTATAAGTTTTTCCTTTGCTCTTGTCATTGCAACATAAAGAAGTCTCATTTCTTCAGCAATTTGTTCGTTCTTTTTGAATTTTTCAATTTTTTTCTTCATAATGCTGTTAAAAGAAGTTTTTTTATCCATATCATAAACAACTGCACCAAAACCAAGTTTTTGATGTAAAACTAAATTGCTGTCGTCAGCTCTGAAATTAAATTTCTTATTCGTATTTGCGAGAAATACAATAGGAAATTCCAAGCCTTTGCTCTTATGAATACTCATTATTCTAACTACATTCGCATCTTCAGAAATTAATTTCGCCTCTGAAACATCACTTTTTAAACTGATTTTTTGAATATAATTTACAAAATTAAACAATCCCTTATAAGAATTTTTTTCATAATTTTTAGCCTTTTCAAAAAGTAACATCAGATTTGTTTTTCTCTGCTCTCCCATATCCAAAAGTCCGACATAATTATAGTATCCTGTATATTTATATAAAAACCATATTAACTCATCAGCTGAAACTAAAGATTTTTTTTGTATAAATAATTTTAAATCGGAAATAAATTTTGCAATTTTTTCCTTTAGATTTACTCTAATTTCAATATCTTCATCTTCCATTATTTTCATTAAAAGCTCATAAAATTTAAGTTCTCTATCTACAAGTCTTATTTGGCTTAATTCTGTTGATGTAAAATTATAAATTGGCGAATACATTACTGAAATTAAAGGAATATCCTGCATAGGATTATCTATAATTTTAAGCAAATTAATTATTGTATCAACTTCAAAAGTGTCAAAATATCCACCTGTACTCTCTGCATATATTGGAATATTATATTCTAAAAATACTTCTTCTAAAATTTTTGTATTACTGCTTGGAGAACGCATCAAAATAACAATATCTTTGTAATCAACTTTCCTATAATCATCCAAATTTTTATCATAAACTTTAAAAGGATTTTCTTTATTGTTCATCATATTGTAGATTGTATTTGCAATTTTTATACATTCAAGTTTAAAAGATTTCATCTCTTCAAAATCTTCTGAATATTCATCAGTTAAAATTATCTCATCTTCGTCCTCATCATCAGATTTTTCATCGACTAAAAGAATTTCAACCGCACCCCCGACATTTTCATCAATTTCTTTAAAACTTGCCATAGGATTTAATCTTTCGTCAATAGTATAATCAAGTTCTCCCGTTTCTTTTTTCATTATTTTTGAAAAAACTAGATTTGTTCCCTCAAGGATTTCTTTTCGACTTCTAAAATTCGCATAGAGCATTATTTTTTTATTAAAACTGTCAATATCATCCTCTATTCTATTATAATTTTCATATTTTTCCATAAAAATACTCGGATCTGCCTGTCTAAATCTATAAATACTCTGTTTAACATCTCCAACCATAAATCTGTTATTTTCTTTTGCAACTGCTGATAAAAGAATTTCTTGAACTAGGTTGCTGTCTTGATATTCGTCAATAAAAACCTCAGCATATTTTTCTTGATATTCCAAAGCGGTTTTTGACGGTTTAATATTTCCATCTTCATCAATATCTACAAGTATCTCTAATGCCAAATGTTCAATATCTGCAAAATCTACATAATTAAATTTTTGTTTTCTCTCCCAAAATTTTTCCTTAAATTTAATTACAACATCGGAAATTGAACGAACATAAGGATAGATTAAATCACTTTCTTTCTTTATATTTTCTAAATCTAAATTTAAAGCTCCAAGTGATTCTGCAATTTCCGACTTTACATTATCCAATTCTTTTTTAACTTTATTGTATATCTCTTTTACTTCTTCATCACATTTTGAAATTCTAAAACTTCCAAAATTTGAATTTAAAAATTCATAAGATGATTTTTTAAGCTCATCAAATTTTGTATTATCCTTCAAAAAGTTTTTTAAACTTTCCTTTACAACAGATAAGGCATCCAACAAAATATTATAAATATCTATATATTTTTCAAGTTCAGGATAATTTTCTATTTTTTTCAAATTATTTTTAATACTAAGTTCAAAAAATTCCAAATCCATATCTACATCTTTTGCAATATCCAAGATGTAATTTTCTAAATAAAAATCATCATCCTTTGTACTCGTATTAAAAAATTCTGCCTTTTCATTTAGCCAAATTTTTGGAAAAGGATGAGAATTCACAAAATTATTTACATTCAATAAAAGTTGTAAAAGTCCTTCATCCGTATTTTTCTTGGCATACCAGTCAACTAGTCTCAAAAAGCTCTCATCATTATTTTCATAAAGCTCTTCAAATAATTCTTCCATAACTTCTTTGGCTAAAACTTCATTTTCACTTGGATCTATAACTTTTATATTGCTGTCTAAATTAACCAAATGAGCATAAGAAATCAAAACATCTTTACAAAAAGAGTCAATAGTTGTGATGTCAGCACCGCTAAGGAGCAGTAATTGTTTTTGAAGATGTTCATTTTCCGGATTTTCTTCAAGTTTTTTTTCAATAGCCTTACTTACTCTTTCTCTCATTTCAGATGCAGCTAATTTTGTAAAAGTTACAACAAGTAATTTGTTGATATCAATCGGATTTTTTTCATCTAAAACAAGCTCTATAATTCTTTCGATAAGTACAGCTGTTTTTCCCGAACCTGCCGCAGCAGATACAAGTAAATTCGTATTTCTACTATCTATTACCTGTCTTTGCTCTTTAGTCCACTTTACTTCACTCACTATTTCTCACCTCTTTTCTCTTTATTTTCAGAATTCATTTTTTCAAAAACCTCATTTGGTTTATCTTTAGTCAATAAGTTCTTAATATTATTATATTTATTATGCTTAATATCAAATCTGCAAATGGATTTATATTTACAATAATCACAAGGCTTTTTATTTTTATATCTGAAAGGTTTTATATCAATATTCCCTGCATAAATTTCTTCACAGATATCCTTAGTCTTATTTAAAACAAATTCATTTACAATATCAAATTCATCAGTAGTTAATCCCAATGTACTTGCACCGATTTCCAGTCCTTTTGATTTTAATTTAATAGGTAGTATTTCAGAAGTCAAATTATCCGCATCCAAAGTCCTATCCAAATTCTTCAAAAGTTCCATATCCTTTATAACAAAACCTGTAAGTTTATTTTTCTTAAGTTTTTCACTATGAAAACTTTCATCATTCATATCAAGCATTTTGGAATAAGTTTCAAATCCAACTAAATTTGTATTGAAATCACTATAAAATAATCCTGCAGGTTTATATCTTTCTTTGTTTGAAGATAAAATTGCATTCATATAGACAAAAAGTTGTAGCTGAAGACCTGCATAGACTTGATTTAAGTCAATATCTCTTTTCGAAGATTTATAATCAATAATTCTTAAAAAGTCAAAATTTTCTCCTTTAAAAACATCAATTCTGTCAATCTTACCAACTAATTTAATCTCTTTTCCATTCTTTAAAGTATAGGTAATAGGTTTTACTGACTCATCTCCAAATTCTGTTTCAAAACCGGTAGGAATAAAATTTCCACGTCTTATCTGTTCAGCCATAATTTCTATACTTTCAACAATATTTTTTTGTGTAATAGTTGAAAAATATTTATATTTTGGAGAGCTTTCAAGAATAAAATTAGACTTTTCAGACATTTTTTCCGTTAATTTTTCTACTTCCCTTTTGATAAATTCTCTATCAATTATATTCCAATCAATATTATTTTCAAAAACTCCCTTAAAAAAGTCGTCAAAAATCTTATGGCAATAAGTTCCATAATCTGCAGGAGAAAAATCATACACTTCTCTTTCCTTTGCTCTAAGTCCATAATTTATAAAATATGAAAAAGGGCAACGCATAAAGTTTTCAAGTTTTGAAATGCTTACATTTCCACTTTCATAAAGAAATGAAGTATAATCTTTTATATTTTCAATTTCTTTTTTGTAATTTAATTTATCCTTTAAAATTTCAATTTTATATTTATAATCTTCATCCTCAATCAAGAAATCAATTATTTCTCTAAAACTGAATTTATCATTTTCGCTCAATTTATTTGAATTTAAAGCCTCAATATTGGAAACTAAGATTTGATATAATCTCTCTTTAGAAAAAGTTTCAAAAATATCCATAATAGAAAAATCTTTTAAATAATCTATACTTTCAACTTCCAAATTTCCAAAAATGAAATTAATTTTTTTCACAAATCTTGAAACTAAAAGGCCCTTTCCCTCCAAATCGGAAACAGGAAAAGTTATATACAATTTTTCTTTTGCAATACTAAAAGTCTTATAACTTAAAAATTGTTCATCTGTAGTTTTAATTAAATTGTTATTGGAAAAATTAAAACCCAAAGTTTTTAAACTTTCTTTTTCATTTTCGCTGATTAAATCATTATCTACTATATTTTTCGGAAAATTTCCGTCATTAACGCCCAATACAAAAGCTATTTTTGTAGAAGGCTTTTTCATCCTGTCAACAGTTGTAATAAAGACTTCATCCTTTGATGGCGGTACAATTCCAAGCTCAATATTTTCAAGTTCAGTTTTAATTAAATTTATAAATTTTGAGTAGGCAATCTTGTCCTCTCCCATAAATTCAACCATTTCATCTAAAATAGCTGTAAAACTTCCCCAAACTTGAGAATACTCTTTCGCCTTATATAAATTTCCTTCATTTTGAAAATTCGTTACAAGTTCATTAATTCTATCAAAAAGTCCAATATCTAAAGTAAACTCATATAAATATTTACAAATATCCTTTACGGTATTTCTCCCTTTTAACTTTTCATGCAAGTTTTTAATAGGAGATATTACAATATTCTTTATCTCATTTATCTTTACAAGTTTTTCATCATCACTTTCTTCCTCAACACTATGGATGATGGACTTGTTCCAAGATTCGTAAAACCAACGATTACCTTTTATACCATTTGCAATTACATAATTTTCCAAAAGGAAAATATCCTCATCCGGTATCCCTGTAAGTCCGCTCTTCAAATATCTAAAAACAGAATCATAGGAATAATTTTTATCCTTCATATCCAAAATGGATAAAATTAAAATAATAATTGGATTTTCCATAATTGAAATCTTTTCGTCCAAGAAATAATCAATATTGTAATCGTCAAAAACTCTTTCAATAATATAAGAATATTCGTCTAAACTTCTCATACATAGAGTTATATCATTATATCTATAGCCTTTAGTTTTAACTAATTTTGAAATTTCCTCTGCAACAAAAGAAACTTCATCATATATATTTTTAAATTTTAAAAGTCTAATATTTTCAGAATCTTTAGAATATGGTTTTGGAGAAAAAGTACCAATATTTTTTTCCAAAAACGATAAATCTTTAGAATTATAGTAGCTTTCATTTGAAAGTGAAATATTTTCAAGCAATGGAATATTATACTTTTCACAAATATTTTTAATATTCAAGATTGTTGAATTACTTCTTAAAAACATATTCATTTTTGAATGTAAATTTTTAAAATCAGTTAAAAGAGAAAAATAAATATTTTTTGAAAAATAGATTAACTTTTCAATTACCAAGTATTGAGCAGGTGTAAAGTCCATATATTCGTCAACAAAAATAGTTGCTCCTTTGATACTTTCAAAATCATCAAGTTTTTCGGCAAAAATATTCAAAGTATCTTCAGTATCAGAGTATTTTTTATCAATCAAATTTTCATAAGATTTATAAATATTATATAAATCTTGCATTTTAAATTTCAAAGACTCATTTTTAACATTTTCTGTAAGTGAAAAAACATCCAAAACTGAAAAATCATTTTGTTTAAACTCTATTATCATATCCATAATATTGTTTACAAAACCCATTTTAAAATCATCGGACTTAAATGTAATTAAATCCTTTGAAACCATATCCATAGCTTTAAAAGTCAAAAGACTTCTAGCACTTGTTGTAAGTCTTCTCTCCTTAAGTCCACCGACATTGGTAAAAACAATTTTACTTAAAGTTGAAAAACTTACAACTCTAATTCTAAAATTAGGATCAATATTTTTTTCATCTTCAAGCTTTTCACTTAATCTTTTTTCCATTTCATATGTAAATTTTTCCGGAACTAAAATATAGATAGGCTTTTTATCTTCTCTTTTAGCCTCTTCAAAACAAAGATCTAAAATCTTATCCGTCCTATCCGCTCCAAATCTTCCTGTTATAAATCCAACTGCCACAATAATTACCTCTTTCAATCTGATATGATTATTTTATCATATTTTGAAACAACAAAAAAGAGTTAGCCAGACGTATTGCTCACTTTTCTTATATCCTAGATTTTATGTGCAATACATTGAGTAACTCTATTTTTTAATTCATAATTAATAATTTGTCTAAGTAGAAACTTCAGAATTCTTAATTTATAACAGACTAATAGTTATATTTTAATAATTTTATCAAACTTATCCAAATAATTTTTATCCCAATTATGAGTTATAACAATTACTATTTTATTTTCAATACTAAAAATTAAGTCGTTTATCATCTTGGAATTAATAGGGTCAACAGCAGAAGTTGGTTCATCATAAATAACAACGTTAAATTTTCTTATTAATGTACGTGCAATAGCAATTCTACTTGCCTCTCCACCAGATACATTATCATTATTAATTATTTTTTTAGAAAGAGATGTTAAATTTAAAGTTTTTATTAGATATTCCATATACTTTTCATCATATTCTTGAAACATAGAGATATTTTCTTCTAAAGTTGAAGTATATATAAATGGTTTTTGAGGCGTATATGCAATATTTTTATACACTTCATTATAAGATATATCCTTTAATTCTATCTCATCAATAAGTATATGACCATTGTAATTGATTAATTGCATCAAAATTTTACACAATGTACTTTTTCCACTACCACTTTCTCCAACAATTGCAATTTTTTCTCCTTTGTTCATTTCTACATTAAAACTCTTTAATATTCTTTTATTCATTTCTACACTTACATTTTCGAATTTTATAGTACTAAATGGAATATTTTTCAGTTTTACATCTTTTGAATTAAAATTTAATATATTATTTATATCTTTAAATATATACTTTACACCTTTAATAATTATAACTTTAGAATGTAATAAATTCAAAGATGGAAATATATAATTTAAAATTTGAGTACTCATCACAATACCACCAACTGATATTTCTCCTGTAGCTACAAAAAAAGCTGCTACTAACATACAAAATATTTGTGTACTCATTCCTAAAAATTTTATAATAGCAATAATACTCTGATCATTATTGATTGTACAATATCTAGAATGTTCAAAATCCTCTTCTATTTTCATAATGTTATTAAAAAATTTATATTCTGATAAATTTATTCTAATTCCATCTAATCCTTTGATTACTTCTGAACAAAACATGACTTGCTTTTGTGAATTATCAACATATTGTTTTTTTCTAATTCCTACTCTTTTTTTAAAAATAGGTACAACAAGTATATGAATAACAGAAATCAAAGACATAATTATAAATAATTTATAATTATAAAATAATAATACTATAGAACCTAATAATATTTTTATTAAATATCCTAAAATGAGAACTATATTTTCAAAATAATCACTTCTCAATATGTTTAGTTCATTTAAAATTAAATTTATATATTTTGAAGATGAATATTTGAGTAGATTTTCATTATTAGCATTAAATATGCTATCATATATATCTCTTTTTAAACATATAATAATATGTTCTAAATATTTATTTCTAACACGACATTCAAAAACGTCGATAATACATATAAATAACAATACGATAATACAAAAAATTCCATATTTAAACAAATCATATATGTTAAAGTTCATAGCACTATTAACAAAATTTCCCATGCAAAATGATAATAAAATACCACTAATAGCTGATGACAAATAAAATAAAAACAAAATTATCAATCTAAATCTATTTTTAAAAATATATCTTATCATTTAATTCTCCTTAATACTTTTTTCCATTTCATATGTAAATTTTTCCAGAACTAAAATATAAATAGGCTTTTTATCTTCTCTTTTAGTTTCTTCAAAACAAAGATCTAATATTTTATCAGTCCTATCCGCTCCAAATCTTCCTGTTATAAATCCAACTGCCACAATAATTACCTCTTTCAATCTGATATGATTATTTTATCATATTTTTATATAACAAAAAAGAGTTACCACTTAAGTAACTCTTTGTAAACTATTCTTTTCTATAAACTGAAAATATTTTTGATTTTGTTCCGCTAGCATTTTCAATTTGCATATTATATCTAGTATATTTCTCTCCATTTTTGTCCTTAACTTTTTTGTGAGAAACAACTACCATTTTTTTATCTTTTACATCTTTATTGGCATTATCGACATATTCTTTAATAGTCTTTTCTTTTTCTAATATTACAGATTCTTTTTTTAGAATTTCTTCGTCCACTTCAACCTTAAAATGATTATAAAGAAGTATTGAAACTAAAAACAAAAATAGTATTAATACCAACTTAAAAGGTTTATTTTTCATAATTTGTCTCCTTTAAATTTTTTTATCTTTACAATATTATTTTCCTACATATTTTTCTTCATATAGAAAAATTCTTGATTTTTTCCCATCAAAAGAAACTTCTATTTCATAACGATTATAAAATTTATCATCTTGATGTATAAATTCAGTTTTAATTACTTTCAATTTTTCTCCGGTTTTATTTTCTCTATACTTTAAATATCTATCTATTCCAAATTTTGAAAGAGCATCATCAACTTTTATATCAAATTTTTTATTCTCAACTTTTGTAATTTTAAATCTATTATCTTTGACGACTATTTCGTAACCATCTAATAATTTTGCACCTTTATAATTTTTATATAAATGGTAAATTGTTTTTCCGTCAACATCCTCTTTATCTTCTAAATATGAATTGATATCAAAACTTCTATAATTTTCCCTTATTTGTTTATAAACATCAGAAATATTTGTAAAATCACCCTCAAGACTATAAAAATCTTTTTTTCCATATTTTTCAAACAACTTATTTAAAGATTCTTCTTTTAAATACCTTCCTCCAACAGAATAATTAATTAACCTAAATCCACTAAAACTAAAATAATAATCATAGCATTCATAAGCATTTACATAATAACTATCTGTATAAATTTCTACTCTAGATAAGCATTTATAAGGTGCAAAATAAATTCTTTCACTTTTATTAGAAAAATCAGTTATCAGGTCAATAATTTCTTTCTTTTCTTCAATAGTATCTACCTTATATACAATTCCATCAACTTCAAATACTAACTTTTTACCATATAAAAATTCTTGTTTAAATATATATACATTATACATAAAAAATACAGCTAATATCAGCTTAAAAATTAAATATATTAATATAATCTTAATAATTTTTTTAAAAGTATTATGATATAATCTATTTTCTAAACTAAAATCTAAACTTAAATTATTCTTTTTCATAAATATCAATTCCCATCTTTGAATTATTTATTATATGTTCTGTAGAATACAAAGTATAAAATTTCTACACTCTATATTGGTAATGTATAATATCATTATATAACATAAAAAAATCAAAGTCAAATTACAGACTTTGATTTTTAATCTTATTAATCCAATTCAAATTTTCCTGTATATAATTGATAGTATCTTCCTTGTTTTTCAATCAACTCATCGTGAGTTCCCATTTCTAAAATTTCTCCATTATCCAGAACAATTATTCTATCAGAGTTTGAAATTGTAGAAAGTCTATGAGCAATTATAAATACAGTTCTACCTTCCATTAAGACATACATAGCTTTTTGAACAACATTTTCTGTTTTTGTATCTATTGAAGAAGTAGCTTCATCTAAAATAAGAACAGGTTTATTTTCAAGTAATGCTCTTGAAATTCCAAGCAACTGTCTTTGACCTTGAGATAAATTTTCTCCACCACTTCTTAATACTGTATCATATTGTTCTGGAAGTTTTATTATAAATTCGTGAGCCCCTGTTTTTTTACAAGCCTCGATACATTCTTCTCTTGTAGCTTCTAAATGTCCGTATCTAAGATTTTCTAAAACTGTTCCAGTAAATAGATTTGTTTCTTGTAAAACAACACCTACATTTTTTCTAAGGTCAGCTTTTTTTATTGAATTTACATTTATTCCGTCAAATAAAATTTCTCCACTATTTACATCATAAAATCTGTTTATAAGGTTGGCAATTGTAGTTTTACCACTTCCAGTTGCTCCTACAAGTGCAATCTTTTCTCCTTGTTTTGCAGTAATATTTATATTTTTTAAAACTGTTTTTTCCTTATTATATCCAAAAACAATATTTTTTATATCAATGTTTCCTAGAACTTCTACTTTTTCTCCATTTTCTTTTACAAAAACAGATTTTTTCTCTTCTTTTTCTATTTCAACTTTACCCTCATCTACTTCAGGCTCTTGGTCAATTAGAGCAAAAACTCTTTCAACACCCGCTAAACCCATAATGATTGAATTTAATTGCATTGAAACTTGGTTGATATTTCCTGAAAATTGCTTTGTCATATTTAAAAATGGAACTACTATACTTATACTAATTGCCATACCTGAAAGACTTAAATTATATACATTAAAGTATATTAAAAGTCCTCCTACAATAGCAACAACAACATATAGAATATTTCCTATATTATTTAAAATAGGTCCAAGTATATTAGCATAAGAGTTTGCTTTTTGAGAATCATCAAATAACTTATCATTAACTTTATTAAATTTTTTCATTGACTCATCTTCATAATTAAAAACTTTTACAACTTTTTGTCCATAAATCATTTCTTCTAAATAACCTTCAGTTTTACCCAATGATTTTTGTTGCTCAATGAAGTATTTTCTTGAATGTTTACCAACATATTTTGTTACAAAATACATGGCAACAACACCTAGTAGAACGGTAAGTGTCATCCAAAAACTAAAATATAACATTATACCAAAAACTGTTATAACAACAACTAATGATGCTAAGACATTTGGTAAACTTTGTGAAATCATCTGTCTTAAAGCGTCAACATCATTTGTATAATAACTCATTATATCGCCATGCCCTTCAGTATCAAAATACTTTAAAGGAAGAGTTTGCATTTTTACAAACATCTTTTTTCTCATATGATAAAGAGTTCCTTGTGTTATAGTAGCCATTGCAAGATTATATACAGCTGTTAGTATCAAAGAAAGTATATCTACTCCAATTAATATCAAGATTAAAGTAATCATTTCTTTTGAAAAAACAGACCATGAAACTGAAGGATCTCTAGCTTCAAGTAAACTTACAATTTTTTGAATAAATAAACTTGGAATTGAGCTAACCCCGGCAGTAAAAACAATACCAACTAAAACTAATGGAAACAGTACAGGATAAGCTGTAAATACTTCTTTTATTACTCTGAATAAAATTGATTTTTTACTATTTTTCATCTACAACTCCTCCTTGTGTTAAATATAAATCACGATATAATCCCTCTTGTCTTACTAGAGTTTCATGATTTCCACTAGCTACTACTTCGCCCTTTTCGATTACCAAAATTATATCTGCATTTTGAACGGATAGTATTCTTTGAGCAATTATAATTTTTGTAGTTTCAGGCATATAAGTTTTTAACCCTCTTCTTATCAATTCATCTGTTTTTGTATCAACAGCTGAAGTGGAGTCGTCAAAAATTAAAATTTTTGGTTTCTTAAGTAATGCTCTTGCAATACAAAGTCTTTGTTTTTGACCACCTGATAGATTTGCTCCACCTTGTTCAATATACTCATCGTAGCCATTAGGCATTTTATTTAAAATTTCAGTTGCTTGAGCAATATTACAAACTAAATCAAGATCTTCATCAGTTGCATTTTTGTTTCCCCATTTTAAATTTTCTCGAATTGTTCCGGAGAATAAAGTATTTTTTTGAAGAACCATACCTACTTCTTCTCTTAATAATTCAATGTCAATATTTTCGATATTAATATTGTCTATTAAAATTTCTCCAGAATTTATATTGTAAAGTCTTGGAATTAATTGAACTAATGTACTCTTTCCAGAACCGGTAGCTCCTATTATTCCAACTGTACTTCCAGAAGGAATTTTAAATGAAACATCATTAATTACATTTTCTTTTGCGTCCTCTGAATATCTAAAAACGACATTTTTAAATTCAATTTCTCCACTATTTAATACTTTATGCAATGACTTTTCGTCTGTTATAGTTGATTCTGTATTTACAACTTCTGATATTCTCTTTGAAGATTCCATTGCCATTGTTAACATAACAAGAACCATTGAAAACATCATTAGACTGCTCAAAATCATAAAACTGTAAGTCATAAGTGCAGATATCTGTCCAACATTAAAACTTGGATTAACTCCAGCTACTATAACATAGGAACCTAAAAACAAAATCAAAACAGTATCTACATACAAACAAAATTGCATTAAAGGCGCATACAATGATATTATTTTTTCTGCAAAAGTAAAATTATCTTTTACTTCAGTTGCAACTTTATCAAATTTCTTAATTTCAAAATCTTCACGAACTAGTGATTTTACAAGTCTTATTGCCTTAATATTTTCTTGAATAGTATTGTTCATATCATCATATTTATAAAATATTTGTTTGAAAATTTTCATCGCTTTTATAATAATAAATGCAAGGCCAATTAAAAGTATTGGAACAACTATAACAAAAATAAATGCAAGTTTTCCACCCATAATAAATGACATAACAAAAGAGAAAACAAACATAAATGGACTTCTGATTGCCATTCTTATTGTCATCATATATGCATTTTGAACATTTGTAACATCAGTTGTAAGTCTTGTAAGCAATGACGAATTAGAAAAAGAATCTATATTTTCAAAAGAAAATCCTTGAACTTTTTCAAAAATATCTTTTCTTAAATTTCTAGCGAAACCTGCAGATGCAACTGCACTTTTTTTACCTGCCAAAATTCCAAAAGCTAAAGATAACATTGCCATTACTACAAGAATTAAACCCTGTTTAAACAAATCTTCAATTGGAATATTTGATCTTATTCCATTTACCAAATTTGCAAGAATAAAAGGAATTATACATTCCATAATAACCTCAAAGATAATATAAACAACAGACATAATCGAGTCTTTTTTATATTCTCTTATACTCTTACTCAATGTTTTTACCATAAACTTCCTCCGTATAATATGTACCAATGAAAAAAACTTAAATATAAAAATACTTAAGTTTTGTAAATTTTTGAATTAAAAATCTTATTTTAGGTATATACCCAACTAAAGTGAGATTTTAAACATTTAAACTAATTTTTTGTTTTCTATTCTAATTATTCTATCTGCAAGCCTATTTGCTTGTTTTTCATTATGTGTTGAAATTATTATAGTGTATTTTTTTGAAAGTTCTTTTATAAGAGATTCAATTATTATAGAATTTTTTTCATCCAAAGAAGAACAAGGTTCATCAAAAATCAAAACTTCAGGACAAGTTGTAAGCATCCTAGCAATGCAAAGTCTTTGTCTTTGTCCACCTGATAATTTTGAAGGAGAAAGACTTAAATTATCTTTTACTTCATCATATAAATTTACACTTTCCAATAAATTTTTAACTTTTTCTTTTTTGTTTTTAACTTTTCCCTCATAAAATTCCATTGCATAGGTAATATTTTTTTCTATGGAAAAATCAAAAGGTTTAGAGTCTTGAAAAAGTGTAGAGATTTTTCTTTTTAATTCAATTGGTTTAATGTTTTTAATATTCTCCCCTCTAAAGAATACATCTCCCGTATAACTTCCACCATTTTCTATTAAAAATCCGTTCAAACAAAAAAGTAATGTAGATTTTCCCGAGCCTGAACTTCCCATTATACAGATTATTTCATTTTCCTTTATTTCTAAACTGACATCTTCTAAAATACTTTTTTCTTCGTAGAAAATACTAAGATTTTTTATTTCTAATATATTCAACAATCCTACCTCCGATATTTCTCATTATTATTTCAGATAATAAATTTAATATTATTAAAAGTCCAATCAAAACCATTACCGTTGCATATGCCTTTTCAGTTGCGACTGATTGACTAAGTAACATATGCAAATGGAATGGTAAAGCCATAATAGGATTAAATAATCCGCTCGGTTTTGCCATAAATACTACTCCGGTCAAAAGTAAAGGTGCAGTTGCCCCTATGGCATAACTTCCAGCTAAAATTGAAATTGAAACTATTTTATTGGAAATAGTAGGTAAAATTAACTTCCTACACATATAAATTTTATCAATTCCCAAAGCATAACTGTCTCTTATGCTTTGTCTGTCAAATTCTTCGATTAATTTTTCAACATTTAACTCTACAAAAGGAAAAACCATTAGTGAAAGAGCAATGCTTGCTGTAAATAAACTTTTTGGAATATTTAAAGTTACTATAAAAAATCCATAGACAAAAAGTCCAATTATAATTGACGGAATTGATGAAATACATTGAATAAGAAAACTTAAAAGCATTTTAATGATTTTTGATTTACAAAATATTTTATTATAAATTGCAAAGCAAATACCTAAAACTGTTGAAAAAAACATAGATAATATCATAAGTAAAAATGAGCCTATTATCGCATTTCTTATTCCACCATCCACTCCAAGTGGCATTCCTTTAGGATTTTCTGTTAAAAATTTTAAATTAATTCCTGAAATTCCATTAAAAAATACAAAAGAAAATATCAAAAAAATTGCAGTCATAACTATAAAAATAGATATACAAGCAAAAAGTTTAATTAAATTATCCTTAAATCTTATCATAATTTCTACTCTTTCTGTTAATAATAAATAATAAAATATTAATGATTAAAACTAAAATCAAAAGTATAAATCCACTCGCAAAAAGTGCAAAATAATGTTCACTATAAACTTCACTCATACCTATTTCAAGTGCAATAAGTGAAGGAATTGTCTGTGCTTTTGACAATAATTTTGGAAAAATCGGTGCATTTCCTATAACCATCATTACAGCCATTGTTTCTCCTATTGCTCTCGAAAATGAAATCATAAAGCCTGTTAAAATTGAAAAATGTAATTTCTTTAAAACTACTTTTCTAATAAAATACTCTTTACTTATTCCCAAAGCATCAGAATCTCTTTGATATTTTTTCTTAATAAGTTCAATTGTTTCAATAAGATTAGAAACAAAATAAGGTAAAATCATTATTGATAAGATAATACTACCTGCAAGAACACTTTCTCCAGCAGAAATCTTAAATATTCTTTCTATATTTTTTACAATTATAATCATTCCAAAAAAACCATAAATTATTGACGGAATACCTGCCAAAATGTTTATAAGCCATATAAGTATAACTCTTGACTTTTTTGTATAAAAGGATATAAATATTGCTGTTCCAATAGCTATAGGAAGTGAAATAATACAAGCTAGAATAGATATAAATACACTTGCTAATAGTATATTAAAGATTCCGAAACTTCCTGAAACTTCCGTTGCATCCCAAACTCTTCCAAAAATAAATTTTAGAAAATTATTTTTAAGAAAAAATGGTAATGACTGATTATACAAAAAGACTATTAGAGTCAACAAAAGTAAGATTGTAAATAATGTAAAAATATATACTGTATATTTAAAAACTTTATTTTTCATAATAACTCCAAAAAAGAGGAATACTAAAAGTATTCCTCAGTATTTTCTTTATATTATTTGCTAGGAATGAATCCCATACTTTTTATAACTTTCTTTCCTTCTTCTGATTGAAGTAAATCTACAAATACTTTTTCAGTTGCTGTTAATTTTCCACTCTTCATAATGATTAAAGGTCTTGAAATATAGTAACTTTTATTTAAAATATTTTCTTCAGTAGGTTCAACATTATCAACTTTCATAGGAATTAACTTTCCTTTATTTTGATTAGTTATACCATAAGAAGCATATCCAATAGCATTTTTATTTTCAATAATCTTTGAGACTAATGCACCCATTGAAGGAGCTTGAATAGCATCTTCTCTAACCTTAACATCTTTCATTATTTTCTTTTGGAAAACTTCATGAGCTCCACCACCTAAATCACGAGTTACAACTACAATTTCTTCATCAGGTAAAGATGGATCAACTTGTTTCCAAGTTTTATATTCTCCGGAGAAAATCTTTATGATTTCTTCTTTAGTTAAATTTCCATTTTTAGCTTTTAAAATATTATTGTCAGGATTAACACAAATACAAAGAGCATCAAGACCTAAAGTATAAGATTCTAAATCCTTAATCTTTTCTTTTTCTGAATCCTTAATATCACGAGCAAGCATTCCAAAATTTGCCACTTTATCAAGAACAGCTTTAACTCCTGCACCTGAACCGCCTGAAGAAACAAAAATAGTTATGTTTTCTTTTGGTAAAGAAGAATCAACCTTATCCCAAGTTGTATATTTTTCAATAAAATCTGTAGCAATCTTATTGATTACAGGAGCTAAAGTTGAAGATCCACTAAAACTAATTTGAGCATTTACAGTATCAGACTTAGTTTCAGTCTTATTTGTTTCCTCTTTCTTTTCAGTATTTTGTTTTTGTCCTGAACAAGCAGTAAATAAAACACAAACCGCTAAAAGAACAGTCAATTTTTTAAAATATTTTTTCATAATATCCTCCTAAAATAAATACCTGCATATATTTTACAACAAAGAAAATATAATGTAAAATAGAATTTATTAATGGATATTTAATATTCATAAGGATTTCTTATTCCATTTTTGATTGTAAAAAAAATGATTTTTCCTAATCCACTCCGTCAAATAATGGACTTCTTTCTATTTTTACTGTCCCTAAATTATCCTTTGAATATCTAGATTTTGTATATTTTTCCCAATCTCCTACTACTTTTTCATACAACAATTTATCCCCTGTTTCTTTTAAGTCTTTTATGGATATATTATTTTTTTCTAGATATTCTTTTATCTTTGAGATTTCTTCAATTCTTGCTTCTGGCATTTTTTTTGTATTATCAAAAAAATCAACATTTTCTACCATTTTCTTGCTTTCTATATCATATTTGTAATGTATAGAAAATGTTATTTTCTTTTCAAGTATCTTATTATAAAAGCTTATATCTATTTTTTTTTATCATAAATAAATTTAAATCCTATATCCCATTCTCCCAATTTTTTTGTTTTATAATTCTCTTCATATCTTTCATATACAGTATTATTCCTATCACTCAATTCTTTGACAGAAGGATTAACCATAAAATCATTCCTATTCCATTGTTGTATTCCGGGTATGTTTCTAAAGGGTGTATTAGCACCTCTATTATATACCTTTTTCTCTCCATAATACATTTCATCAAAGATATTTTTTTCTTTTGGATTTTTTTCTTTAAATATTACAAATATTAAAGCTAATGATACAAGTATTATACCTACTATTATTAATGTTATTTTTGCCTTGCTTTTCATTTCTTTTCTCCTGTTTCTATATACTCTATATAATTATAATAAAGTCAAACAGTTTTTTCTTATTTTCATTTCTTTTTCCTAATCCACTCCGTCAAATAATGGACTTCTTTCTATTTTTACATTCCCTAAATTGTCTTTTGAAAATCTTGACTTTGTATATTTCTCCCAATCTCCTATTACTTTTTCATACAGCAATTCATCTATTGTTTCTTTTAAGTCTTTTATGGATATATTATTTTTTTGTAGATATTCTTTTATCTTTGGTATCTCATCAATTTCAGCTTCCGGCTTATTTTTTGTCTTATCAAAAAAACGAATTCTTTCTTTCATTATTTTCGTATCTACTTTATATGAAATAAATATTCCTATTCCTATTTTCTTCTCCTTATCTTCGTTAATAAAACTTATATATACTTCTCTTTCTCCTTCTGCATATTCAAATACAAAACGGATTGTCCATTCTCCTAATTTTTTTGTTTTATATTTTTTTTCATATCTTTCATATACTGTTGTATCTTCTCTAATTGTTGTATTTTTCATATCATTTCTATTCCATTGATGTATTCCCGGTATGTCCCAAAATGGAGTTTCTTCAAATCTACTATATACTTTCTTTTCTCCATAATACATTTCATCAAATATATTATTTTCATTCAGATTTATTAGATTTATTATCTTGTACACTACTATTACTAATACCATTGATACTAAAACTATTAATGCTGTCTTTACTGTATTCTTCACTTTTTATCTCCCACTTTTTCATACTCTATATATTCATTATTTTCATTTTTTAAGTTCATTATAAAGTTATATCCTACTGGATTTACCTCCTTTAACTCCTCATTAGTAAATCTGTAATATCCTGGATTTTCTAATACTATATTTTGAATTTCACTTTCAATATATTTAAATCCTACTATTTCCTTAAACATTTTTGCTCTATTTATTGTTCCTTCTCGTATTCCTTTATAGTATTCATTATACACTTCAATAGGATCTCTACTTCTATCTTTGTTGCATAGATGTAAAATATTTACTGCATCTAAATCTGCTTTATAATCATCACAATTCATTGATGGTTTTTTCACTACCTGACTTGTAACATCTCCTCTCCATCCTGCCAATTCATTTGTTAATTTGTGTGAATCTAATGAACTATACATTAATCCTACTATATTTGCTGGTCTAAAATAGTTATTATACAGATTTGTAGCCATTGTTATTGATTGATGAGTACAATCTCCAGTCCCATAATATGCTTCTTTATCTCTATCCCATTTCTCTATAAAGTCTTTTATAGTCAAATGTTCTCCATATACTCTCTTATATTCAGCATACTCTTTCCAGAACTTTTCTTTAATTTTATTATCATCACTATTAAGTATTTCATTTGCTTTTAGATGCTTTTCACCAGAAAATCTATGTTGATTATCCAATTCATACATCAACTGTGAGTATTCTTTTTTTGTTAATCCTAGTTGTCTGTATATACCTTCTAACTTATTTTTAAGGTTTAAATCCTTTACTTTATTTAACTGTGTTGTTAATAGCTCTTCCTTATAAAAATATTCCATCAAATCTCCTGCTGTTCCATCCCACTTAAATCCGTTATAATGTTTTGCCCCTATAATTCTGTTAAATATATAAAATCTTTCTTCTTTACTTAAATGTGCAAATTTTTTATCTATTGCTCTTTTTACCTTTAGTATTAAATTTGCTGTTCTTTCGTCAAAGCCAAAATCTTTCATTAAAACTTCTTTATATTCCTTCTCTTCTCTAGTCTCTATTTTTCTTGCTTCATTTAGTTCGTTTAGTATATTTAGTTTTTTTAGCCATTCTTCTCCCTTTAACTCTTTTATATCAAATTCTCCTGACATTTGATTATAACAGCTTGTGTTTTTTATTGCTCTTAAGCCTGATTTTATTGCTCTACTTAGCTCTTCTATTTCTCTTGTTAGGTTTTCTGTGCTTCGATTAAATATTCTTAATTTTTGTAGTAATTCTTCATAGTATCTTCTCATATCTCTATATACATTGGAACTTACTAGAAGATGATTTTTATATTCATATTCTCCTTGCCCAATTTCATTTGGTAAAAGTACAATGTCATTTGATAAAAGTCTTTCCAGTCTTCTTTCTTGTGCTTTATACTCTGCTATTATTAATTCTAATTCTTCTTCATTTAAACTACTACTATGCACTTCTCTTACATATCTTTCCGGTAATTCTTTTGCCACTTTTGTTGTTAATTCTGATAATAGTTTTCCTCCCTTTACTATTGGCATTAATATTTCTTCAAAATATTCTCTCATTGCATCATAGGCTTGTCCTTTTAATTCCCCTGTTGTATAGCCTATCTTTGTTATTGCTCTTATTAAACCCTCATATCCTTCTATTTTATTTTTCATTTCTTTTTCTATACTTTCTGCTTGTCTCCTTGAATCTTCCAAGTTCATATTTATTCCCATTTCCTATCTTTCTCCTTTTTACTTCTTTTCATTTTCCATTTTATTATTTATATATCTTAAACTTGTTTGTAAATTTTCCTCTTCATCTAATATCATAGTATTAATACATTTTGTCTCTTCTTCCAAAACTTCATAAAAACCTTGAATTTTTATGTCTACTTTTCCATAGTTTATATTTCTTTTTATTTCTTTTTCTTTTCTTATATATTCTTCATATTCCATTTTAAAATTATTAATTTTTCTTAACCTATCTTTTATAAATTCCTTTTTCTTTTCTAATTCTTTCATTTTTAATACTCCTGACTCTTTTTTATGTATAATTTTTTATAAGCATTATATTTATCTTTTTAAAAATTTTTCTCCTATTTCATTATCTGCTTTTTTTAATATTGATTCAACTACTGAAACTTTTTTTAATGAAATTTCAAAGAATCCTTTTATTTCTGAAGTAATAGATATTCCTTCACTTATAGATTGTTTTATTTTTCGATTTGCTATAACTGTTGTACTAAAATCTAAACTTATACCTACTAGATTTCTTAGTGATTTTAGTTCTGCTTCTATTTCTTTAATCATATCTTCGACTATTATGCTATTGCTTTGTATCATTTTCATTCACCTCATTTAACATATATTACAATTATAAACCATTAATTAGATTAATTCAATTTTATTCATAATAGAAGTAATTAAAGATATTTTTAAAATAATTTAGCTAATTTCTCCTTTAAAAAATTCCAAAACTTTGCCTAAATTTTCAAAAATGTAATCGGCTTTTGTTTGATCTTGTCCAAAGAATTTATCTTTTATTGCTATTACTTTTATATTTGCATTTTTACCAGCTTCTATTCCCATTGTTGAGTCCTCTATTACAAAAGCATCTTCCTTAGAAACCTTTAAAACCTCACATGCCTTTAAATAAACATCCGGATCGGGTTTACTTTTTTCAACTTCATCTGAGCTTACTATAAAGTCAAAGTATTCTAAAATCTCACATTCTTTTAGTGCTTTTTCAATTATCTTTTTAGGACTTGATGAGCAAACTGCAATTTTTATTTTATGTTCTTTTAAAAATATTAAAATTTCTTTTACAAAAGGATTTAAAATTGCCTTGTAGTCAATTGGATTTTCTAAAAAATATTTTCTGTTTTCTTCTTCTATCTCTGAAATTGTATATTTTTTATTTAGCATTTCATAAAGCAAATTATATGTTCCTTCCATATTAGTACCGATTAGTCTAAAAGTGTCTTCAAGTTTTCCATTAAACCCCTTTTTAGAAATCCAATCGTAAGTTCCCTTCATATAAAACATTTCTGAGTCTATAAGTACACCATCCATATCAAAAAATACAGCCTTCATAACTCCTCCTAACAAATATCTACAAAAAAACTGTCCATTATGTCAAAGCCTTTTTTTGTAAAATATATTCTACCATCTTTAATTTCTACTACATTGTTTTCTAATCCTCTTTCAACAACTTTTTTATTCTCTTCTAAAAAGTCAGACTCAAAAAGTCTATTATAATCTGAAATCAAAAAACCATCTTTTAAACGCATATTCATTATTATATATTCAAATTTTTTTGTTGATATATCCAATTTTTCTCTAAAATCTACAGGAATATTTCCTTTTTGTAACTCTTTTATATATTTTGCGAAATCAACTGTATTGGAAAATCTTTCATCCTTCAAATATGAATGTGCAGAAATCCCAAGTCCTAAATATTCCTTACAATTCCAATATTTTTTGTTGTGTACAGATTCTTTTCCAATTTTAGAAAAATTTGAAACTTCATATTGTTTAAGTCCTATTTTTTCTAATTTTTCCACAATTAAATGATACATTTTTCGTTCTGTCTCTTCATCTAAAAAATTCAATTTTCCCGCATTTTGTAGTGCTTTAAATTTCGTCTTTTCTTCAATAATCAAAGCATAATACGAGATATGTTCGGGATTTATTTTTTTTACCATTTCCAAGTCATATAAAATATCTTCAATAGTTTGACTTTGATAGCCAAAAATTAAATCTAAATTTATATCAAAGCCAATTTTTTTTACCAATTCAATGCTCTCCAAGGCTTCTTTTGAATTGTGATTTCTTCCAAGTTCTTTTAAAATTTTATCATTAAAACTTTGAACTCCTATTGATACTCTGTTTATTTTTGCTTTTTTATAGTATTCTAATTTTTTTTTATCAAAAGTTTTCGGATTTGTTTCAATGGATATTTCAATATTATCCAGAACTATAAAATTCTCTCTTACTTTTTCTAAAATTTTAAAAATATATTCTCCGTCAATAAAGCTTGGAGTTCCACCTCCAATAAAAATAGAATCAATTAAAAAGTCTTTATTTCCTTTTAACTCTATTTCCTTATTCAGAGCCTCAACATATTCTTCAATTTTAGAATTTGCACCTTGAAATGCAGTAAAGTCGCAATAATTACATATTTTATCACAAAAAGGAATGTGAATATATAATCCTAATTTTTTCATTTTTTCTCCTATTAAGCAAAAAGCCTATCATACAATAGGCTTTTAATCTATTTTTCATCATATTTTAATACAGCTAAGAAGGCTTGTTGTGGTACTTCTACGCTGCCAATTTGTTGCATTTTCTTCTTACCTTCTTTTTGTTTTTCAAGCAATTTTCTCTTTCTTGAAATATCTCCACCATAACATTTTGCAAGTACGTCTTTTCTCAAAGCTCTTACAGTTTCTCTGGCGATTACTTTAGAACCTATTGAAGCTTGAATAGGTACTGCAAATTGATGTCTAGGAATTTCATCTTTAAGTCTTTCAACTATATTTCTCGCTCTTTCGTAAGATTTTTCACGATGAACTATTATTGAAAAGGCATCAACTAAATCTCCATTAATTAAAATATCCAATTTAGCTAAATCTGAACGTTGATATCCTTTTAATTCGTAATCAAGTGAGGCATATCCCTTAGTTTTTGATTTTAATGCATCAAAAAAGTCATAAATAACTTCATTCAATGGCAAAATATATCTTAGACTTACTCTATGTTGATCGAGATATTCCATATTTTCAAAAACACCTCTTTTATTTTGACATAAGTCCATAATGGTTCCAACATAGTCTTTTGGAGTCATAATATTTGCCTCAACAATCGGCTCTTCCATATATTCTATTTCAGTTTCTTTAGGTAAATTACTTGGGTTTTGAATTTCAAGGATTTCTCCTGTTTTTTTAGCAACTTTATAGATTACTGATGGAGCTGTTGTGATTATGTTCAAATCAAATTCTCTATCAAGTCTTTCTTGAATAATCTCCATATGCAAAAGTCCCAAAAATCCACATCTAAATCCGAAACCTAGTGCAACAGAGCTTTCAGGTTCAAAAGATAGAGATGCATCATTTACTTGAAGTTTTTCTAAAGCTTCTCTTACACTATTAAAATCTTCTCCTTCTGCCGGATAAATTCCACAATAAACCATAGGAATAACCTTTTTATATCCTGGTAATGCAGAGTCAGTCATATTTTCAAAATCTGTAATAGTATCCCCAACTCTTGCATCTTTTACATTCTTTATACTTGCAACTACATATCCTACATCACCTGCTTTTAGCTCTCCCGTTTGAACATTTCCTGATGCAGTATAACCAACTTCGGTTACTTCAAATTTTCCTTTAGTTGCCATCATATAAATTGTCATTCCCTCTCTTAAAGTTCCTTCAACTACACGAACATAGGAAACAACGCCTTTATATGAATCATAATATGAATCAAAAATAAGTGCTTTAAGTGGTGCATTTTCATCTCCAGTAGGAGCAGGAACATTATTTACAATATCTTCTAGTACATCTTCAATATTGAGTCCCTCTTTTGCAGAAACCAGAGGAATTCCATCCGTATCAAATCCTGTTATCTCTTCAATTTCTTCTTTTACTTCATCTATTCTCGCAGATGGTAAATCTATTTTATTTATAACCGGTAAAATTTCCAAATCTTGTTCTAGTGCTAAATATACATTTCCCAGAGTCTGAGCTTCAACACCTTGAGTTGCATCTACAACTAAAATAGCTCCTTCACAAGCAGCAAGACTTCTTGATACTTCATAAGTAAAATCTACATGCCCTGGCGTGTCAATAAGATTTAAAACATAAGTTTCTCCGTCTTTTGCTTTGTAGAAAAGTTTTACAGCTTTTAACTTTATAGTAATTCCTCTTTCTCTTTCAAGATCCATACTATCTAAAACCTGTTCTTCCATTTCTCTTTTAGTCATCATTCCTGTTTTTTCTATTAATCTGTCAGCAAGTGTAGATTTACCATGATCTATATGCGCAATTATAGAAAAATTTCTAATATTCTTCTGTTCTATTTTCATAAATTATTTTAGCCCTCCCAAATTATTAAAAGGATAATATCTAAATATAACCTTCCCAACAATATCAGATCTCGAAACGACTCCTAAATCTCTACTATCTCTACTATTTGATCTATTATCCCCCAAAACGAAAACATAACCCTTAGGTATTTCCCATTTTGTATTGTCATTATGTGGAGAAGTAACTTTTGTACTTACATAGTTCTCTTCCAGCATTTTTCCATTTAAGTAAATTCTATCATTAATTATTTCAACAGTATCACCTTCAACTGCAATAACTCTCTTTAAATAGTATTTTTTTGCATCAGGAACATAAAAGTCAATAATATCCCCACGAGTTATATTTTTCTTCATAAAAAACAATTTATTAACCATAAGTCTATCCCCATGATTTACAGTTGGATTCATACTTCTTCCATCAACAACTGTACTTGTAACAACAAATGTTTTTATTCCAAAACTTATCAAAAGTGCAATAATTACAACTTTTGCATAATCCCAAAAAATTTTTAAAAAATTTTTTTCATTTTTTTCTTCATTATATCTATCATCAATCATAATTTCCTCCAAATTCAGATACAATTATTTTAACATATTTATTAATGTCTATCCACTAAAAACTTGCAATACAAAACATAACCAAATCCACCTAAAAATATTACAAGAAACGGACTTAATTTAAAATAACTGACTAAAATTAAAACTATTAGGCTAATTAAATAATGGACAGCCTTTGACCTTGTCTTTTTCCCAAGTATTATAACTGCTGATGCTAAAACTGCGACTAAAGCAGGTTTCACCGCTACAAAAAATTTACTTACATAGTGGTTTGTACTCATGTCTTTAAAAAATATTGCTATTATAAGAATTGATATAAAAGCAGGAAAAATTGAGCAAAATAAGCAAACTAAAGCTCCTGCTAATCCCTTTATCTTATACCCTACGATAATGCTGATATTACAGCCCAAAACTCCTGGAACACTTTGTGCAATACCAAGTGCATCTAAGAACTCTTCTTGAGTCATATATTTCCGTTTTTCTACAATTTCTTTATTTATAACCGGAATCATAGCTGCTCCACCACCAACAGTCAGAGTGCTTATCCACAAAAATGTCTTAAATAATTGAAATAACATAATTGCCTCCTAAACAATCCACATTCCGATTAAGCCTGTTAAAAAAATTGCAATTATCGGATGTAATTTTCTATAAGTAGTTAGGTAAAATATTATTCCAAAAGTAATAATTGAATATATTGTATAAAAATCAGAATCAACAACAGCTACACAACTAGATGCAATTAATCCAAGTACAATTGGTCTAATTCCAACAAAAAAATTTTTTATATGTATATTATCTTTAAATTTTTTCATAAAAAAAACAATTAAAGTTATTAAAACAAAGCTTGGTAAAACAACTGCCATCGTTGTAAGTATAGAGCCTAAAACCCCATTACCAACTGTATATCCAACAAATGTTGCAAGATTTATAGCGATTGGCCCCGGCGTAACTTGAGAAATTGTAACAAAATTTATAAAGTCAGACATTCCAATCCAGGCATATTTATCTACAACCATAGATATAATCAGAGGAATCATTGCATATCCTCCGCCAAAATTATATGTTCCTATAAATAAAAACACTAAAAATAAGCTAATTAAACTCATTTCATCTCCTCTTAGCTATTATTATTCTATCAAAACCTGCAAAATCCTTTTTTTGAAGCAAAATCTCAAAACCTTTTTCAATCAATAAATTAGAAATAATTTCCATTTGATTATATCCAATTTCAAAAGCCAAAACTCCTTTATCGGATAAGAAATACAAAGAGTTATTAATTATTTCCCTATAAAAAAACACTCCGTCTTTCCCACCATATAAAGCATTTTGAGGCTCAAAAGATAATTCTTTTTCTAGAGTTTTCATTTCGGCTTCATCAATATAGGGAGGATTTGAGACTATAATATCAAAATTTTGCTCACTTACATTTAAAAAAATATCACTTTCAAAAAAAAACACATTTTGTAAATTTAATTTTTCCTTATTTCTTTTTGATAAAATTATAGCTTCTTTACTTATATCAATACCATAAATATAAGATTTTTCTAAATTTTTTGCCAGTGCAAGGCTTATAGCTCCACTTCCACAGCCTATATCTAAAATTTTATCCTTTTTACAGTCCAATTTTAAAATTTCATCAACCAAAATTTCAGTTTCAAATCTTGGAATTAAAGCTGATTCATCAACAAATAACTCCAAATCATAAAACTCCCATCTTCCAAAAATGTATTGTAATGGATAATTTTGTTTTCTTTTTTCAATTATTTCTAAAAATTCATTATATATAGAATCAACACAAAATCTTAAATCCATCTTTAATTCAAAAGTTTTTTTATCCGTTAAAAATTCTAAAATTAACCAATTTTCGTTATAATCTCCATGTTTTTCAATTAATTCCTTTATGTTCATAAAAAACTCCCATTCTAAGAAATTCTAGAATATAACTCATAAATAAAATTATAAAACTCATCTGAAACAGTTATTGTAAACGAATAATCATTATATTTTAAAGTAGCCGTCCTGTCTTCAGCAGATAAGGTAATACTCAAAGTATTATTATTACTTTCAAATGATATTGTTATATCTTCTGTTCCCATATTGAGTTTAGAATTAGAAATAAATTTATTAAAATCTAACTTTGAAATTACATCATCCATTAGTTTTTTTTCTTCAATTATATATTTTTTATCATTTTCAACTTTAGTAATAACAATTTTATTTAATTCCTGAGAAGAAAGATATTTTTTTTCAATTTTTAAAACATCATTATGATTTATATCTGTTACAATGTAGTATTTTTCTCTTTCTTTTCTAATTTTCCCTCTTTCCACACTTGATCTATAAAAAATTAATCCTAAACCTACAAATTCAATAATAAAAACTAAAATAATTACATTTTTAATATTTTTTTTCATAAAATACTCCCCCGACATTTAAGTCAAAAATAAATTAAAATCTTAATCAAAATCCACTATTATTTTATCATAATTTGAAAAAAAAATAAATTAAAATTGACAATAACTAGCTATCTCTTGTTACTTTTAGTAAATATATTTTATAAAATTATATTATTTCAAAAAAAAGAGATGAACTGATAATTCATCTCTTAAAATTCTCTTTGTAAATATTCCATAAATGATTTTATATCTTTAAAATCCTTGTATACTGCGGCAAAACGAACATAAGAAACCTCATCAAGCGATTTTAAATATTTCAAAACCAATTCCCCAATCTGAGTTGACTTAATTTCATTTTTGTAGTTTTGTCTAATATCTTTTTCAATGCTATCTATAACAGATTCAATCTCTTTATCTTGAATATTTCTTTTTTCACAGCATTTTTTTATGCCAGCAAAAACTTTATTTCTAGAAAAGATTTGTCTAGACCCATCTTTTTTTAATACAAAAATTACAAACTCTGGCATTTTCTCATAAGTTGTAAACTTATAATTACAAGCCTCACAAACTCTTCTTCTCTTAACATAAGTTTTATCATTCGAATTTCTTGAGTCTAAAACTCTTGTAGTTTCTGCTCCGCAATTAGGACATTTCATTATCTTAAGAAACTTGGAATATCTAATCCATCATCTTTTTTATCTGCTGAAGTCTTTTTTTCCATACCTGATGGTTTTCTAATTCCACCAGAAACTAGTGGATCAAATCCTGTTGCAATAACAGTAATTTTGATATCATCTCCAAGTGTTTCATCAATTCCTGTACCAAAGATAACATTAGCTTCTCCATCTATAGATTCTCTAATTAATTCTGCAGCTTCATGAGCTTCAAAAAGTCCAACATTAGCAGCAGTAACATTAAGAAGAACTGCTTTAGCTCCATCAATTGTAGTTTCAAGTAATGGACTGTTAACTGCCATTTTTGCGGCTTCAATAGCTCTATTTTCTCCACTTGCTCTACCGATACCCATATGAGCAACGCCTTGATCTTCCATTACAGACTTAACATCAGCAAAGTCTAAATTAATTATACTTGGAACAGCTATTAAATCTGAAATACCTTGAATACCGTTCATTAAAACTTCATCAGCCATAGCGAATGCTTCTAACATTGTTGTTCTCTTTTCAGAAATTTGAATTAATTTATCATTAGGAATAGTGATTAATGTATCAACTTTTTCTTTAAGAGCTTCAATACCTTGTTCAGCTTGAATAGCTCTTTTTTTCCCTTCAAAAGTAAATGGTTTTGTAACTACACCAACTGTTAAGATTCCCATTTCCTTAGCAATGCCCGCAACTACTGGAGCAGCACCTGTTCCCGTTCCACCACCCATTCCGGCAGTTATAAATACCATATCAGTTCCTTCAAGAGATTGTTTTATCTCGTCCTTACTTTCTTCTGCTGCTTTTTCTCCAATAGCTGGATTTGCACCAGCTCCAAGTCCTCTTGTTAATTTTTCTCCAATTTGAATTTTTGTTTCTATATCAATAGAATTCAAAATTTGTTTATCAGTATTTACTGCAACAAAGTCTACTCCTCTTAAACCAGATTCCTTCATTCTTGAGACAGCGTTGTTTCCACCACCACCTACACCAAATACTTTAATTTTAGCTAAACCATTTGTACATATTTCCATTTCAAATGCCATTTTTAATTTCCTCCTATATTCTTTTCTACTTATTTTTTTAGGTAACCATTGTTATTATACTAAATTTTTAAATAAAATTCCACTATTTTTTTACAATTATTGGATTTTCTCCAACATTTAATATAATTTCTTTTGCATTTATACCCTCAAGTTGAATTTTTTTAATTAAAATTCCAATAATTTGGGTCTTTTTAGCATAATCATTTAAATCCCCAAAAGTTACTTTTAAATCGTTTTTAAATTCTATTATTATTTCTTTATCATTTGTAAAGTCAATACTAATAATACTATGATAATATTCTTTTTCTAAAATATATTTTAAAAATTGAACTTTGGTATTATCTTTTGAAAATTCTTCTCCTACTTTTAAGTCTGATTCAGAAATTCCTTTTAATTGAACACCTGATGCTTTAGAATTATCAGCTCCAACTTCTTTAACCTTCCCATAATTGTCTATAGTAGTTAATCCACTAGCAGTATTTATATAAGAGCTAACATAATTTTCTTTTACTTCTATTTCAATTATATTAGGATAATTTTTTCTTACCTTCACATCTTCAATATTAGGAAGTTCTTTTAAGTTTTTCTTAATTTTACTTGAAGATGCTAAAAATATATTATCACCAACCTTGACTCCACTTTTAGAAACTATGAGTTCTTTATTATTTGCAACATTTCCAACTACATTTATGTAATCAACTTTGAATAAATCATGAGTAAGCCCAAAATAAACCATTAATGCTGCACATGCTAATAAAAATACCAGTATAAATTTAAAGAATATTCTTATACCGTTTCTTCTTTTCTTTTTATTTCCTTTTTTATCAATATAGTACTCATCATCGTCTTCGTCATATTCTGATTCATCATCAACTTCGTCATAATAATTCGCCTTTTGACTAACATTGATATAAGCAGGTTGTGTCATATTGACTTCATCGTCTAAACTTCCAAAGTCATCATCGTCTTCTAATTCATTCTCAGCTTCCTCATTTTTATAAAATAACGAATCGTAATTTTCTTCTTTTCCTGACTCTTCTGTATTAGATATCCCATATTGATTAAAAATTGAATCCTCTTCATCTCTAATTTCTTCATCTGATAATCCAATTTCAGAATCTTCATTTGAAATATAATCTTCCTCAGAGTCTAAACTTCCAAAATCATCATCGTCTTCGTCAAAATCGAATTGTTCATCTGAATCATCATTCAAAGTTTCATCATTAAAACTATGGTTTTCATTTTCTTCTGTATCCACAATTTCTTCAGGAATTTCTTGAATAACTTCATCTTCAATAATATCATCAGATGAAAAAATCTCATCATCCATTTCTTCAGAAACCGGATGTTCTTTTTCATAATTCAATTTTTCAAAATCTACGCTTTTGAAATCTTCAAAAAAAGACTCATCTAAAACATTATTATTAGCTTTTAATTTATCATATTCGTAAAATTCGTCGTTCATTGAACTGTCAGAATTGTTACTTTTTACAAATATTTTAGGCTTCTTTCCTTTTTTGTTATCATCAGACATATCTATCTCCCTTTAAATTTATCATAAAATATTGAAACAAAATCATTAACTGCATTTGGCATTGCCAACTTTTTAGCATTTTCTTTCATTTGCTCAAGTTTATTATCGTCAAAAATTATTTTTTCTATATTTTCCCACAATAAATCAGAATTTAATTCTTTTTCAAGTATAAGCTCAGCAGCACCAATATCCTTATATGCCCTTGCATTAAATTCTTGATGATTTTCTGTAGTATATGCTTTTGGAATTAAAATACTTGCCAAACCTATTTTTGATATTTCAGCTAATGTAATTGCTCCAGAACTTGTTATAACTAAATCTGAAACCCCATAAGCCTTATCCATCTCAATCATATAGGGCAAAATTTTTACATTCTTCCCTATTTTTATATTTTTGTTTTTTATTTCTTCTAAAAATTTATCATAATTGCTTTTTCCTGTTACATGAATTAAAGAAATTTGAGTATTTTCATAAAATTTATCTAAAATACCCAAAACAGCTTTATTAAGTTCTTCACTTCCATTACTTCCTCCAAAGGAAAAAATATTTTGGGAATTTTCATCAAGTTCAAAAAACTTTAAAGAGTCTTTTCTATCTAGATTTTGAAATCTGTTTCTAATAGGATTTCCTGTAACAACACATTTTTCATTATTTTTAAAAAATTTAATTGATTCTTTAAAAGTAACAGCCATAGAATCTACATATCTTGATAAAATTCTATTTGTGATTCCAGGATAACTATTTTGTTCGTGAAAAATTGTATAAATACCAAGTTTATGTGCTTTATATAAAACAGGTCCTGTTACAAAACCACCGGTTCCAATGACAACATCAGGCTTAAATTCTTTTAAGATTTTTTTCGCTTGTGATAATCCCTTAAACAAAACAAAAATCGATTTAAAAAACTTCCTATTAATTTTTCTTGGAAGCCCCATAACCTCAATAGATTTAAAATTTATATTTAAACTTGGAATTAACTCACTTTCCATACTATTTTTAGAACCTATATATAAAATTTCTACATTTTCATCTAGTCTTTTTAATTCTTCAATTATTGCAACAGCAGGATATATATGTCCTCCTGTACCTCCTCCTGATATTACAACTTTCATATTATCTCCCTTTAGTATCATGTCTAACAATTCCCAAAATAATTCCAATCATTATTGAAGTCATAACCAATGATGATCCACCATAACTCACAAAAGGTAAAGTTACTCCTGTTGGAGGAATTGACCCAGTAGCCGTTCCAATATTAACTAATGTTTGTAATCCAATTGAGAATGTTATACCAAGTATTACCATCTTTCCATATAAATTCTTAACATTTCTTGAAATCATTATTCCTAAATATGCTAAGTAAATGTATACTCCAATTAAAAATACAGATCCTACAAATCCAAATTCTTCTGCAATGGTTGCGAAAATAAAATCATTATGTGCTTCTGATAAAGTATATTTTTGCCTTCCATTACCAAGACCAACTCCCCAAAAAGAACCATTTGTAATAGCAAAAAGTGATTTTATCAGTTGCCATGATTTTGAATCTCTATACTTTAAAGGATTTATAAAGGCTTGAATTCTACTAGTTCTACTATATCCTGAATTTAATAAATATATTACCCCAAAACTTGCAATAGATATTCCAAGTCCAGAAAACATTATTGCCTTTTTATCCATCCCGGCTATTATATACATAGCTGTAATAGTTCCAATAATTATCAACGTATTTGAAAAATCAGGTTGAATCATAACAGAGAATGATGCTAAACCGACAATAACTAAATATTTAAAGAACACATTTTTAAAAGTAAACTTGTTCTTATACTTATCAATAATATAAGCCATTAACATTATAGATGAAATTTTCATAAAGTCAGAAGGCATAAATGTTAAAGGTCCTACTTTTATCCATCTTCTCGCATTATAAACATTAACTCCTATTGGAGAATACACTAAAAAACCCACCAAAAAAACTAATATAAAAATTATTTTGCTATATTTTTTTAGTTTTAAAATATTCACTTGTGAAAAAATAAATATAGATATAATAGATAAAGCTACAAATAATGCATGCTTTTTTATTATTTCTATTTCATTTCCCTTTAGTCTGTAGCTATAAGGCCAACTTGTACTAAATACCATTACACCTCCAAACAGAAGGAGAAATAGTACAACCATGACTAATTTTTTAGTGTATTTATCATATCTATTCATTACAACTCATTTACCAACTTTTTAAATAAATTTCCTCTTTCTTCATAACTTTTAAACATGTCCCAACTTGCAGATGCTGGTGAAAGTAAAATATTATCTCCACTTTCTGCAATTTCAAAACATTTTTTTACAACTTCATTATAATCTTCAACCATTATATTATTTTCGAATTCATTTTTCTTTGCTGTATCATAAAATTTATATTTTGTGTCTCCAACTAAAATTAGTGCCTTTACCTTGCCATTAAAACTTTCAAATAATGGATTAAAATCCACATTTTTATCATATCCACCTAAAATTAGTATAATAGGGTTTTCTAAAGCTTCTATGGCTTTTATAGTTGAATCCACATTTGTTCCTTTCGAGTCATTATAAAACTTTATCCCATTTAATTCTCTAACAAATTCAATTCTATGTTCAACGCCACCAAAATTTTTACATGCAAAAATTATGGTATCCATAATTATACCATAATTATAACAGATTGCCAAAGAAATTAAAACATTTTGAGCATTGTGCTCTCCTAAAATTTTTAAATCTTTCATAGAAAATAGCTTTTTATCATAATGATAAAAATTATTTTCACTTAAATAAAAATCTGCATTTTTATCTTTTAAAGAAATTTTTGTTACATTAGTATTCTCTACATCAATCTTACTTAAAATTTCATCATCAATATTTAAAATAAGATTCCCGTTTTTATCCATATTTTTAAATATTTTTAATTTATCGTCTATATAATTATCAAAACTTCCATGCCAATCAATATGATCAGGAGTTATATTTCCGATAGAAGCTATAAAAGGTTTAAAAGTTTCTACATTGTGCAGTTGAAAACTACTAACTTCTATGATATTTACAGTTTCATCATCTGAATTGAAAATTTCCCAAAGCATTCCAACTCCAATATTTCCAACTACTTTTGATTTTATATTTGCAGTTTTGAAAATCTCTCCAACTAAACTTGTCGTAGTAGTTTTTCCATTAGTTCCAGTTATAGCAATAATTTTCCTTTTTGGAAATAGAGTATAGGCTAATTCCAAATCCGTATAGATTGGAACTTTTTTATTATAAAAATATTCAATTATTTCATTAGTAGGTTTAATTCCTGGACTTTTAACTATAAAATCAAAATTATAATCTTTATAATTTTTTATAAATTGAAAATTATAATTTTTAAGCTTTTCAAAAACATTTTGTAATTCTGTTTTGTCTTTATCATCATAACAATACACATCAGCTTTTAAAGATCTAAGAGTTTTTATAGTTGAAATTCCAGATAATCCTAATCCAATAACTAAAATCTTCTTGTTTACAACTTCCATAAAATACTCCTATCTATATATTATAGTACAAATATACGGATATAATTGACAAGATTCCACTAATTACAGCAAAGGCTGTAACGATTTGAGGCTCTTTATACCCTTTTAATTCATAATGATGATGTATAGGACTCATCAAGAAAACTCTTTTTTTATTTCTGGTTTTATAACTAATAACTTGAATAATTACAGATAATACTTCCATAACATATATTCCACCAATAATAGGCAAGTAAAAAATCATTCCATTTAATATACATATTGTTGCTATTGCACCACCTAAAGCCATTGAGCCAGTATCTCCCATAAATACTCTAGCCGGATATGAGTTAAACATAACAAAACCCATTAAACTTGCCATAAATACTAAAGAGAAAACTCCAACACTTGGAAATCTTGACGCATTTATAATACCAAGACCTAAAAATACAGGTATTGAAACAGAGGATGAAAGTCCGTCCAATCCATCTGTTAAATTCGTTGCATTTGCAGTTCCAATCATTACAAAAATTAGTATAGGATATATAAACCAACTAAAATTAACTGCTCCTTTTACAAAAGGAATTAATTGATATCTTAAATCTGTTCCTACTACTTTTTCTATAAATAAAATTACAACTATACTGATTATAAATTGAATTATCAATTTTTGAATTTCAGTTAAACCCAAAGATCTTTTCATAACAAGTTTGAAAAAGTCATCTAAAAATCCAATTAAAGCAAAACCTAACATTCCAATTAATACTGCAAATACTTCTTTAGAAAAGTTTCCTAAACAAAATGTTGTAATAATTATTGCAATTACAAAGAATACCCCACCCATTGTTGGTGTTCCAGCTTTAGATAAATGACTTTGTGGCCCGTCATCTCTGATATTTTGTCCTAAGTTAAATTTTCTTAAATAAGGAATAGAATATTTTGCTATTATAATCGTTAGAAAAAAGCTAAATAAAATACTCCCTATTGTAAAATTTGATATTCTCATTTATTTCATCTCCCAAATTAATCCTCAAAGGTTAGTACTAACTCCTCATCTTTTGAAATATAACTTCCTATTTCTTTATTCGAAGATACAAATTTTCCTTTACCTCCCGAAGTTTTATATTTATACCCCATTTTATTTACAACATCCATGGCTTGCTGGTATGTCATTTTCGAAAAATCAACAACTAATAATTTTTCATTTTTATCATCTGATAAAGTTAATTTAACTGTACTTCCCTCAACTAAATTCTTTTGAGGTTCTTCACTTTGTCCGGTAACCACTGATTTTGGAGAACTAGCTCCTTCTACACTGTAATTTAAAAATTGACCTTTTAAAACATCAGCAGCATATTCTAAAGTTAGCCCTCTAACATCTGGAACTTTAGTTTTTCTAACTATTCCATTTTCGTTGTTTGTTTTAGCTATTTGTTTATACTCAGCTATTTTTTCTGCTAGTTTTTTAGCTAATGGAGCACAAACACTAGTCCCACCTACATTTGCTTTGGGTTCATCAAATACAATTAAAATACTGTATTTTGGATTTTCAATAGGGAAAGCTATATAAAGTGAAGCAATAGTTTTTTTGTCATCATATTTACCATTTACTGCTTTTATTGTTGTCCCGGATTTTCCACCAATTCTTACATTATTAGAATAAACTTTTTTAACAATACCATCTGTTACACCATGCTCCATAAGTGCTCTCATTTTATCACTTGTTTCCTTTGAGATAATTTGATTTTTAACAATAGCTTCATTTTCTTTTATTTTAAGTTTATTATCTTTATCTTTTTCAACGTTTTTAATATCAATTTGAGGCTCTAATAAATTGCCTCCATTTACAACTGCATTTGCAGCCATAATCATTTGAATAGGAGTTACAGAAATACCATGTCCATAACTCATTGTTGCAAGTTCTGCAGCTCCTATATCGGATATAGATTTTGGAATTTGTCCATTGGATTCTCCCGGTAAATTTATTCCAGTTTTATTTCCAAAACCAAAACCATTTATATATCTATAAAATTTTTCTTTTCCCAAATGTCTAACCATTTGAACGAAAGCAGGGTTACAACTATTGTCTAAAGCATCAGTAAAAGTTTCCTTCCCATGTGGATTTTGCCAGTTAAAACATCTAAGAGTAACTCCTGGAATATCTCTTATAAATCCATTACAAAAGAAAGTTGAATCTAAAGTATCTGTCTTTTCTTCCAAAGATGAAGATGCTGTTATAAGTTTAAATACAGAACCAGGTTCGTAAGCATCACTTACAGCAGGATTTCTCCACATGGAAAATATTTTTTTCAACTTTTCTTTTTCATCTAAATTTTCGAATTCTTTAAGTGCATTGTCATCAAGAGGAACATTAGGATTATTAGTATCATATTTTGGAAAACTATCCATAGCAAGTATATCACCATTTGTAACATCTGAAACAATAACACTCATCTTAATTGGTTTTTCTTCATCATAATATTGCTTTGCATATTCTGAAACATACTTTTGAATAGTACTATCAATAGTTAAATATATATCTTTACCATTTTTTGCCTCAACAACATCCTCAACTGACTTATTAAGATTTTCTCTTATAACTCTTTTAGATCCATTTGTTCCTGAAAGAGAATCATTTAGATAATTTTCAATTCCACTTTGTCCTCCATTTTCATTTGCATGACCAACAACAAAAGGAGCTAAAGTTCCATCTATATAGTTTCTACTTTGTTCAATTTCAACACTGATTATAGAAGAATTTATCTCTTTAATTTCTTTGGCTAATTCGGGACTAATACTCTTTTTTATTTTAAAATTAGTTCCTCTATCAGCTCTGTCAAATATTTTTTTCTTATCAATTTCAAGAGCTGAAAAAATTTCATCTAGTTTTTTTTCTTCAGCCTCTTTGGCTTTTTGAGAATAAAGTTTAAATTTTTCATATTCTAGAACAGAAAAATATACTTCTTTATTGTTAGTAACACTTACTATAAGTGAATTTTTTGATTTAATAACAGCATTTTGTTCTTCTGTTATATCTTTTTTTATTAATAAATTGTTATATTGATCAGCTTTTTCAAAAATTTCTTCTTTATTCAACTGCAATATATCAAAAATTTTGTCTAACTTTTGTGTTTCAGCATCTTTAACCTTACCACTAGATTTTTTATAACGGTTATAATCAAGAGTAGAAAAATATCCATTATAAACACTAATACTCTTAGCTAGGATATTTCCGTTTCTATCAAAAATAGAACCCCTTTTTGCTTCAAGTGGTGTATAATTGACCGAATCTTTAAATTGTTCAACACTATATTTGTTTTTTGAATATAGCTGTAAATATGCCAGTTTAGCAACTATTACACTAAAAAGTATGATAAAAATAAAAAATAAAACAGCCGAACGAGAAGAGACTGTTTTATTTTTGATAGTATATTTCTTATTTTTCATTTAAACTCCCCTTGTCTAAGTTTAATAAATTAATCAATCTTATCCAAATATTTTACTTGTTCCTTTTTAGGAAAATCCATATTGTAATTAAGTCTTGCAATCCTTGCAATTCTATCTACAGATTTATAAGGCTCAAGTTTCATATAATTATCATCTCTTTCTGTTTCTAACGAGCGAATTTCAGAGTTTAGTGTATTTATCATTCTATTTTGTTGAGCAATATTTAGATATCCATATAAAATTACTACACTAAAAGTTAATGTAATAAAAGTAAATATAAAAAGTGTAATATTTTTATATAAACTGGATTCTCTGGTAATTCCGTAGGCTTTTTTTCTACTTTTTTCTGAAATTCTCTCGCCTGAAACATTCATATATTTTACTTGAGCCATACTCATATAAATCATCCTCCTAAATTTTTGAACAAACCCTCAATTTTGAACTTTTTGATCTTGGATTTTCATTCATTTCTTCTTTGGAAGGTACTAAAGGTTTCTTAGTTAAGATTTTTATTTTTGGTTTATTATTACAAACACAAACATATAATTCTTTCGGGCAAATACAACCTCTTGCCAACTCTTTAAACGAATCTTTAACAATCCTATCTTCCAAAGAATGAAAAGTTATAATACATAATCTACCATCTTCATTTAGTTTTTCTACAATGTCTGGAATCACCTTTTTAATAACTTCCAGTTCTCTATTAACCTCAATCCTTATAGCTTGGAAGACTCTCTTTGCAGGATGTCCCCCCTTAGCTCTAACCGATTTTGGAATAGCTCTTTCAATGATATCAACTAATTCAAAGGTAGTTTCTATCAACTTTTCCTTTCTATAATTAACAATAAATTCTAAAATTCTTTTTGTCCATTTTTCTTCGCCATAGTTATAAAAAATATATTCTAAATTCTCAGAACTATAATAATTTACAACATCAAAGGCACTTTTTTTAAGCTCCCTGTCCATTCTCATATCCAATGGAGCATCTATCATATAAGAAAAGCCTCTTTGACCATTATCTATTTGATATGAAGAAACACCGATATCTAATAAAACACCATCAACCTTATCAATTTCAAAGTAATCTAGTATTTCTTTAAAATTTTCAAAATTACTTTTATAAAATAAAACATTATCTGAAATTTTTAAAAGTCTCTCTTTGGCAACTGCCAAAGCTTCTTCATCCTGATCAACACAAATGAGTTTTCCATTTTTTATTCTTTTTAATATTTCTGTTGAATGGCCAGCACCACCAACAGTTAAATCAACATATATTCCGTTAGGTTTAATATCTAAATTATCTATTACTTCATCTAACATTATCGGTATATGATTAAATTCCATAAATAAATTCCTTAAAAATCAAGACCATCAAATATTTCAGACATAATAGCATCATCACTATATTCTGCTTCGCTGTATTTATCCCATTTTTCTTTGGACCAAATTTCAATTCTGTCAGAAACTCCAATAATCATTACATCTCTTTCAATTTCAGCAAATTCACGTAAATTTTTATTTACTAAAAATCTTCCTTGTTTATCTAAATCTGCATTCATTGCACAACTACAAAAAAATCTTGTAATTGAACGAACATCTTTTTTACTGAATCCTTTTGAGTTAAGTTGTTCCGTAAATTCAGCCCACTTTTTTTCTGTAAAGACAAATAAGCAACCTTCAAGTCCACGAGTTACTACAAAATTAGTTCCTAACTCATATCTAAATTTTGATGGCATAATCAATCTGCCTTTATCATCTAAAGTATGTGGAAAATCTCCAATAAACAATGCCATCACCTCCTAAAAAACTAACTCCATTTAACTCCATATTGAACCACATTTTTTATCACACTTATATTTTATACTATTTTTGCATATTTTGCAACCCTTTTTGTTAAAAAATTTTTTATTTATTTTTTTAATAAACTTGTAATTTTCAATGTTATTAAAAATAATTATAAAAAGTGGAGGGATTTTTTCAAAAAAACTTTAAAAATTTTAAAAAATTTAATATTTTTTATAAAAAAAACTACATAGATTAAATCCATGTAGTTAACATTTTTAAAATAAAAGTATTAAATTATAAATTTTTAAATATCTTTTCCATATTTTCTATTTAAAAAGAAAAGAATAGTCCCAACAAGCACACCTACAAGTGATAAAACTTGTGAAACTCTAAATCCTAAAAACATAAGGCTGTCCGTTCTCAAGCCTTCAACAAAAAATCTCACAATTCCATACAAAATTGCATAAAAGAGAATAATTTCTCCTTTTTTCTTTTGGTATTTTCTCATGTATATCATTAAAAATGTAAAAATCAATAAATTCCCAACAGATTCATATAAAAATGTTGGATGATATTTTTTTCCATCTATGATAACTGCCCAAGGCAATGTAGTTTCAGTTCCATGAGCTTCTTGATTTATAAAATTTCCCCATCTTCCAATTGCTTGACCAAGTATTAATCCTGGCGCACAAACATCTGCTAAATCTCTAAAATCAATTTTTTTATATTTACCAAAAAAGTAAACTACAATAACAGCTGCAATTACAGCACCGTATATTGCAAGTCCACCTTCTCTAATATTAATCATAGATAAAAAATTACCTTTATAATTTTCCCATTCAAATACTACATAGTATATTCTTGCTCCAATTACACTAATAGGTAAAGCAAAGAGCAAAAGGTTTGAAATTTCATCCTCTTCTATATTTCTAAGTTTGGAGTTTTTTGTTGCTACAAAAAGTCCAGCCATAATGCCAAAACAAATAATAATGGCATACCACATTATATCTATTCCAAATAGTCTAAAAGCAACCCTATCAATTTTTACTTCCATATTTCCTCCTAATTATATTCATAATCTTTAAATTTAAGAAAAATATAAATTAAAAAAATACATATCGTAGATAATACAAGTACATTTAAAAATAAAACAAAGAAAAATTTTTCCGGTAAAATTCTTATCATTAAGTCTGTTTTATAATCCAAAAGCCATAAATCATTATTAAAAAATAGTTTATGAAAATATATAAAACTTTCAGAAAAGAAAACAGAACATATTCCTAAAAAAGAAACTACAGATATATAAGTTATTAAAATATACTTTCTTATATACCTAAAGAATAAAAAGTCTTTTTTAAATAATTTATATATAACTACCAGCAAAGTAATTATAAACAAAGATGTATAAACTATTCTGTCAAGTTTAAATAGTTTATATACATCTTCCATATGAGAAATTTCTTTTTTATTAAAATGATTTTTTAAAACTTCTTTATTTCCACTTTTAATAAATTCAACCAGTGAATTACTCGCACATTCTATCCATTCTTTAGAAAGCCCTGACTCCTCTTCAATTTTATATTCATTGTGAAAATTATTATAGTAAGAAATATCCTTAGCCATAAAATCTATCGAATATAATAAAACAAATAAAATTATGCTTAGAGAAATCAAAAAAGCAAATATTTTTTTCATACTATTCTACATCTAAATCTTCTGGTATATCCCAATTATGATAAACATTTTGAACATCGTCATTATCTTCAAGTTGGTCTATCATCTTAACCATTTTCTTAATATTTTCAGGATTTGAAATCTGTGAATTATTACTTGGAACATATTCCAAATCACAAGCACTAAAAGTATATCCTTTTTCTTGAAGTGCATCTCTTAAAGTAATGAAGTCTGAAACTTCTGAATAAATAGTATAAACTTCTTCGTCAGATTCAAAATCACTAGCTCCGTTTTCTAAAGCAAAGTCCATTAAATCATCTTCCTCTGCTTGATCTCTTGAAATTACAATAACACCTTTTTTCTCAAACATAAATAAAACTGAACCATTTTGTCCTAAATTTCCACCATGTTTATCAAAAGCATGTCTTACATCTGCAGCAGTTCTATTTCTATTATCTGTTAAACATTCAACTACAACCGCAATCCCTTCAGGTCCATAACCTTCATAGATTATAGTTTCATAGTTACTGGAATCTCCATCTCCAGCACCTTTTTTTAATGCTCTTTCAATATTATCATTAGGCATGTTTTCAGCTTTAGCTTTTTCTATTGCAGTCTTTAAAGCAGGGTTATATTCAGGATCTGCTCCCCCCTCTTTAACTGCAACAATTATATAACGAGCAAGTTTTGTAAATATTTTTCCCCTTCTTGCATCTTCTTTTCCTTTTTTATGTTTAATCGTACTCCATTTATTATGTCCTGACATAATTACCTCCTAAATCCTTTGGCGAAATTTCTCTTATGTTCCGAAATTTTTACCATTCTTTTTATTTTTTCATCTATTTTTTTATCTAATTTTTCATTATTAATAAACTTTTCTAAATCATCATAAGAAAAGCCCATTTCATCTTCATCTGTTTGATTTTCAAAAAGTCCTGCACTTGGTGGTTTTTGAATTATTTTTTCGGGAACTTTCAAAAATCTTGCAAGTTCAAAAATTTCCTTCTTTGTAAAATCTATAAGTGGCATAAGATCAGAACCACTATCCCCATATTTAGTAAAATATCCAACAGTAAATTCTGATTTATTACTTGTTCCAACTACTAAATATCTTTTTAATTGTGCATAATAATACAAAGTTGTCATTCTAAGTCTTGGCTTAACATTCGCATAAGCCATTAAATTATCTCCCTTTTCCACAGAGTCTGCAAAAACAGAATATGTTTTAGACAAATCAACTTTTATTGCATTAAGTTTAAATTTATCAATAACCAATTTAGCATCTTTTTCATCTTCTTTGGAACTATTTATTGGCATCATTATAGCTAAAGATTCGTCATTAAAGGCAAGTTTTGAAAGTGCTGCAATAACAGCTGAATCAACTCCACCGCTAAGTCCATAGACTATCCCCTTACAATCAGCTTCCTTAACGGAATTTCTAAGCCATTCAACAAGTTTATCAACAACTTCTTTCATAATACACCTCCTTATAACTTTCGTTTTTAAAAACTATTTTACACTATTTTTAACTCAAAAAATTAGTAAATAGTGCAAAACTGTAACTATTATATCAAAAAATTCAAAAAAATTCTACAAAACAATCAAAAAAAGCTATGTTTTTACTCATAGCTTAAATTTTTTCTTGATATTCTCTGAAACTTTTATTTACATCTGCCAAATGAAAATTATGATGATTTTCTCTTTGGGATTCTGGAGGCAATTTCATATAATCTCCATATAAAACTCTTAAATATTCATCGTAATTTTCAGGAGCATTAGCTTTGATATTTTCGAAATCGACCTTTCTTCCTTTTCCTAATAAAGCTCTTTTGAAAGGAATTATATAAAAACTGTCAACCAAACATGCCACATATTCACAGTCCTCAAATTTAGGATTATCTTTTGGGATAGAATTTTTTGAAAGATCAATCTTTAATTTGTTAGGTATAGTTTCACTTAATTTATACACAAATTTCTTGCTAAAACCACTTAATGCATTTGAAAAAGCATTAGTATCTGCCTCTTCAAAAACAGGTTTTTCTTTAACTCTTAAATCCAAAACTTTATTTTGACCTTTAATATATCCATCAACAGGAAAAATATCAATAAATACTCCATGATTAATATCTACATCTAATACATGTTTTTCAAAAAGAGCTGTGTTACTATCACGAAGTTTTGCAAAATTTAATGCATATTTCGGGTCTGACTCCATCGTTTGAATAAAATAATTTTCAGGTAAATATTCACTACCCTCTTTTATAAATCTATCATAATCACCTCTTGGCATACATACATCTATATCATCATCCCAAGGAATAAAACCTTTATGTCTAATTGCACCAAGTAGAGTTCCATAGCTTATATAATAAGTCAAATTCATTTTTTCACAGCAAGAAATAAAATTTTTCAAAATTTCTAATTCTTTTTTCTTTAAAGCTTCAAAATCAATATCAAACTTACATTTTTTAAATTCACTTTTAATTTTCCAAGTATTTTTTGAATCAAATTTAAAAATCATTATTTTTCTTCCTTTGGTAATTGTAACATTATTATATAACCAACAACAAATAATGGAATTATACCAAGAATTGAATATCTTGGGTTATGTGTTACTGTAGTTATAAAACTCATAATAAATGGTCCTACTATAGCTGCAAACTTTCCAAATATATTATAGAATCCAAAAAATTCATTTGCATTTTCCTTCGGTATTATCTTTGCATAATAACTTCTACTCAATGCTTGAATTCCACCTTGAGCAGACGCTATAAATGTTGACAGTATAAAAACATGAACTAAATTACTCATAAAATAAGCAAACATTACAGAAACCATATATGTTATAATTCCTACTTTAATCATGGTTCTAGTTCCAAATTTTTCTGCTAATCTTCCATAAATGATAGCAAAAGGGAATGCTATTATTTGAACATAAATCAAAATTCCTAAAAGAAAAAGTATATCAAATTTTTCTGCATCTAAAACTGATTTAGCATAAGGTATTACCATCTTTATAATTGTATCTACTCCATCAATATAAAGGAAGTAAGAACATAAAAAGATAACAACAACTTTGTTCTTTTTAATATTATTTAATGTGTGAAGAATTGTTCCAAAACTTTCCTTAACAGGATTGGGAACAGGCTCTACCCCATATACTTGGTCAACATTTTTATACATTGGAATTGTAAGTACTAACCACCAAAGAGCTGTTATAGCAAAGCCAATTTGATAGCCTAAAGGCTTTTTCATTCCAAAAATCAAAACAGCTCCTAAACAAAACATAAAAGGTATTACACTTGCTATGTATCCATAGGCAAATCCTGCAGTACTAATTTTATCCATTCTATCATCATGTGTTACATCAACTAAAAATGCATCATAAAAGATATTTGATCCTGCAAAAGTTATACATCCTAAAATGTAAAAAAACATTAATAAAGGTAATCCGAATTCTCCTACATAAGATAAAAATAATGTTGAAAAAATTGCAAAAAGTGAAAAAATTGTAAATAATCTTTTCTTCATACCTTTAAAATCAGCTATTGTTCCAAGCACCGGACTAAGAACTGCAATAATAATGCTGGCAAATGAATTATAATATCCTAAATCCATCTCTTTTCCACCGACCATTCCAAAATAAACCGGGAACAATGCGGTAGTAATTGCCATAGAATAAGCAGAATTCGCACAATCATATAAAATCCAACTCAATTCTTTTTTCGAATAACCGAACATATATTTCCTCCAAATAATAAAATAGCAAAAAATAAATTTATCTATATTTTATTTCTAAAAATTTGCTTAAATTTCTAAAAAATTATCTTAAAATATTTATTCTCAATATTATAATAAAATAGATATCTAATCATATTTTTGCCAAAGCTATTATATCATATTTAAAAATCCTTGTCTATTATCTAAATTCAACAAATATTTAATAATATTCAAACAAAAAGAAGAAATCTTTTCAATTTCTTCCTTTAATAATTTCGATTCTATTTTTTAATTACTTTCACTGACTTAACAAATTTTGTAAAGTCTTTCTTTATTTTTTCTTGTAATTCTAATGGAGTATTTACTAAATCAATTTGAAATGTAAGCTCTAAAACTTCTTCGCCATCTTTAAATAAATATGAATGTTTTTCTACTTTATCTGTCTTTCCAAAAATCTGTGCATAATACATTTTATTATTAACATCTTTATACTCATAAGATTTTAAAGGTCCATACCATCTTGTCCATGTTTTTTTTATTTTCTTATTCAAAGTATTATAAAACAACTTTTCACATAATTTTTCTATGACAGAATTAATTACTCTTTCATATCCACTGTCTATCATAAATCCTATATAATTATTTTCATATTCTTCATGAATATATATTTGATAAGCATCTGTATGTCCATCTTCTATATCAATATATTCATCCGGTAGAAGATTATAACTAATTTTTGAATCGTCTGCAGTTTCAAAACCACCATTCTTAAAATTATTTTCATTAACCATAAGTAGCCAGTTTTTTATTTTATTTGTTTCATTATATAAAAATTCTTTTGGACATTCAAAGTAATAATTTTTATCTACTTTGTATCCTCCTGATTTTGTTGCTAACATTAATTTATGACACTTACAAATACCATCATCTACAATAATTTTTACAGATGAAAAATTTTTACTAAAACTTGAAAATGATTTAATCCCAGAAACAGTCCAATACTTAGGCAAAATTTCATTGTTATAAATTGGATTATTAAATGATTTTTCAATTGCCTTATACATATATTTTGATAAATTTTCTATTGAAACAGCAGGTGCCAATATTTCAACCTGATCCAAAGTAGTAGGTATATCAGTTTTTGCTTGCTTAGTATGAGACCCTATTATATATCCAAATTTTTCATTATAAAAAATTGTAATTCCACTCATTATATTAATTCCTTCCAACAAATATATAAAGCTCTTAAAAAACTATAAAATTACCTCTTCTTGAACAATCTTACTAAATTCTTCTATTTGTTCTTTCCAAATAGGACGCAACATTTCAACTTCATCTCCATAACCATTTTCTATAGCTATTTTTTCTCTTTCTTCCATAGTTTTTACATGCCCAATCTCCTCACTCTTTGAATTGTTAATAAATTCAATAAAGTCAGTAGCTACTTTAGTCTTCTTTCCTAGTAAATCATGATAATATAGATATATCTCACCATAATTATTTTCATCTAAACTGATTGAATAGTAGTCTCCTCCACTATTTGTTGCAATAGGAAATAATTTCTTTTTTGATAATCTTTCTATTACTCCATAATGTTCTAATTTTTCAAAACTATGAGTCCCATCAGTTTCTCCTAAACCATAAAATGCTGTAATATCATCTTTTTTTCTTCCAAATTTTACCTTTGTTTTATAAGTATCCCCCCCCATTATACTTATCTAAAAATTTAATATAACTCAAAGGTAATTTTATATTAAACTTTTTCTCTACTTGTTCTCCAACATTATTTACTGAATTAAATTTTGATATTAACATATAGCCTCCATTTTAAAAATTATTATCATTTGTGTCAATTCATTTTATTTTTAGAAACTACACTTGCTCCAGCATTTTTAATAAATTCTGTCTTTTCATAAAATTTATCTATTTTGTGAAACATACTTTTTCATCCTTTCATATATACTTTCTCTGTATGGGAGCCCTTCTGCATACTCAATAGGCGTATTATTGAATTTATCTTTATCTAAAAGATTCAAATTATCTTGAGATAAAAACAAATTGTATAATTCTTCCAATTCACTATCACTAAAATTATTCATTCTAATAATATACACAAATGCTACTTGTCCATATTTATCCTTATGGTTTATATCCACTCCTCTTTTTATCAGTTCCTTACATAGCATTGCTGTTTCTTCTATTATATGCAATCGAGCAGACAATAGAACCTGTAAAGCATTATATCCTTCACAATCTATCTCATTAACATTTGCTCCATTCTCAATCAAAAATTTACTTATCTTATATCTATCCTCAGGCTTTGTATTTGACAAAGCATCCAACAATATTTCATCAATTTTTATATCTTCACTTTTAAACTGTTCAAAAAACTCTTCTGCTGTTTTAAGCTTTGCTACTAATTCTATTACCATTTTATGACATCCCTTCTAGTAAATAATTAAATTACTTTCACCGATTCAACAAGTTCAATAAAGTCTTTTCTAATTTTTTCTTGTAAATCTAGTGGCGTATTTACTAAATCAATTTCAAATGTAAGCTCTAAAACTTCTTCGCCATCTTTAAATAAATATGAATGTTTTTCTACTTTATCTGTCTTTCCAAAAATCTGTGCATAATACATTTTATTATTAACATCTTTATACTCATAAGATTTTAAAGGTCCATACCATCTTGTCCATGTTTTTTTTATTTTCTTATTCAAAGTATTATAAAACAACTTTTCACATAATTTTTCTATGACAGAATTAATTACTCTTTCATATCCACTGTCTATCATAAATCCTATATAATTACTTTCATAATCTTCATGAATATATATTTGATAAGCATCTGTATGTCCATCTTCTATATCAATATATTCATCCGGTAAAAGTTTATAACTAATTTTTGAATCATCTGCAGTTTCAAATCCACCATATTTAAATTCATTTTCAAAATCTATATCCTTAGAATTTAATGCTAAATTACGTACAGTTTCTCCCAATACTTTCGGATTAATTGGTAATGTTAGTTCTACAGTATGATTTGGATTTTCACTTCCACTATAGCCTTTTCCAGCATAAACCCAAAGTCTAACCTCAATCTTGTCATCATATTTTGAAATACCTACTAATTTATATTTTTTACTAAATGTGTTGTAAGATTTTATTCCCGTTACTTTCCAAAAATCTTTTTTAGAGTTTTTACCTTTTGAATTATCTGAATATTCTAATTTAGTTAATATATCTTTTCCAAGTTCTATATTAGACATTGTAAGTGAATAAATTTCTTCTTGATATTGAGCTACCCAAAAACCAAATTCACTTCTTAAAAGCGGTATTATTAAAATATTTTCGCCCCAAAAAACTGATACTCTTCCTTCATCTGTCATTTTTTCTCCTCCAATTATTCTTTATCTTATAATATTTTAAACCTTTAAAAGTAATGGCTACTACTATAAATTAAAAAATTATTTTACAGAATTACCTCTTCTTGAACAATCTTACTAAATTCTTCTATTTGTTCTTTCCAAACGGGACGCAACATTTCAACTTCGTCTCCATAACCATTTTCTATAGCTATTTTTTCTCTTTCTTCCATTGTTTTTATGTGTCCAATTTCTTCACTCTTTATATTATTTATAAATTCGGTAAAGCTAGAAAACAACTTTTTCTTTTTTCCTAGTAAATCATGATATAATAAGTATATAGATCCATAATCTTCTGTTTTTAATGATAAACAATAGTAATCTCCCAGCATATTATCAGCGATTGGTAAAAATCCTTTTTCTAAATAGCCTTCTAAAACTCCCATTGATTTCATTGATTCAAAACTATAATCTTTATCTACATCTCCTGCTCCATTAAATCCACAAACATCTTCCCAATTTCTTCCAATTTTTACTTTTGATTTATATGTTCTCCCCCCATTATACTTGTCTAAAAATTTAGAATAATCTTCTGGTAATTTAATTTTTAAATCTTCTTCTAATATTTTTGATGCGTTTTGAATCACTTTATTTTTTGATATTAACATATAACCTCCCATTTAAAAATTTCCATTATGTAAATTTACTAAATATATTCTCATAAATTTTTCACTCAACATTTTCACTATTATATCATTATTATAAAAATAATACAAAAAGAGAAGAAATCGTGTGATTTCTTCTCAAAATTTTAAATATATTATAATCACTTTATGAAGATTTTATAACAGTAATAATATCATCAAAGTCTTTCTTTATATCATCAGATTTTTCTTCTAAATACAAATAATATGCTGAAATACCTCTATGAATGATAGCATTCATTGTAGGATGAAATTCTTTCCTAGTTGATTCGATTAAAAAATCAACCAATTCTGTAGCTACTTTTGTCTCATAATTTAACTTTTCAATAGCAATACGAATCATAATTGCTTTAACATCCAGTGCAGATACAGACTCTTCATAAGCTAATCCATTTAATACTCCAAAAATATATCCCGAAAGAATTTGTCTTTGCATTTCATCATTTAAATCTACTGTTATACTATTAACTATTTTATCAACCATTTTTAATGTTTTATCTACTTGTATTTCCATTGTTTCTCCTTATAACACTTTGTACTTTCCTCTTGAACGTCCACATGGAATATATCCAGACTGATATAATTCATATAACTCATTCAAAAAAACTGACTCTATATTTGCTTTTTCTTGCTTTAATGATAAGTAAATTGATAAAGTAACCATATCATATAATATTTTAGGAACCATAGATTTAGATATTTTTTTATTTTCAACCAAATTATATAATTTTTCTTCAACAAAAGCTCCAATTCTATTATTAGCATCTTCTGCTAAATTATTCCACTCTTTAAAAATATCTGGTTCATTTTTAAATAAATATACTGTAAAATCTCCTCGCTTTTCTAGAAAATAATTTCCCCAACTTATACTATTAATATTATTTTCAGCAGTTTCAATATCATTCAATAAAATAATTGGAATATTAGTACTTCTATTGTCCTTTAAAAATTCAATATTTTTTATTTTCTCAATAACATTATCTCTTATTTTCATTTAATCCACCTTTCCATAATAGAATATTTAATTTACAAAAAATTATTTTTATAAAGACTTAAATTTAATATTCATTTTGAATAAAGCCTATAAGAAATAATTACCTTTCACTAATGATATATTTTCACCGATTCAGCAAGTTCAATAAAATCTTTTCTAATCATTTCTTGTAAATCTAATGGAGTGTCAACTAAATCAATTTGAAATGTAAGCTCTAAAAAATTTTCTCCATCTTTAAACAAATAAGAATGTCTTTCTATTTTATTTGTTTTTCCAATAATCTGTACATAATATGCTTTGTTTTTAATCTCTTTATACTCATAAGATTTTAAAGCACCATACCATCTTGTCCATATTTTTTTTATTTTTTCACTTAAAGAATCACGAAACAACTTTCCCCATAATTTTTTTACGCTAGTATTTGATTGGTTTTCATATCCTTCATCTATCATAAATCCTATATAGTTATTTTCATATTCTTCATGAACGTATACTTGATAAGCATCTGTATGTGCATCACCTTTATCAATATAATTAGAAAAATCTAGAACTTTATACTCAACTCTTGAATCATTTAAAGTTTCTAAAGAACAAATTTCTGTTTCTTCTAATCTTACTTCAAGAAGTTTTTTTATTCCGTCCTCAATCTCCTTAGCAGTAGCATTTAATGGTAATTCTATACTTTCTATATTACTATCAGGAATATATCCACCTCTATCTTTTTTCCAACGTGTTATTTGATAGAAGTTATTAAATTTTAGAATATTGACCAAATCGTGATTTTTTGAAAAAGAACCAAATGTTTTAAACCCAAGAGTCTCCCAATAATTTTCATTACTATAACTTAATATCCCTTTTCCTGATTTATCTAAAGCAGATAATACGCTCAATCCTAATCCATATTCTTCATTTTCTATCGGATGAATATCAGTTGAATTTTGTGTTATCCATCTGTTATCAATATTTACTTTATGAAAAATTATATAATTTTTATTTTTAAATACTGATACAGTCGCATATATTTTCATTTTATATTCCTCCTAATCTATTCCAACTATAATATTAAGATATATATCTTTACTTTCAGCATAATCCAACGCCGAATTTATAGCTTTAATTTGTGAATCACTTAGTTTAATATTTGGAACAATCATATGTAATACTTTACGTTGTATTTGTTCAGGAAATATTTCTATATCTCCCAAAAATTTCCCGTTAAAATTATATAATTCATCAATATATTTTTTAATAAGTTTCTCTAAAATTTCCTCATTTTTGTAATATTTTATATTTAAATCTATACTTTTTAAACTACCGGCTATTTCTTCATCGTAATCAAATTCATGAATTACCGGTTCTTTTAGATGAACAATATTCTCCATATTTTTTTATCTCCTTATCCTGTTTTATTTAATCTTACTCAATATTAGTTTTTAAATATATCCTAAATTAAAAAATAACTATTTTTTGAAAAGAGTTTTTCAAACTAAAATATATTAACCTTATATTTACACTATTTCAATTTCAAATATCTAAATCCAACAAAAGTCATTAGATACTTTTAAGTTCAACATCTACTTGTTCTTTTTTCCCTTCTTCTAACGCTTCTCTTATTATCTCAAAAAGATTATATCCATCACTAGTCCAAAAGTACTCTGATAGATTATGAATATCAGAACTGATATTATCTCGCCAAGGCGGTGATAATTTGAGATTATCTATATCCCAAACTACTTTATTAGTACCAAGCTTTTTAAATAATAATTCAATTTCATTTAATTCCCGAATTGCAGAATCAATATTCTCATGCTTTAATTTCCCTTGATATAATTCTTTCATCAATGTTGGAAACCTACTTCCCCAATTTGAATTTTCAAGATTAACACAAATTGTTGAAAAAAACGAATGAAGAAAATCAGGACTGCCAATTGAATACCATAAAAAATCTATTTTAAGTCCAACTGCCATAATATCCTCCTTTTTATTAAAATTTTTATTTTTTAACTTTTATTTATAATCCAAGTCAATTTCTTTTTCTGTTATATTGTCAAAAAATTTAATTTTCCCATCTATTTTTACCAATTGTAAATCAGTTCCAACCGGTAAAGTATAGATTGTTATTATTGCTGGTTCTATTTCTGCTACTGTATTAAAATCACAAACCACCATATTTTTTGGATTATTTACAAACTCATCTGTATCTATATTTGAAAAAAAATCTCCATCCTGTATCTGATGGATGAGCCCCTTTTTCTCTTAAAATCCAAGTTAAATAACCTTTACCTTCTAAAATATTTTTAGAAACTATACATGCTCCCGCATTTTTGATAAATTCTGTCTTTTCATGAAATTTATCTATTTTGTGAAACATACTTTTCCATCCTTTCATATATACCTTCTCTGTATGGGAGCCCTTCAGCATACTCAATAGGCGTATTATTGAATTTATCTTTATCTAAAAGATTCAAATTATCTTGAGATAAAAACACATCATACAATTCTTCCAATTCACTATCACTAAAGTTATTCATTCTAATAATATAAACAAATGCTACTTGTCCATATTTATCCTTATGATTTATATCCACTCCTCTTTTTATTAGTTCCTTACATAGTATTGCAGTTTCTTCTATTACATGATTTCTTCTGTCTAATAATACCTGTAAAGCATTATATCCTTCACAATCTACCTCATTAACATTTGCTCCATTCTCAATTAAAAACTTGCTTATCTTATATCTATCCTCAGGCTTTGAATTTGATAAAGCATCCAACAATATTTCTTCTATTTTTATATCTTCACTTTTAAACTGTTCAAAAAACTCTTCTGCTGTTTTAAGTTTTGCTACCAATTCTATTACCATTTTATGGCCTCCATTCTAGTAAATAATTAAACCACTTTAACTGACTTAACAAATTTTTTAAAATCTTTCTTTATTTTTTCTTGTAATTCTAGTGGAGTATTTACTAAATCAATTTCAAATGTAAGCTCTAATACTTCTTCTCCATCTTTATATAAGTATGAATGTTTTTCTATCTTTTTATTTTTTCCAGAAACTTCTACATAGTATTCTTTATTGTCAATCTCTTTATACTTAAATGATTTTAAATCCCCATGCCATCTTGTCCATGTTTTTTTTATATCTTCACTTGAAAAACTTTCATATGCAGTATCTATCATAAATCCTATATAGTTATTTTCATATTCTTCATGAATATATATTTGATAAGCATCTGTATGTCCATCTTCTATATCTATATATTCATCAGGAAGTAGCTTATAACTAACTTTTGAATCATCTGCTGTTTCAAATCCACCACATTCAAAATCTATATCCTTAGAATTTAATGCTAAATTGCGTACGGTTTCTCCCAAAACTTCCGGATTAATTGGTAACAATAACTCTACAATATTATTAGGATTCTTACTTCCAATATATCCTTTCCCAATACTAACCCAAAGTTCAACCTTGATCCTATCATCATATTTTAAAATCTTTATAAATTTATATTTTTTACAAAATGTGTTATAAGATTTTATTCCTGTTATTGTCCAAAAATCTTTTTCAGAATTTTTATGTTTTGAATTTTCTGAATATTCTAATTTAGTTAATATCTCATTTCCAAATTCTGTATTAGACATTTCATATGAATAAATTTTATCTTGATATTGACTTACCCATAATCCTCTTTCATCTCTAAGACTATGAACTATTAATATATTATCACTTACATATACCGATGTGCTTGCTTTTGATATCATTTTTAATTTCCTCCAACTATTATTTTTAATATTATATTGTTCTTATTCGCACATTCAATTACATTATTAATACAATTTATTTGACTATTTATTTTTTATTATATCACTAATCTAAAAATAATACAAAAAGAGAAGAAATCACATGATTTCTTCTCTAATTAAACTTATTTTTTAGTAATAATATTTATAAAATTACCTCTTCTTGAACAATCTTACTGAATTTTTCTATTTCTTTTTTCCAAACTGGACGTAATAATTCAACTTCATCTCCATAACCATTTTCTATAGCTATTTTTTCTCTTTCTTCCATTGTATCTATATGTCCAATTTCCTCACTCTTTATATTATTTATAAATTCTGTAAAACTAGAAAATATCTTTTTCTTTTTTCCTAGTAAATCATGATATAATAAATAAATAGAGCTATAATCATCTGTTTTTAATGATAAACAATAGTAATCTCCAAGCATATTATCAGCGATTGGTAAAAATCCTTTTTCTAAATAGCCTTCTAAAACTCCCATTGATTTCATTGATTCAAAACTATAATCTTTATCTACATCTCCTGCTCCATTAAATCCACATACATCATCCCATTTTCTTCCAATTTTCACTTCCGAATTATATGTTACTCCACCATTATACTTATCTAAAAATTTAGAATAATCTTCCGACAATTTAATTTTTAAATCTTCTTCTAATATTTTTGAAGCATTTTGAATTACTTTGTTTTTTGATATTAACATATAGCCTCCCATTTAAAAATTTCCATTATGTAAATTTACTAAAAATATTCTCATAAATTTTTCACTCAACATTTTCATTATTATATCATTAATATAAAAATAATACAAAAAGAGAAGAAATCTTGGGATTTCTTCTCTTCATAACTTTTAAAATGTAAAAACTTCATTACTATTGTTATTTATTAACTACTTTAACTGACTTAACAAATTTTTTAAAATCTTTCTTTATTTTTTCTTGTAATTCTAATGGAGTATTTACTAAATCAATTTCAAATGTAAGCTCTAATACTTCTTCTCCATCTTTATATAAGTATGAATGTTTTTCTATCTTTTTATTTTTTCCGATAATTTCTACATAGTATTCTTTGTTGTCAATCTCTTTATACTTAAAAGATTTTAAATCCCCATGCCATCTTGTCCATGTTTTCTTTATATCTTCACTTGAAAAACTTTCATATGCAGTATCTATCATAAATCCTATATAGTTATTTTCATATTCTTCATGAATATATATTTGATAAGCATCTGTATGTCCATCTTCTATATCTATATATTCATCAGGCAGAAGTTTATAACTAACTTTTGAATCATCTGCTGTTTCAAATCCACCATTCTTAAAATTATTTTCATTAACCATAAGTAGCAAACTTTTTATTCTATTTATTTCATTATATAAAAATTCTTTTGGACATTCAAAGTAATAATTTTTATCTACTTTATATCCTCCTGATTTTGTTGCTAACATTAATTTATAACACTTACAAATGCCATCATCTACAATGATTTTCACAGATGAAAAATTTTTACTAAAACTTGTAAATGATTTAATCCCAGAAACAGTCCAATACTTAGGTAAAATTTCATTGTTATAGATTGGATTATTAAATGATTTTTCAATTGCCTTATACATATATTTTGATAAATTTTCTATTGAAGTAGCGGGTTCCAATATTTCGACCTGATCCAAAGTAGTAGGTATATTAGTTTTTGCTTGCTTAGTATGTGAGCCTATTATATATCCAAATTTTTCATTGTAAAAAATAGTAATTCCACTCATTATTTTATTTTCCTCCAACAACTATTATTAAATTAACTCCGTTAATTTTTCCATATTCAACCATTTTGTTTATTGCATTAATCTGATGTTCATTTAGAGATATATTTGGGACTACAATCTCTAAATTTCTAATTTTTATAGGTAAAGATGCATATTCTTTTCCTGCCCAATCTACCATTTCAAAATCTTTTAACTTATTGATATCACTTTTAATAGTATATTCTAATATTTTCCCATTTTGATAAGACTTATCTGATAAATTCCTACTTTTTATACTAGTTACTACTCCATCATCGTATTTATCAACAACTGGGTAATTAGACCCTAAGTTATTGCCTCTTAAACCATCAATTTCTTTTCCTCTTTTAAATTTATCTTCTAGCCATATTCTTGCTCTTAATTTTACTTTCTCTACAATTGTATTAAGTTTTAAAAATGAATTGTCTACCGTCAAACTTTTATACACTTTAATCTTGCCACTAGCATCAGTATATTTCCATATCTGAGATCCATCTTTAAATTTTTCAATTTTTAAGCTTCCTCCCTTTTCAAACCAATTTTTGGGTATTGGGGCATTTTTTGGCTTATTATCAGATATAAACTTTGTAACTTTTCCAGGATTATCTAATTTTAATTTTTCCCAGCTATTAAAGTCTTTTACTTCTATAGGTTTTTCTACAATGTTATCACTCAATTCTACCGGCTTTTCAGGAATATTCCCTTTCGCTACATTCGGATTATCAGTAATGTTTTCTTTTACTTCTATTGGTTTTTCAATAGCTTTACTATTCAAAGTAAACCTACCAGCAATTTGTGAAGCTTTGTATCCTGCATATATAGAAAATAAAACCTGTCCAATCCTTGCATTTTCTTCTGAAAATCCAAGTTGTTTTAGTCCATAATAGCCAACTTTTCCTCCTACCCATGCTCCGGCACTTCCTGCTAAAAATTGAAAACCTCCTTTAACAATACTATTTGTTTTTCCTATTGGTATAAGTATTGATGAACCTTTTGTAAAAATTTGTCCAGTTATATGGTACAATTTATCATTTCCTAAAAATACAGTATCTCTTATAGGATTAATAGCTCCAGTTTTGTTATCTCCTAAAGAGCCATAAATTACATCCTGAGCAGCTTCTGTCATATTAGATACTGAATATGCTACTGTTCCTGTTCCACATATTTTCCCAGCAAGAACTACTAATGGTATTGCTGATCCTCCCGTTGCTACTATTGCTGCTGTTCCAACTAAAAGTGTAAGTCCTCCAACAATTAAGTTTTTTATACCTTTATTTCTTCTCTCTTTTGCGAAAATTTGTTTCCATCTAACTTTGTCTCTTTTGTCTGCCTCTTCTATTATATTTTTCCTATTGGAAAGATATCTATTAGAATTATCAAAAGCAACAGCCAATTCTTTCGCAAAGTCTATTTTAGCTAAGTCTCCTGACTGGTAAGTACTTACATCACGAGCTTTACTACTGTAATTTTCCATGAAATTTTTTGTAGATACCAATAACTCCTTGAAAAGTTTTAAATCTTGTGATTGATGCAATTTCTCATAAGCAATTATTCTGCTATTAAGAGTGTCTAACCCACTAATTAAAAAATTATAGTTAGAAATCATAGTATCATGGCTATTTCCACTGTAACTTATTAAGTCAGAAACTTTATTTTTGCTAGAAATTAGTAAATCTATCTGATTTGCAAAATTACTTCTAGAATAAGACAATTCATTCCTTAAGTTTACAAAAGTTTGTTCAGAGAGCTTTGCTTTGGAATCACTATCTATATTATAGTACCCATCTTTATATAACAAGTAAGAATAAGCATAATCCTGAATTAAATTTTGCATCGAAACTAACAAAGTTCCATGAACTTCACATAGATATACTTTAATGCTATCCATTGTCTCTCCCTTAAGAGAGGAATCATCAGAAAAATTTTTAATAGCTTCCATAAGATTATTTATTGAATTATTCCAAATTGCTATGGAATTGGAGAGTTCTCTTTGAACATTGGCTATATCTTCAAAATGAATTTTATATTCCACTTCAATATATAATTTTTTAATCAATGCTTAAATTAATTTTTTCATTTAAAATTATAATATCTACATTTAATTGAATAATATTTCAATACTTTTTTATTTTGAAGTTATTATATCATTAATCTAAGAATAATACAAAAAGAGAAGAAATCATTAAATTTCTTCTCTAATTAAGTACAACTTTTTTATTGTTTTTTAATAGTCATTACAAAAATTAGTATAATCTATAAAATTACCTCTTCTTGAACAATCTTACTAAATTTTTCTATTTCTTTTTTCCAAACTGGACGTAATAATTCAACTTCATCTCCATAACCATTTTCTATAGCTATTTTTTCTCTTTCTTCCATTGTATCTATATGTCCAATTTCCTCACTCTTTATATTGTTTATAAATTCTGTAAAACTAGAAAATATCTTTTTCTTTTTTCCTAATAAATCATGATACAATAAATATATAGAGCCATAATCTTCTGTTTTTAATAATATACAATAATAATCTCCAAATATATTATTAGCAATCGGCAGAAATCCTCTTTTTAAGTAGTTTTCTAGGACACCCATTGATTTCATTGATTCAAAACTATAGTTTTCATTCACTTCTCCTACTCCATTAAATCCGCAAACATCTTCCCAATTTCTTCCAATTTTCACTTCCGAATTATATGTTACTCCACCATTATATTTATCTAAGAAATTAGAATAATCCTCCGGTAGTTTAATCTTTAAATCTTCTTCTAATATTTTTGAAGCATTTTGAATCACTTTATTTTTTGATATTAACATTTAATTGCCTCCTTTTTTACGATAATAACGTCCTCCATAATGAGAAAATGTATCATGAATTTGTTTCTTAATAAGTTGAAATACTCCATCATCAGCAGTATGATGAATTTCATAACCATCAATATCTTTAATTCCTCTTTTTTTAAGTTCTTCAATAACCAATTTTCTATCTAAATATCTACTTTTTGTAAATTTTCCAATATTCACTGTAGCTAATTTTTTATTTCCTTCAAACATAAATTCTTCAGGAAATTCTATTACTTTTTGTAGTTCTCCATCTATTATTTTAGGAACATATGGAACGCTTATCCCATCAGCGTTAGTATATATCCATACTTGGTCACCATTTTTATAAGTTTCAATTCTTATACTTCCACCCTTTTTAAACCAATTTTTTGGTATTGGAGAGCCTAATGGTTTGTTATTCTTTACAAACTCTGTAACACTCCCAGGATTATCTAATTTCATTTGTTCCCAGTTATTATAATCTTTTACCTCTATTGGTTTTTCAATAGCTTTACTATTCAAGGTAAATTTACCAGCATATTTGGAACCGTAATATGCTCCTAACATGGAAACTAGAAACTGTCCAATTCTTGCATTTTCTTCTGAAAATCCAAGTTGTTTCAGTCCATAATAGCCAACCTTTCCTCCTACCCATGCTCCTGCACTTCCTGCTAAAAATTGAATACTTCCTTTAACAATACTATTTGTTTTTCCTATTGGTATAAGTATTGATGAACCGGTTGTAAAAATCTGTCCTAATCCATGGTACAATTTATCATTTCCTAAAAATACCGTATCTCTTATAGGATTAATAGCTCCAGTTTTGTTATCTCCTAAAGAGCCTAAGATTACATCTTGACCAGCTTCTGTCATATTAGATACTGAATATGCTACTGTTCCTGTTCCACATATTTTCCCAGCAAGAACTACTAATGGTATTGCTGATCCTCCCGTTGCTACTATTGCTGCTGTTCCAACTAAAAGTGTAAGTCCTCCAACAATTAAGTTTTTTATACCTTTATTTCTTCTCTCTTTTGCAAAAATTTGTTCCCATCTAACTTTATCTCTTTTGTCTGCCTCTTCTATTATATTTTTCCTATTGGAAAGATATCTATTAGAATTATCTAAAGCAATAGCTAATTCTTTTGCAAAGTCTATTTTAGCTAAGTCTCCTGATTGGTAGGTGCTTATATCACGAGCTTTATTGCTATAGTTTTCCATGAAATTTCTTGTAGATACCAATAACTCCTTAAAAAGCTTTAAATCTTGTGATTGATGCAATTTCTCATATGAAACTATTCTGCTATTAAGGATATCTAAGCTACTAGTTAAAAAATTATAGTTATTGATTGTAGTATCATGGCTATTTCCACTGTAACTTATTAAGTCAGAAACTTTATTTTTTGTTGCTACTAGTAAATCTATCTGATTTGCAAAATTACTTCTAGAATAAGACAATTCATTCCTTAAGTTTACAAAAGTTTGTTCAGAGAGCTTTGCTTTGGAATCACTATCTATATTATAGTACCCATCTTTATATAACAAGTAAGAATAAGCATAATCCCGAATTAAATTTTGCATCGAAACTAACAAAGTTCCATGAACTTCATATAGATATACTTTAATGCTATCCATTGTCTCTCCCTTAAGAGAAGAGTCATCAGAAAAATTTTTAATTGCTTTTAAAAGATTATTTATTGAATTATTCCAAATTGCTATGGAATTGGAGAGTTCTCTTTGAACATTGGTTATATCTTCAAAATGAATTTTATATTCCACTTCAATAACCTCCTATTCACCTGTAATTTGATTAAACTTATTTCCAATATCAGAATCTAAATTAAAGATTTCTTCTCCGGATTTTCTTATCAACTCAATATCTTTTTCTAAAAAAGAAGAATAGGAATTAATAAGAGCAGAAAGTTCTGAAAAATGTTCTTTATACGAATCCAATACAACAGAATTAGATTTATAATTATAAAACTTAGTTTTAGCATTAGAAAATTCTGAATTAATACTTTTTAAAGCTGAAATATGATTAAGAAATAATGTATTATGCAATTGTATAACACTGTACATTAATAACCCCCCTTAGTATGAAATAATTTATTTAATTCATTTCCAATACTGTTAATGCCTCTTTTACACCAACCTATAATTCCATTTTGTTCATTCATACTATTCTCTAATCGAGTAATTTCGTCGCAAATCGAGTCATGATATTGATTTAATTCGTTTTGGAATTTATAATAATCTTTAAGAAAACCAGAAAAATCTTTATCAAATTTTTTCTTTTCGTTTCCTTCCCAATTAGGTTGATTATTTTTACCATACAGTGAACGATTAATATCATTAATATTTCTTTGAATTACTATTACAGTTTTTTTCGTTTCTTTTAATCTCTCAATTTTATCTTCTAGAGTCTGAACTGCTGAACAAGCTGAATTCAAAGTATTGTTATAAGTATCTATCCTAGATTGTAAATCATATATTTGTGCTTCTACACTTTTCATAAAATTTTCCTCTATTCTTGATTTTTAATTAATTCTGATACTTTTCCTTTTGGTAAATCAGTATTTTCTATTACATTAGAAATATTCTCCAACATAATTTCATTATCTTCATCACTAAATCCTTCATGAATTACTTTTAAAACATCTTCGTCATTAAAATAAATCAAATTATCTCCTACTAATCCTTCTGGATAAAGACAAGCTCCGTAATCAAAGCGATAAACAACTCCTTCAACAGGAACTGCAATCATACGTGCAATGAGCATCATTTTTTTTGTACTCCCTTTTAAAATTACAATACTTCCAATTGGCAATAATTTTACTTTAGACATAAAATCCCTCCTAATGTTTTTTATTTATATGAACAAATTTAACATTCAACAATTAATTTATATTAAATTGATGAATATTAATCGTCATAAATTTCCGTTAATTGAATTAATTCATACTTATCCGGATATAAAATATAACCTTGATTTGGTTTTAAAGCAGGTTCATTATTTATAAATGGATATCTGGTATGAACTTGGTCACTTATACGAATACCAAGAAAAACTTGATTAACAAATTTTCTTATTATACTTACATAAGTATCAAAGGTATTATTTACAAGATCTAGATATTCTCCAACAAAAATTGGTGTTACTCCATATTTATATCCTTCTGTTACCAATAATTTAAAGTCATTTTCATTAATACCCGATGACATTACAAGTGGTGAAATTTCTGGAATTAAAATTAACCATTTTTTGTAATCAACTTCTTTTTGATTTATACGATCTTTTAAATCTTTAATAATTGTTTTAATTACATCAGATATTTCAGAAACATCGGCAAATCTATTAGCTCCTTTAAATAGATTTTCAGGAACTTTTTTATTAAAGTCTAAAATTACCATATTATATTGATTTTCTAAATGTTTCAAATTATAGTCTAATATTTTATAGTAATTATTTATAAAAACACTTCCCTCAGCTGCCATTAAAATTGCTTTATTAAAGCTGAAAAATGCTGGTTTAACAAATTCTTTTTCCAACCCAAATACAAAATTATCAGTTGAAAAGTCTGATGATAAATACTCAGTCGTAACTACATCCGGTAGCATAGGTATCTTTTCTGGTAGAGTTCCTGTATATACAGATTTCATTTCTTTAACTTCTTCATTAATGGACTTAATATAATCACTATACTCTTCACTTTCATAAGGTAATACTACTTGAAAAGAAATAATACTATCAAATTTTGTAATTGCTCGACCTTTAATTTCATCTAAGAAAATATTACTTCGTCCAACTACTCCTGACAAATCACTATTATCAAATAAGAAGAGTGAGATTTTAGTTTTAAAATTAGTCTGTAACTGTAATCTCATAGCATTTAATCTAGATAAGGTTACAACAAGATAAATTCCAATTGATGCTCCATCACGTGCAATAACATTTAAAACATCATAAAGTCTATCTCCAAAAGGTGAATCTGTAACTCCGTCAAAACCATCAATAAATAAAAATACTGAAGGAAATTTATCCTTAGAAAGTTCATTATATTGTTTTAAGTTTGTAGCCTTTATGCTTGATAATGCTTTTTTTCTTTCTTTTACCATTTTATTTAATCTTCTAAGAGATTTTAATATTTTTTCATTTTCATCCAAAATAAAATAATCAGCTACATGTGGAAAATCTGATAAAGAAACTAACCCATTCGCCCCAAAATCATAAAGGTAAAAATGTGCTTCTGCAGGTGTTTTTTTACGCATTATATCAACTGCAAATGTCCTTAAAAATGTTGACTTACCAAATCCCGGACTACCAACCAATAAAATATGTCCTGTCTTATCTATATTAAAATAAAGTGGTGACTGTTCTTGATTTTCAGGTAAATCTTGATAACCTACAAGTATATCCATATCATCATCTTGTTTTTCCCAATAGTCTTTAAAGTCTATTGATTGTAAATCTTTCGCATAAACCTTATCTGCTAAAGGTGGTAACCAAGGACTTGCAACTTTTGAAATATTCAAAGATTCAAAAGTTTTATGAGCATTTTCTACAATTGCATCCAATTCAGTAGGTATAGATTTTACTTCTTTTGAAGCAGATAAACCACTTAAATCCTTATTAATTGGAAAATATTGTCCATTGTTAGTAATTTCGTAAATAGTCTTTTCTTTATAGGCATTTTTTTCGCCATCAGGATTATATTCTGCTCCGGACCATGCACTTTGAAACAACTCATAAATCTCATTATTACCAACTTGAAGATATGCTCGACCAGTTTGAGTAATTTCTGCAGCATCTGGAGTTTTTATTACCTCTCTTGAATCAGCTACATCTTGTACTTTTAGTGCAATTTTAAATTTAGAGTTAGACCATATTTGATCATTTACTACTCCACTTGGCTTTTGTGTTGCCAAAATAAGTTTAACACCAAGAGAACGTCCAATACGAGCAGTAGATACTAATTCATCCATAAAATCAGGTTGATTTGCTTTTAACTCTGCAAATTCATCACTTATAATTAAAAGATGTGGTAAAGGTTCTGTAACTTTACTCTCTTTAAAAAGTTTCATATATTGATTTATATGATTAACATTATTTTCTAAGAAAATACGTTGACGTTTTTTAAGCTCTGCTTTTATTGAAATTAAAGCCCTATTTGCTTGATTGCCATCTAAATTTGTAATAGTTCCGACCACATGTGGCAAATCAGCAAATAAATTAGCCATACCTCCACCTTTATAGTCAATAAGCAAGAATGCAACTTCATAAGGATGATAATTTACTGCAAGAGATAATATATATGATTGAACCAACTCTGATTTTCCTGAACCTGTAGTTCCCGCAATAAGACCATGTGGACCATGAGCTTTTTCGTGAATATTTAAGTACAAAATATCATCTCTCCCACGAACACCCAAAGGGACCTCCATAGTCTGATATGTTTCATTTTTGCTCCAACGATCAAGTAAGTTCAATTCTTCAACATGACTGACACCATACATCTCTAGAAAAGTAATACTATCAGGTATTGAATTTCTAAGAGTTTGTATATGATTTATCCCTGCCATATATCTTGCAAAATTTTCTTTTTCTGATAAACTAATCTTAGCAAGTGGGCAAAAATCTTGATTCATAAATTCACCATTTTGTAAAATTAATTTAGCTTTTTTATCTCCTCTATAATCTACAACTGTTTTTACATGTTCAGAAAGACTTTCAATAACTTCTTCAGCAAAAATATAATAAATCCCTAAATGTGATAAATCTTCATTTATATATTCCATTATATTATGATCTAATAAAAAACTCAAATCTGTAATTAAGAATATATATTTAGGAAAATAGCTTTTTTCTTTTCCATTGTCCTTTTCGTAATCATGTTTTCTATCTTTAATAATCTGATAAAGTGAAGTTAAAATCTGATCTCTAGTTTTTTGATTATAGATAAAACTTCTACAGTTAAATGCTTTTAGTTTTGTATGAGGTAACCATCTACTCCAATTCCAATCTTCAAATTCATCTTCCCTAAAGATAGGAATAAATTCTATATCATGATAGCTATGAAAAGCTGATATTTGTATCATAAGCTGTTGTAACTGTTCAATGACCACTTTTCTATTTCCTATATATCCAATAGGAGCTTCAATCACATTATGAATAGGTACATCGTCTATTGTTTGGTAATAATTAAGTAGTTCTTTTACTTTATCTCCAGCTTCTTTATTATATTTAGTAAGTTCAGCTTCTGTATAATTAATCTGAAAACTGGCTTTTACCTCTCCTGTTCCAAGTCTATAAGTTAAAAAATCAAAATCATTTGGTATTTTTTCATAAATTCTTCTATCAATTTTTTTAGCCATATCAATAATTTTATCAGTATTTGGATAATGGTAAGTAAGAGCTTGTATTTGCTCATCTTTACATGCTGATAATTCTTTATACTTAGTGTCCAAATACTCTAAATAAGCCTTTAACTTTTCCTCTTTCTTTACAGAAAAAGTTTTTTTATCAGAAAAGTAAGAATGTACTGATGTTCCAATTGTAATTAAAGACATTCCCATCATCATAAAAATCATAACATTGCTTTTTGATATTAAGTATATAATTACTGTAAATATAACCATTGCTAAAGGAGTTATAATTAATTTTATAAGCGATTGTCTTGAAGATTCATCATCAACGGGTGCCTGAGCAATTGTAACTTTAGACTCAGGTTCTCTTAAAATTATACGTGGAGACCTATGAAAGTCCCTTCCTCTATCTTCTTCTACATTTTCAAAATAAGGTAATAAATTTGTTTGGATTTCAAAATTAGAAGCTATATCAATGAAATCTCTACCTATCGAAATTACAAATCCTTTCTCAAATAAAATAATATCATTTTCGATAAATTTTTTTATATCATTCGCTCTATGTCCATTTAAAAAAAACGAATTTTCACTTATAATTTCTATGAAATTTTCATCTTTAAAATTGAATAATATATCCTCTTCAATTCCTTCAAGTTGAATTGTGGCATCTTTACTTCCAGATATATAAAGAATATCTTTTGGCTTAAATAACAATCTATTTTCCTTAAAAATGAGTAGTCTAACAAGAATGTTATTTGATAAATCTATATTATATAGCCCATTAGTATATTCTTCATCCAACAAATACACCTTATTCTCATCTACTCGCAATATAATCTCTTCATCTAAGGGAAGAATAATATCACAAAATTCATTTTGACCTAACCTATATTGAGATTCACTGTAAAGAGGATAAGAATTATCTTTATATATTAAATATATTACCATTATTATCCTCCTTAATTTTTAGCATCTTTAGGTTCCTCATTATTTTTATTTCCATCAGATTTCTTATTATTTTTATTTTCGTCAGATGAAGGAACCAAATATTTCTTTTTTAATTCTTCAAGTTTAGTTTTATATCCATTTATTTTTTCTGTTCGTTCTTCCGCACTTAATTTTGGATTGCTTTTAATTTCATCAATTTTTTTGGTAATTCCATACATAATCAACTGTGGATCATCTAAGAAACTTGCAACATTTATTGCTTCATCTATATTAGCTTGTCCAATAAGCACCCAATAACGTAAATATTCTTCATTTGACTTCATGGAAATATTACTTAGTTCATTTTTTTGTTTATCACTTAAAGGTTCTGTCATAATTACAGAATAAGCAACAATATATTTATCTTCTTGAGATAAAGATTTACTATTCTGGTTTTTTGACAAACTTATTACATTTGAATAATCTTTTTGAATAAATGATAATCTCATTGATGAAATGTTATTTTGTATTCGCAAAGAAAAAAATGATAAATATAACAATGCTATAATTAAACTAACAGTAGTTAAAATAAAAACTATAGAAGATATTTTCCATTTTTTAAAAGATTTTTTATTTACTCTGTAATACTCTTCTTGATTTTCTTGCTTTTCATTTAAATATCTCTCTTTTAACAATTTCAAGACTTCATCTATAGTTTCAGCTTGTCTTATATTTTCACAAAATAGATTTCCTTTATAAAATTGTAGTTTGCCATTTTTCAAAGCTTCATAGTAAGTTTTTAAATCCAAAAGTGAAATAATCATACATTTATAAGAATTTAAAAAATCTTCATTGCTAATATTTTCATAAGGTATAATTTGACCTTTTATCCCTCTATTTAGTATTTTTACGGAACCATTAATTGTAAATATTAAATTATCTGGAGTCAATTCATAAGTATATTTAGAATTTTTTAATTCATCATACAATAATCCAATACTAATTAAATTACGTAATTTTTCTTCAGTAGTCAAATCTTTAAATTTGTCCCAATCATAGTCCCCAAGCTCTATCTCATTTTCCAATAATAGACTTTCATCAACAATTGTAATTTTATAGTTTGAAAATAGAGGATGAGAAGCTTCAAGTAAAGCATAAGCTATTTCTCGATTTCCTTTTATATCTTCTAATAATATCATTTTTTTATTTTCTATTGCCATCTTAACACTCTTCCTATATTGTTTCTAATTTTATTAACATTCCATCTTTTAAGCTTTCAAAGGTGCTTGTACTTAACAATATTTTCCCTGTTTGAACTATTCTCATACTTGGATTATCAAAACTGATTTCCAGCTGATATGAATCTGAAATTATTTGTAATATTTCTTTTAATTTCATCGATGAAGGTATTCTAAAATCAAGCTGTTTACTTATAATCGGTTTTAAATCTAGGCTTATATTAATATATCTTTCCATTAGAATTTCCTTTCTTTTTTGAAAAAACTTGATAAACAGAGAAAATCATAATTATAACTCCTATACTCAATACAACTACCGCTTGCCAAGAGATATAGTTTTTATTTTCATGAATTGACATTTGATAATTTACTGCCGGTTTTATATTTAATTTAGAATTAAATAATAGCAATCTAGTTGATTGAACAAAAGAATCCTGAGTAACTTTACTAGTAAATAATTCATTTTTATCCACATTCTCCCCAGCTTTAAATTTTCCTTTCTCTTTATTAACATTGTCATTTGTATCTACTAAAAATAGTTTTGATAACTCAGTATCTTGTTCAAAGTAGTTAATACCTTTAGATGTTTTTTCTTTATGAATTTCCATGTCTATTTTTAATTTTCCGTCTTCACTTGCTTTTACAATTGAAAATGAAAGTACTAAGGACAAAAAAATCCCTAGTATAAGACTTATAGTCTTTTTATACAATTTCCTTGTCCTCCTTTAAAGTACGATATATTAAAATATTTAAGAAACCTAAGGTAATTCCGATTATCCATAAAGCCAATAAAACTAATGTATTTCTACCTGATCCACTAATAAATCCACTTATAGCATTTTCACTGTAGTTCAAAGGTGAAAACATTGTTATCATTCTAGCAAAATTCATATTATCTTCAAGTAATTGATTTGATGAAAGGATATATAATAACAATATCATAACACATAACACAAATCCAAAACTTTTAAGCTTTGATAATATTATATTTGTCCCATAAGTAAATATAAGTAGAATTGCTATAATACTTAGACTAAGCATAAAAGAGCCATTAAAATTCATACCTAATTTATAAGACGACATCATTCCAATAATAATTCCTGCTATGCCGGCAAAAATTGTCAAAAACATCATTGGAGCAATTGAATTTCTGAACTGAATTCTTTTATAAATTTGTAACTGTCTTTGTAACATTGCAATATTTGAATGTTGTAGAAGATAAGTAATTGAAAGCCCTACTAAGTAACTCATTAAGATTATAATAAGTCCTAAACTATTATCTTGTTTTCTTATATTTTCCTTATCCAAATTTGCGTCCACTAAATCCTTAATTTTTGAAGCATTTACTGGATTAGACAGATATTCATAAACTGCCTCATTTTTCTTATTACCTACTTTTGTATTGCTCAAAACCGATGCAAAAGATTTTAAAAATTCTTCGTTGGAGCTATATTCTTTGCTCATAACTTCACCAAGCTCAGACACTTTAGTAGATAGAGATTTACCTTCCTTTTCTAAATTATCTACATCTTTATTTAACTTTTCAACAGTATTTTCTATATCTTTAGAAATAGCCTGATTAGCTTTTGTATTGTCCATTAAAGTTCTACTTGCTGTAATTAATGTTGATAAATCCTTATTCATCTCCATTGCTACATTAACTAAATCGGTATTATCTTTCTTTTCACTTTCAGTAAAAGCCGGCTTATTTAAAAGAGAATTATGAACTTTTTCAGTCTCAACTAATACTGACTTTAAATTTGTCATTAAATCTTCTGTATCTTTTTTTAAAGATTCTATACTATCTGCTAATTCTTTGCCATTAATAGTTTTTTTCTCAAACTCAGATATTTCTTTATCAGAAATCTTTAAATCCGATTTTAAAGCATTAATTGTACTTTCCTTAATCAAAGAAATGATTATTGTCTTAAGTGATTTTATATCAGCTTGTTTAAGTAATGAATTTTCATCATTTTTTACAAATCCCTTATGAAGATCAATATCATAAAATGCATTTGCAAGAGAAGATAATCCTAAATATCCCTTTATATCCTTAAAAAAAGCATTTATTGAAGCTTTATTATCATAAGATTTAAATGGTGATATATCATCTGACACATTATATTTTCTTTCTATAATTTTAGAATTAGTTTGGGGTTTAATAGTCTTAGTTTCAACTTCAACCTCAATATTCTTTTGTGGATTAATCTGAATTGTTTTCTTTTCTTTCTTAGTAGTTAATTCTTCTTTGCCAGTTAGCACTTCAACATTCTCTTGAGTTATTAATTCTCCTTTTAAAGATGCTGATTCCAATAATCCAATTTTAGATTTATCTGCTACACTTAAGTTATATGAGATATCAACTGAAGTACCTACATCATTTGGAACAGAAATCTCATATGTTGTATCATCTACTTTTTTAGCTGAATAATTTTTTACATTTAAAGTATAATTTTTAGGAACAGTAATATACAATTTAGAAATCTTTCCTTTTATATCTCTAAAAGATAATACTTTGTTTTCTGATAAAGTATTGATTGCATCATCTCTTAAATCCATCAGATATTTTCCAATATTTGTACTGTTTTTAAATATAGGATCTTTTTTCCCATTTGATTTTACATACCATTTTATAAAAGAATTAATATTTTTTAAATACTTAGTATCCTCTTCTGGAAGTCCTAGTTTATTTATTGCTTCATCTGTATAGTAGGTATTCTTATAAAGAGTATCATCTATTTTTGATATCATTTTATTTCTTAAATTTTTAAGATATAATCCCAAAGTCATATCTACTTTTCCAGAGTCAAGCAATTTACCTTCTACCTTTTTTATAGACTCTTCAACTGCATTAGCAATTGTCTTATCATATTTATCTAAAGTATTATCAATCTCGCCATTTAAACTCTTAAGTTTTTGAACCAAACCTTTTAATTGTTCATTAAATTTGTTAGCTCTTTCTACTGTTTCTTTCCATACACTTGAATTTATAAAATTATTAGAAATATGTTCATTAACTTTCTTTAATTTACTTAACTGTTCATAAACACTTAACTTAGAAAATGACTCATCGTAAGCTTTCAAATTATGTTCACGATCAGTAACAGATTTTGTCCAACCTTCTTGTAAAAGTTTAATTCTTTGTATTTCTTCATCATAAGTTTTATTTGTATTTATAATTGAAGAAAATGACTCATTAGATTGATTTAACAATTTGTCAAATAAAGAATAATTACTTAATAGATTATTTGAATTAGTACCTAAACCTTCAAAAGATTTAGAATAAGAATTTAAAGGATCTAAAAGTTTTGTCTTATATGTGTTTAAAACAAGCCCATTATTTTCAACAATGTCTGATACATAATCCTGTGATGATTGTAAATTTCCAATAATACTTGAAAAATATACACGAATTAAATCCTTATTAAACTTGCTTTTAAGCATTGTAACAGCTTGTTCAGCTTGTCTAGAAATAACAGGTTTATCTGTTTTTATTTTATATTGAAAGTTAACCTTTGTTGGATTAACTGATTCTAATGCCAAACTTTCTTCTGAAAATTTGCTAGGTAAAATAATCATTAATTGGTATGTGTTATTTTCAAGTCCTTTTTCTGCAATATTTCTTGTAACTTCTTCAACATTATAGCCAGAACTTTTTATAAATGACTTAATTAATGTATTTGCGATATTAACTGTCTCTCCATTATATTTAGTACCATTGTCTTCATTAACTATCGCTATTTTCAATAAATTTGTATTTTTATTTTGGTTGGAATCCTTATTATCTATAAAACTAGGTTTAATAATACCAAAAAATGAAATAATTAATACGAATATAAGCAGAAGTCCACCTAGTCTTACCAATATTTTTTTATCCACCACTATTCCCCCTATTCATCCCTTATAGTTAAAAGAGGTTGAGGAATACTCCTCAACCTTCTCCACTTATTTTTTAAACTACTTAAGTCCAAAATTTCGTGATAACGCTTGATCATTTTGTTGCATCGCTTGAGCAGTCTTATCAAGTTGGTTATTAATTTGTTGCATCAATTCTGCAAAATTTTGAACTTTAGGTTTAAGTTCATTAAATTGATTATCGAATCCTTGAAATGCCTGTCCTTCCCATTCACTACGAAGCATATCTTGTAAACGTTGTAAATTGTTTAAAATTGTCGTGATATCGTTTGAAGCCTTTCCATATTCACGAGCACGCATTTGCAAAGTTTCTGGTGATACTCTAATTTGTCCTGCCATAACACATCTCCTTTTTCATATTTTTTAAAATTTTTTTGAACAATTTTTCAATCATTCAACTATATTATACTATAGATGAGTATATTCTTTCAATAAGTTCAACTAAATTTTTATGTTATTATTCTAAAAATGTTCTATATACTAAAAGAGAAGAAATCATTAAACTCCTTCTCTTCATAATTTTTCAAATGTAAAAACTTCATTACTATTGTTATTTATTAACTACTTTAACTGACTTAACAAATTTTTTAAAATCTTTCTTTATTTTTTCTTGCAAATCTAATGGAGTATTTACTAAATCAATTTCAAATGTAAGCTCTAGTACTTCTTCTCCATCTTTATATAAGTATGAATGTTTTTCTATCTTTTTATTTTTTCCAGAAATTTCTACATAGTATTCTTTGCTATCAGTCTCTTTATACTTAAAAGATTTTAAATCACCATGCCATCTTGTCCATGTTTTATTTATATCTTCACTTGAAAAACTTTCATATGCAGTATCTATCATAAATCCTATATAGTTATTTTCATAGTCTTCATTAATATATATTTGATAAGCGTCTGTATGTCCATCTTCTATATCTATATATTCATCCGGCAGAAGTTTGTAACTGACTTTTGATTCATCTGCTGTTTCAAATCCACCATTCTTAAAATTATTTTCAAAATCTATATCCTTAGAATTTAATGCTAAATTACGTACAGTTTCTCCCAACACTCCCGGATTGATTGGTAACAATAACTCTACGGTTTCTTCTGGAATTTTACTTGACTCATAAAATTTTCCATTAAAATACCAAACTTCTATCTCGATTTTATCATCATACTCAAAAATATGTATTAATTTATATTTTTTACCAAATGTAGAATAAGATTTAATTCCTGTTATTGTCCAAAAATGTTTTTTAGAATTTTTACATTTTGAATTTTCTGAATATTCAAGTTTAGATAATATTTCTTTTCCAAATTCTGTATTAGACATTGTATATGAATAAATCTTATCCTGATATTGACTTCTTCTTAAACCGGTTTCATCACTTATATTTGGTATAATTAGTATATTATCCCCTAAATAAACTGATACAAATGCTTTTACTATCATTTTTAATTTCCTCCAACTATTATTTTTAATAATATATTGTTCTTATTCGCATATTCAATTGCATTGTTAATACCTTTTATTTGACTATAAAATATTTATAATACTGTTAAAATAATTTTACATTATGTAAATTCAATCGTATTTTAATAAAAAAATTTTTATATAACATTTTCATTATTATATCACTAATTATAAAAAATTCATAAAAAAAAGAAGAATTAAGTTTAACTCTCCTTTTTAATCATTATTTTAAAATATAAACTTTTACATTTCTTCTTCCGAATCTTGCAGCTTGAGATCTACTTGTAAAGCAAAGGTCAATTCTATTTCCCTTTATAGCTCCACCTGTATCTTCTGCAACAGCATAACCATATCCCTCAATATATAATTTTGTTCCCAAAGGAATTACTTTAGGGTCAACTGCGACTACTCCATATCTAAGAGGAGTTCCCAATCTAGTTGTGCCATAACCACCATTTTCTGATGGATCATTAGTATACGCTGTAGCATTCATCGTTAAAACTTTACTATAATCAAAACTTCCATCACTACTTTTATTGCTAGATGATTCAGTATTTGAACTTTCAGTAGTAGTTTTTTTATCTACCTTTTTTTCTTCTTTCGGAACAACTTTTCCATCAACTATTTTTTCATTAGATTTTACTGTAACTTTTTCTGAAACTGCATTTTCACCTTTTTTGTCAGTGTTTGAATCTGATACTGTGATTTCTCCTTTAGTTTCATTAACTTCAAATCCTGTAACTTCTTCTTTATTTATTGATGACAACAACGATCTGAAATTTACATATTTTCCCAATTCATCAGTTGATACATAATGTAAGTTTTTTGCATCAGATTCTTTAACAAGTTTTTCAACATCTAAGTTCATAGAATTTGAATCCATTAACAAATAATTATATCCACTCTTATCAGCTAAAATATATGAACTTAACATATCTGTTAAATTTTTATTTTCTGATAAAACAACATTATCATTTTTTCTTAATGAAAATCTATCTTTGAATGTTTTTAATAAATCTTTTCCATCCAATGAATAACTCTTTATTTCTTTTTTATCTTTTTTAGATAAACTATATATTTTAGCTTTTAAGTCTTCTGAAATAGAATTCACTCCATCGTAGAAGTAAATTTTTCTTTCATTTTTAACTTCTGAAACTAGATTTTCATCAATTTCTTTAGTTGAATCATAAATGTACAAATTCATATTATAAATTCGTGCATAATGAATAGCCCCTAAAATATCAGAATCATTTCTTGAATCAACAACCAAAAGATCACGATTATCTAAAAACTTATTTACATGATAATTCGTTTCTGAAGGATTGTCAGAACCAATTCTTTCAAATTTGATGTCTAAATCACTTAAAATATCATCTGAAATTGAACTTTTATCTCCAACGACATACACTTGCTCGCTATTTTTCAAAATAGCTTTCGAAACGTCATCAATATTGTTATCCTTAACTGGAATAACAACTCCGCCCTTATTTAATGAAAGTAAACCTGCCAAACTGAAGCTAATTTTATCATTTATATTAACTACATAAGAAATTTTAGATGCACTACCATTAGTGTTATCTATAATTCTGTTATTTACTTTTTCAATAGTTTTGGTTTCGGACTCTGATGAGATTACAAATCCTTTTACCTTTTCGTCTGCAAGTGATTTAGATGAAAATCCAGAAAATGTAGCATAAACACACAAACATGCTAAAACACTTCTAAATATTGCTCTTTTCAAATAATCACTCCTTAATTAAATTAATCAGCTATACGCTGACAATAGCATTATAATGATTTTCTCTAAAGCCGTCAACAAAATTGCAAATTTTCAAAAAACTTTTTTTAAAATTCTACAAATTTAACAATATTTTTAATCCAAAATAAGTGTTTGTAACATTTTTGTAATCTTTTACGGATTTTAGTTCCCTAGTTTTCAAAGGTTACAGAATGGTTACAAAAAATGACCTGTTTTCCCACGAAAAAACTAAAAAATATTAAAAAAATGTAATATTTGCTATTTTTTATAGTTTTTTCTCTATATTCTTTCGTGAATTTACTATATATGACATCAATGACATGGAAAAAATGAGTGCAATTCCAATTAAACTATACATACTTACCGACTCATTAAGTATTACTTTTCCTAAAATAACAACAAATACAATTCCTAAATAATTAAATATACTTACATCAGAAGCATTTGCATATTGATAACTAATAGTCAACCCGAACTGTCCCACTGCTGATGCAACCCCAATTAAAATTAAATATATAAACATCTTCAAATCAGGAATACTTAAATTATTAAAAATAAAAGGAAAACTACAAATAGTTGAAAATAACGAAAATAAAAAAATTATAGTCTCCGTTTTTTCAGTTTTCCCTATTTTTGATACACACATATAAGCTATAGATGCACTAAGTGCAGAACTCATCGCAACCATTGCAGGAAATAATCTGGAATTAAATTGTGGTCTTACTACAAAAATGGCTCCAATAAAAGAAAATGTTAAAGTTAAAAATCTTTCTAAAGTAAATTTTTCTTTAAATAAAAAACAGGCAATTAAAACCACAAAAATCGGGCTAGTTCTTTGTAATATACCTGCATCTGCAACAACCATATGATTTATAGCATAAAAATTAAAAATTACTCCCATATATCCAAAAGTAGATCTCATAAGAAGTAATTTTCTATTTCTTTTTTCTCCGAAAAAACTGCTACCCCTCATCATTATATATGTAGCACAAATAATTAACATTACAAAATTTCTCATAAAAACTTGTTGCATAAGTGTAAATTTACCTGATGTTAGCTTTACGAAAATCTGCATAAAACTAAAACCAAGTGTAGAAATAATCATAAAAATAATACCTAATTTTAAATTTTTATTTCTGGAATTATCTACCATAAAACCTCCTTATCAAAAAAATAAATGCCACACAAGTGGCATTTATTAAAAAATAATTTTAAGAAATTATTATAATGATGCTTCATAATCAGCGTCATTAGTTAATTTTTCTAATTCAGCTGGATTAGTCATTTCAATTTTGCAAACCCATGCAGCATAACAATCTTTGTTAATTTCACCTGGCTCATCGTCTAATAATTCATTTACTTCAATAACTTTTCCTGAAACAGGAGCATTAATATCACTTGCAGCCTTTACAGATTCAACAGATGCTAAAGAATCACCTGCTTCAACTTCATCATCAACTTCTGGAAGTTCAACATAAACAATGTCTCCTAAGTGATCTTGTGCATAATCAGCTAGTCCAACTGTTACTACATTTCCTTCAACTTTTACCCAATCATGATCTTCAGTATAAAGTAATCCTTTTTCTACTCTCATTCTAATATACCTCCTAAAATTTTTACTATAACAACACATCCAATTATGTACTGTTCCATTGGATATATACTATAATATTATAGTATACTTAAATTATAGTGTAGTTTTAAAAAAATTTCAATACCTTTTATTAATTTTTTAGCTTTTTTTTGAAATTTATTCAAAAAAAAATCAAAATTTATTAAATTTTTATATTTAAAAGTATTTTTTCACTATATTTCACATCAAATGAAGCATAGCAGAGAAAAAAATAGTATGAATTTTTAACATGAATTTGAGCTATATATTTTTACATTTTTAAAGCACAGGAATATTTTTAAAAAAGTTTTTGTGAAATCTTTTATTTTTTAATATTTTTAATTGATTTTTTTAGAAATTGTTGTATAATATATGTTAATATATTTTTTGATAAACTTTATTGTGATAATAATTAAGTTTTTTTAAAAATATGTTTAAAGTAAATAATTTAATTTAGGAGGAGAAAATATTATGTGGGAAACAAAATTCCAAAAAGAAGGCTTAACATTTGATGATGTACTTTTAATTCCGGCAAAGAGTGAAGTTCTACCAAAGGATGTAAATTTAACATCACAGCTTACAAAGAAAATCAAACTAAATATTCCTATTATTTCAGCTGCAATGGATACTGTAACAGAACATAAGATGGCTATTGCAATGGCAAGAGAAGGTGGACTTGGCGTAATACATAAAAATATGCCGATTGAACTTCAAGCTGAAGAAGTTAGAAAAGTTAAACGTTCAGAAAGTGGAGTTATAAATGACCCGTTTTTCTTAACTCCGGAACATAAAGTTCAAGAAGCTGAAGATTTGATGAGAAAATATAGAATTTCCGGTGTTCCTATTGTAAATTCAATGGAAGAAAAAAAATTAGTTGGAATTTTGACTAATAGAGATTTAAGGTTTTTAGAAGATTATTCAGTTAAAATTGATTCTGTGATGACAAAAGAAAATTTAGTGACAGCTCCTTCTCATACTACTTTAGATGATGCTACGAAAATTTTAAGAAATCATAAAATAGAAAAATTACCTCTTGTAAATGAAAAAGGAATTTTAACAGGCTTAATAACTATTAAGGATATAGAAAAAGTTGTTAAATACCCAAATTCAGCAAAGGATGATCAAGGAAGACTTCTTGTTGCAGCTTCAGTGGGAACGGGTGCAGATACTTTTGAAAGAGTAGAAGCTCTTGTAAATGCAGGTGTTGATGCTTTAGTTATAGATACTGCTCATGGTCATTCTATGGGAGTTGTAAAAAAAGTTAAAGAAATTAGAGCAAAATATCCAAATCTTGATATTATAGCAGGAAATGTTGTAACTGCAGAAGCAACTAGAACGCTTTTTGAAGCAGGTGCAGATGTTGTTAAAGTTGGTGTAGGTCCTGGATCAATCTGTACAACAAGAGTTGTTGCAGGTGTAGGGGTTCCACAAATTACTGCAGTTTATGATTGTGCTACTGTTGCAAGAGAAATGGGAAAAACAATTATTGCAGACGGTGGATTAAAATATTCAGGAGATGTTGTTAAAGCCCTTGCTGCAGGTGGAAATGTTGTAATGTTAGGTTCAATGCTTGCAGGTACTGATGAATCTCCAGGAGAATTTGAAATTTACCAAGGAAGAAGGTTTAAAACATACAGAGGTATGGGTTCTCTTGCAGCAATGGAAAAAGGTTCAAAAGATAGATACTTCCAAGAAGAAGGTAAAAAACTTGTTCCAGAGGGCATTGAAGGAAGAATTCCTTATAAGGGAACTTTATCAGATGCAATTTACCAAATCGTTGGTGGAATTAGAGCCGGTATGGGATATACAGGTGCAAAAGACTTAGAAACTTTAAGAGATACTGCACAATTTGTTAGAATGACGGGTGCAGGACTTATTGAATCTCACCCACATGATGTTCAAATAATTAAAGAAGCTCCAAACTATTCTAAATAGGAACCTTGGAGTTTCACAATAATATAGAAAAAGGCTATTCGTTTTAAAGCGAATAGCCTTTGTTGTTGTGATAATCAGCATACCATTTAGGTATAATTGTTTTAAAATTTTCATAATTTTCAAAAGTCTTATAAAATCTTCTTTTCATTCCAAGAATTTCTTTTTCTCCAAATTTTTCAGCCCATTTAATTGAATACAAGGTATAACAAGCAACATAAATTGCTTGAATTTCCCAAAATTCATTCGGAACATCATCTTCAAAATATGAGTCAATCTGTCCGACACAGTATGGAATACTAAACTCTATCCCGAAACTTTCCAATTTATAAAATTCCTCATAAGAATTAGATATTTCCCAACGATTAAAATCTATAACTCCTATCTCATTATTTTTCATTAGAATTAAATTTGAAGGATGAAAGTCTCCATGTAAATAAGAATAATTTCCACAAACTTTATCTACATTCCTTTTAACATATTCAATAAAATTATCGTCATTTTCAACTCTCACATCAGATGATTCATATTTTTCTATTTTATCCAACAATTTTATTTTAAGCTTGTCTTCAAAATTTTTGTCCTCAACTTTTAGACTGTGAATAGCTTTTAGAATTTTCCCTGCTTTTCTTCCAAGTAAATATTGTTCTTCTTTTGAAAGTTTTGAAAGTGCATCACTTAAATCAACTCCGTCAATCCAAGATAAGAGTATATACACATTCTTTTCATCATTACATATTCCAAAACTAATAGGCTTTGACATTTCAAAGCCTAGTTTAGAAAATTTTGAAATAACTTCATATTCTTCCTTTTTTTGTTCATAAAGGGAAATATCAGATAATCTTAAAAGCAAATACTCATCTTTATTTTTCAATTTTATCTTAAACTTTTCATCTTTAGAATATCCCTTATTTATCTTTTTGACACTCTCTACGTCTTCCAATTCTTTTATATCTTTTAAAAATTCAAACATATATTCTCCAATTAACTATTGATAAACTGCCCTACTTCCTCCAATCAATTTCGGTCTTGAAGTTAATGCAGTTAAATGCGCATTTCCTATTTCTTTTATTGATAATCTTACCGGTACCTGAACAAATTTAACATGCATTCCGATAGATGTATCCCCAATGTCAAGCCCTGCTTTTGCAACTATTTTTTCAACAACTACAGGATTTTTAAATAATTTATATGCAGAAGTAGCAACTCCACCACCCGCATTTTTTTGTGGTACTACACTTACTATCTCAAAATTATTTTTTACTGCAACTTCCTTTTCTATAACCAAAGCTCTATTCAAATGTTCACAACATTGAACAGCAAAATTTACTTTAATTTTATCTAACTTTTCTTTTATAGTTTCAACAATTAGCTCTCCTACTTCAATATCAGTATCTTTTCCTATATGTTTTCCTTTTACCTCACTTGTGCTACAACCTAAAACAAAAATGTCTCCTTCTTCAAATTTAGCTTTTTCGATAAGTTCATCCATACAAATTTCTAAATCTTTTCTAATTTTACCTAAATTCATAATAACCTCCTAAAAAGTACTAATCTTTTTAACGGTTTTTAAAAGCAGGATAAATCCTGTTACAGCAGAAATAAAGTCAACTATCGGATAACTAATCCATGCTCCTAAAACACCAAATCTTCCTACCATAATTATAACTATCGGAATATATAGAAGTGTTTCTCTATAAATTGATAAGAAAAAATTGTATTTTTCCTTGCCGACTGATTGAAAAAAGTATATACAAATGTAATAAAAACTTAAAATTGGAAAAACTAAAATCACATATTTAAAACTATTTGTCGCCATTTGTAAAAGTCTTTCGTCTTTTAAAAACAGACCTATAATAAGTTTAACCTTATAATTCATAAATATCCATATAAGAGTAGATAGTGAAAACACAAAAACAAATCCTGTTTTTAAAATTTTCTTGATTTTAACAAAATTTTTTGCTCCATAATTATAAGAGATGAGTGGTTGAATTGAACTGCTTACCCCTATTATTGCAACAAACATAAACATAGAAACCTTTGTAATTACTCCTACCAAAATAATTGCATCATTACCACCAATGGGTAAAAGTAAATGATTAAGGACACTAATTAAAATAGCATCTGAAAATTCTATTATGAATGAAGAAAAACCTATTGCTAAAATATTAAATGAAATTTTCGAGTCAAGTCTTGGAATTAAAGAAAAATTATTTTCTTTCTGTAATTTTTTTACAAAAACAAGTGAAAATAAAAAAGATATAAATTGACTTGAAATAGTGGCAATCGCAGCTCCTTCAACAGCCATATTAAAGTTTTTAATCAAAATATAATCGACAATTATATTTATTAAGGCTCCGATACTTGAAGCAATTAACATGACTTTCATATTTCCATAAGCTATGTTCATATAACCAAAAACCGTTGTAAAAGCTAAAAATATGCTACCAAACATAACTATCCGTAAATATTTTATAGAATATATAAGTATATCATTTCTAGCTCCTAAAAACATACAAATATCCTCAACAAACAGAATTGATATAATTGTAACTGCAAATATTATAAGTAAAGTTAGTCCATTTACAGCTGTTGTATATTTTGTTATATCTTTATTTCTTTTTTCCCCAAGTCTTCTGGAAATTAAATTTGAAACTCCGATTCCAAGACAAACAGAAATTGCAATAACAAGTCTTTGTAGAGGAAAAACTACACTTAAAGCTCCGATTGAATCGGCTCCTACATATCTACCAACGAAAAATGTATCAACCATATTATATAATTCCGCAATAAGAATACTTAAAATTCCCGGTATTGCAAAATGTAATATTGCCTTAACTATATTATTTTCGTAGTAAATACTCTTCGTGTCCATTTTTTAAACCTCTTTAATCCTCATATCCATTTGGATTATTTAATTGCCATCTCCAACTGTCTTCACACATTTCTCTTATTCCATATTTAGCTTTCCAACCAAGTTCTTCCTTTGCCTTAGTAGAATCAGCATAACATTCTGCAATATCTCCACTTCTTCTTGGAGTAACTACATATTTTATCTTTTTACCTGTAACTTCTTCAAAATTTTTAATCATATCAAAAACACTATAACCTTCACCTGTTCCAAGATTATAAATTCTAACAGCTTTACTGTCTTCAAATTTTTTAATTGCCTTTATATGACCTAAAGCTAAATCCAAAACATGAATATAATCTCTTACACCTGTTCCGTCTTTTGTTTCATAGTCATCTCCAAAAACTCTAACATAGTCCAATTTACCAACTGCAACTTGAGTTATATATGGTATTAAATTATTAGGAATTCCATTAGGGTTTTCACCTATTCTACCACTCTTATGAGCTCCAATCGGGTTAAAATATCTAAGAAGAACAATATTCCACTCATTATCGGAAATATATAAATCTGTAAAAATTTCTTCTAAAAACAATTTGGTTCTTCCATAAGGATTTGTTACAGAAAGTGAAAAATCTTCTTTTATAGGAACTGACTTCGGCTTTCCATAAACAGTAGCAGAAGAGCTGAAAATTAAATTTTTTACATTAAATTCTCTCATAACTTCTATAAGTTTTATGCTTCCGTTAATATTATTATCATAATATTCTATAGGTTTTTCAACTGATTCGCCAACAGCTTTAAGCCCTGCAAAATGGATTACACCATAAATATCATTTTCTGAAAAAATCTTCCTAAGTATTTCTTTATCTCTAACATCGCCTTTGTAAAATTTGAATTTTTTACCACTAAGCTCTTCAATTATTTTTAAAACTTTTTCACTAGAGTTGTAAAAATTATCAATTATTACTACATCATATCCTTCATTTAAAAGTTCTATACAAGTATGAGAGCCAATATATCCTGCTCCTCCGGTAACTAAAATTTGTTTCATCTTTATCTCCTATTTTATATTTTTTATTAATTCTCTACATCTAATTTCATCTTTTTTTAACTGTTCTATAAGTTCCTCAACAGAATTAAATTTTATGTTATCCCTAAGCCTTTCCAAAAAGCAAAGTTCAATATCTTTTCCATAAATATCTTCGTGAAAATCAAATATATGAGATTCTATCGTGGATTTTTTATTATCAAAAGTTGGATTATGCCCAACACTTGAAAAACTGAAATATTCTCTACCATATACTATGGTTTTTGTAAAATAAACTCCCTCTTTTACCATAACATAATTAAAAGAAATCTCCAAGTTTGCCGTAGGATAACCGAGATTTCTACCTCTTTGAAAACCATGAATTACTTTTCCCTTAATTGAAAAATCATCTCCCAACAAATCATTTGCCAATTCAATTTTTCCTGATTTTATGTATTCGATAATTTTAGTACTACTAATTTCAATATTATTATAGCTTAATTTATCAACAATGGTACAAGAGAAACCATTTTCTTTCATATATGACTTTATAAAATCTGTATTCCCTTCACGATTTTTTGAAAATCTATAATCTTTTCCAACCACAATATGTTTTATATTTAGATTAATAGTTAAAAAATCTAAAAATTCTTTTGGAGAAAAATTTTTAATTTTTTCAGAAAATTCAATACTAAAAACATAATCTATTTTAAAATCCTCAAGTTTTATTAATTTATCCGCAAAAGACATCATCCTACTTGTATTTTGATGAAAAATTAAATCCTTAGTATGATTTTCAAAAAGAAAAACTGCACTCTTATAACCTTTTTTTAATTTTACATTATTTAATTCAGAAATCAATTTTTGATGGCCTTTATGAAAGCCGTCAAAATTTCCTAGAGCTATAACAATGTCATCAAATTTAAAATTACTTTCCAAATTCAATTTAAAATGCTCCATAAAAACCTCTTATTTAATCCATATTTTACAATAATTATACAACAAAAATAGCTTAATTTCAATTTTACAAATCGCGAACCATTTAAATCTATAAAAAGTCTTATTTACTACATAAAAAACGCGTTTGTTTTTAACGCGTTCTCTCTATAATTTTTCTATTGCATCTAGTATATCTGTTAAACAATCAGTATCTAATTTTTCTGCTTCACCTTCATCCACCATTTCAGGTATTTTTTTATCAAGAGGAATTTTTGCAACATTTGTAAGTCCAAATTTTCTTGATATGTAAGGTAAATCACTTTCGCCAAATATATTTACTTCTTCATTACAGCAAGGACATTTAAAATAACTCATATTTTCAACTATTCCAATAATTGGAATATTCATCATTCTTGCCATCTTAACTGCTTTTTCAACAATCATAGAAACCAAATCTTGAGGAGATGTTACAATTATAATTCCATCTACAGGTAATGATTGGAAAACTGTTAGAGGAACATCGCCTGTTCCCGGTGGCATATCAACAAACATATAATCCACATTTTCCCATACCACATCTGTCCAAAATTGTTTTATTACTCCACCTATAACTGGACCTCTCCAAATAACCGGATCAGTTTCTTTTTCGATCAATAAATTTATACTCATTATTTTAATTCCATTTTCAGTTCTACAAGGAATAATTCCTCTTTCATCGATTTGAGCTTTTCTATCAATTCCAAAGGACTTAGGAATAGAAGGTCCTGTAATATCAGCATCTAAAATACCTATTTCCTTTCCTCTTTTCATCATTCCCGTAGCAAGCATAGAAGTTACTAAAGATTTCCCAACTCCACCTTTACCACTTATAACACCAATAACTTTTTTTATATCACTAAATTGATTTTGTTCAACCAATAGACTTTCAAACTCTTCTGATACTCCACAGCTAGATGCACTAGCACATCCAGAGCAACCACCTGAACTACAATTACTCATAATTTCCCCCTATATTTTTAATTCTTCAGAAATATACATTTTATAGTAAATTCCTTTTTTAGCTAACAATTCAAAATGTGTTCCTTGTTCAAGAATATTTCCATTTTCAATTAAAACAATTTTGTCACAATGCTTAATCGTTGATAATCTATGTGCAACAATAATAGATGTCTTTCCTTCTAAAATATCCTTCATCTTATTTTGAATGATTTTTTCAGTTTCAGTATCTATTGAAGAAGTCGCTTCATCCAATATTAATAATTTTGGATTTTTTATCAAAGCTCTTGCAAAAGAAATTAATTGTTTTTGACCGTTTGATATATTATACCCATTTTCTCCAATGACCGTATCTATCCCATCAGGTAATTTAAAAACAAAATCATCTATTCCCAACAAACTACAAACTTCTAAAATTTCTTCATCAGTTGCATTTTCATTCCCAAATTTTATATTTTCTTTAATAGAAATAGAGAAAAGTTGTGGTTGTTGTAATACATATCCTAAATTATTATATAAATTAGTTTTATCAATATTTTTGTAATTTATTCCATCAAGATAAATATTTCCAGAAGTAGGATTGTAAAATTTACAAATCAAATTAACTATTGTAGATTTTCCACTTCCAGTACTACCAATAAAAGCAACACTTTCTCCTTTTTTTATTTCAAAATTAAAATCTTTTAAAATTAATTTATCATCATCAAAATAATGAAAACTTACATTTTCAAATTTTATATTTCCTTCAAAATTCAAGTTATTATCTCTTTCTTCAAGAATTTCATCTTCTTCATATAAAATTTGAAAAACTCTCTCTGCAGATGCTTGTGCAGATTTTAAGTCAGTAAAAATTTGAGCAAGCATTTTAAATGGTTCAAAAATTTGAAAACTATAAGTTAAAAAACTCAAAAAGGCTCCATAGGTCATAACATTTTTCATAACTGAAATTGATGAAAAATTAAAAGCAAAACCGACACCAATACTTGCAACAAACATAACTGCAGGTACAAAAATAGCTGAAATAAGTATTGATCTTAAATTGTATTTCCTATATCTTTCATTAAAAACTTTAAATTCTTTTTTCTTTTTTTCTTCAATTCCAAGTGCTTTAATTGTCTTTATATAACTTAATGACTCCGTATAACTTCTTATAATTTTAGAGTTATAATCTCTTACCTTTCTTTGAAATTTCAAAATATTTTTTTGAAAAATTAAAGTTACAATGTAAATTGCAGGTAAAATCAAAAACAACATCAAAGTCAATGTGTAACTTAAATAAAGCATAACAAAAATAGAAATTAACAAGACGATTATACTATGGCAAGCATCTATGACTCCCCAGCTAAAAACTTCACTAAGTTTTTGAACATCAGAAGTCAGTCTGGAAATCAACTCTCCAGTTTCATACTTTTTCATATTTGTCAAAGAGAATTTCTCAATTTTTTCAAAAACAGATTTTCTTATTTCTTTTGAAACTTGATATTCAAGCTTTCCACCAAAAACATAGAAACTGTAAATTGCAAGAGTTGATATTATAACAAGCGTGAAAAATCCAATGCCTGCAAAAATGAAACCTTTTAAATTTTGCTTTGTTATAAAATCATCAGTTAATAATTTTATAGATAAAGGGACAACAGCTTGTAAAATTCCAGAAATCAAAACTACAAACATTAGCATATAAAGTTTTTTGTATTCAATTTTATAAAATTTTATTAAATCTCTAAAAACATTTATGTTTACAACTTTCTTTTTATTCATTGCTTACATCATATTCCTTACTTTGAATTTCGTTAATTTTACTATACATTCCATTTTTCTTAATCAATTCATTATGTTTTCCACTTTCAACTATTCTTCCACCGTCCATCACAATTATATTATCACAATTAGTTATAGTTGAAATTCTATGAGAAATTAGAATAGAAGTAAATTTTCTATCCATAGATTTTAGTGCATTATTTATCTTTAAATCCGTATTCATATCAACAGCACTTAAGCTGTCATCCAAAATCAATACTTCAAAAGGTTTTAACAAACTTCTAGCAATAGAAATTCTTTGTTTTTGCCCTCCTGAAAGATTTACACCATTATCAACTACTATTGTTTCATACTTAGAAGAAAAATTCATAATTTCACTATGAATTGATGAAATTTTAGTAACATCAAAAACACTATTTTCATCAATATCATTATTTACAATTTTTACATTCTCAAAAATTGACATATTAAAGAGTTCACTATCTTGCATAATTGCAGAAATCTTTTCTCTAATATATCTTTTATTTATCTCTTTTATATTAATATCGTCAATTAAAATTTCTCCACTTGTTGCTTCAAAAAATCCAAGTAATAGATAGACTATCATGCTTTTACCGCTTCCAGTAGAACCTATAATTCCTAGACTTTCTCCTGAATTTAGAACAAAACTAATATTATCCAAAACAGTATTATCATTTATTTTTAAACTGACATTTTTAAATTCAATCTTTTCAGAAAAAGAAACATCTCTTATTCCATAATCATAATCTTCTTCTGGCAAATCTAAGACTTCATAAATTCTTGATATTGAAACACTTGCCCTTGCCATATCACTAAGTAATTGTCCCATTTGTCTAATTGGCCAAATAATCATATTAATATAGATAACAAAAGCAATTAAATCTCCGAAATTCATTCGTCCTGTAATAGTTTCATATCCTCCAACTACTAAAATAATTGCAAGTTGTAGGAAAGTTAAAAAGTCATTGACAGCTCTAAATCTCGCAAAAGTCTTCATAAAATTATTTTGAGTTATATTAAATTCTTCATTTTTTTCTCTAAAAAGTTTTAAAATATAATCTTCTCTATTAAAAGCCTTTATAACCCTTATATTAAAAAGAGCTTCTTTTATAAATACCATAAGTTCGCTTTCTGCTTCATCAGTCTTTTTAAAAATTTCACCTATTTTCTTATAAAAAACAGATGACAAAATGGCAATTACAATACACAGAACTATGCTTATTGTAGCAAGCTTTAAATTTATTAAGGACATAACAACTATAACCAAAGCTATTGTTGCAATGGAACCAAAAGCATTCACTAGTTGTGCTGAAAAGAGTTTTCTTACAGTCTCAATATCCGAAGAACTTCTTTGGATTAAATCTCCTGTAGAATAATCATTCAAGCATCTCATATCTAAATTTAAAAATTTATAATACATCTTTTCTTTTAAATTATATATCAAATTTTCACAGGCAACATTAGAATAATAATTTCTTAAAAAGATAAAAATACAACTAATACCTGTTAAAATAACAATTACAAAAGCTAATATGTATATATTTTCTCTAAGAAAATCTCTACCACCTATAAGATTTACAGCTTTCTCTAAAATATCGTATTTATACTCCTTATTCCCAATTATTGAATCTACTGTAATCATAATTACAATAGGTGTAAGTCCGGAAAAAATTTGTATAAAAATTGTAGAAATCATAGAAAGAAAATAAGTCAGTCTATTGTTCTTTAAAATCTTCCAAAAAAGTCTAATTTCTTTCAACATACCACCTCATAAAATACCTACATATATTTTAATCTAAATTAGGAAAAAAGGCAAATTTATTTGGATTTATAAAGTTTTTTTGTTATAATACTTTAAGAGGTGATTTTATGTGTACAACTTTTTCTATTTTTAGAAATGGAGAAACACTGCTTGGAAGAACTATGGATTTAAGATCTTATCATAGATATGAATTTAAGTATTTCCCAAAAGATTTTAACTATGAAGAAGATGTATTTGGAAATAAATTATATACAAAATACAAAATAATGGGAGCAACTTTTAAAGATTATGACCATTTAATCGATGGAATAAACGAAAAAGGACTATTAGGATGTACCAATTCTTTTAGAAATGCTATACATTTCAAAAAAGAACCGGTGGAATCCAAAATAAATTTAACATCTACAAAGATTTTAAATGTATTTTTGACGAATTGCGAATCGCTTGAAGATATAAAAAATCTTGCCACAAAAATATATATTGTAGAAAAATCCCTTGTTGATGAAAAAAACTATTCAAGACATTATCACTATATGTTTACAGACAAGAATAATAAAAGTTTAATTCTTGAAATTGAAGACGGAAATTTAAAAGTTTATGAAAATAAATATAATGTAATGACTAACAGTCCAAGTTTTGCAAAGCATATAAGAAATTTAGAAAAATATTTAGAAAAAAGAGAATTAAAAGGAAATATTTATACCCCTACAAAAAGATTTATAAGAGCATACATAGAGCTAGAAAATTTAAAAACAAATGAATTTTCAGAAAGCAACGAAAATATTTTATTTAATTCTTTAAAAAAATTTACAATTAGTAAAAAGGATATAGAAAATCTTTCAGAAGACTCACAAAATATAACGCTTTATTATTCCGTATCAAACGCAAAAACTTTAAAATATTATCTAAAATATACAAATTTGGAAAATATAAATTCTTTTTCATTTGACGATTTCAAAGACGAAAATAGCAAAACTACAGTTCAATTTATTTAATAAGAACCCCACCCTTCCACGATGCTTCGCATCGGGTGGGTTCTCGGGAACCTTGTTGTTTCACAATAAAATCAAATCTTATTCGCCATATCAATTATTTTTTTAATCTATGATTTACTCCCAGTTTGCTTATTTTTAAGATTTCAGCTAACTCTTTTAATGAAAGAGTTGGATTTTTTGATCTTAACTCGCAAAGTTCAAGTAAATTTTTATCTAAATTCTTTTTCCCATATCTTTTACAAACTTTATTTATTGCATCTATTTGTGTAAACGCAGTATTCAAAGTTTTGTCCAGATTTACAGTTTCACAATTTGCAAGTCTGTTGGTATTATTTTTTATTTCTTTTTTCTAATCCACTCCATCAAACAATGGACTTCTTTCTATTTTTACATTCCCTAAATTATCCTTTGAAAATCTTGAGTTTGTATATTTTTCCCAGTCTCCTATTACCTTTTCATACAGCAATTCGTCTGCTGTTTCTTTTAAGTCTTTTATGGATATATTATATTTTTTCAAATACTCCTTTACTTTTGATATTTCTATAATTCTAGTTTCACCTCTTGGTAATTCCTTATCATATATATTTATTTCTTCACAAAATATCTTTTTTTCTTCGTCATATCCATAATATATCCCTATTTCTAATTTTTCTTTAACTGTTTTATTATTAAAACCAATATTTATTCTTTTCTCATCATAAATAAATTTAAATCCTATACGCCATTCTCCTAATTTTTTTGTTTTATAATTCTCTTCATATCTTTCATATACAGTATTATTCCTATAACTCAATTCTTTGACAGATGGATTAACCATAAAATTATTCCTATTCCATTGATGTATTCCGGGTATGTTTCTAAAGGGTGTATTAGCACCCCTCTTATATACCTTTTTCTCTCCATAATACATTTCATCAAAGATATTTTTTTCTTTTGGATTTTTTTCTTTATATATTACAAATACTAAAAGTAATGATATAAATATTGTTCCTACTATTGCTAATGTTACTTTTACTTTACTTTTCATTTCTTTTCTCCTGTTTTACATATTCTATAAATTCATTATTATCATTTTCCAAGTTCTTTATAAAATTATATGCTACTGGATTATACTTTTTTAAACTCTCATCATCTTTAACATAAAATAATGGAAATTTTTTTATTAATATAATTCTTACTTCATTTCTAACATATTCTAATCCTACTATTTCCTTAAACATTTTTGCTCTATTTATCGTCCCTTCTCGTATTCCTTTATAGTATTCATTATACACTTTCATATAATCTCTACTTTTATCTTTATTGTACAGATGTAGAATATTTTCTGCATCTAAATCTGCTTTATAGTCATCTCCATTCATTGATGGCTCTTTAAAAGCTTGATTAGTAACATCTCCTCTCCATCCTGCCAGTTCAGTTGTATATTTATGAAATTTTAATGGCTTATACAATAGTCCCATTCCATTCGCTAGTCTAAAAATGCCTTTATTCTGTACTGCTGACATTGTTATTGCTTGATGAGTATAATCTCCAGCACCGTAATATGCTTCTTTATCCCTATTCCACTTCTCTATAAAATCTTTTATAGTCAAATGTTCTCCATAAACTTTCTTATATTTAGCATATTCTTCTTTAAAGTTATTTCCTTCATAGCTTTTATTATTGATATTATCTAACATTTCATTTCCATCACTTGCCTTTTCACCTGAAAATCTATGTTGATTTCCCAATTCATATATCAACTGTGAGTACTCTTTTTTAGTTAACCCTAGTTCTTTATATATCTCTTCTAAAGAGTATGGTATTTTTCTATATCTTGTATCTTCAAATATGTTTGATATTACCTCTTCCTTATAAAAGTAATTTCCTAAATTTCCTGAAGTCTCGTCCCATTCAAGTCCGTTATAGTGTAATTCTCCTATAATTCTATTAAATATATAAAATCTTTTCTCTTTAATTAAATGTGCAAATTTTTTATCTATTGCTCTTTTTACCTTTAGTATCAAATTTGCTATTCTTTCGTCAAAGCCAAAATCTTTCATTAAGACTTCTTTGTATTCCTTCTCTTCTCTAGTCTCTATTTTTTTTGCTTCATTTAGTTCGTTTAGTATATTTAGTTTTCTTAGCCATTCTTCTTCTTTTAACTCTTTTATATCAAATTCTCCTGACATTGAATTATAACAGCTTGTGTTTTTTATTGCTCTTAACCCTGATTTTATTGCTCTACTTAGCTCTTCTATTTCTCTTGTTATATTCTCTGTGTTTCGATTAAATAATCTTAATTTCCATAGTAATTCTTCAAAGTATCTTTTTCTGTCTCCATTTATATATATGCTTTCTTGGAATTCTTTTTTATATTTATATTCTCCTTGTATAATTTCATTTGATAATAGCCTTTCTAGTCTTATTTCTTGTGCTCTATATTCTGTGCACCCTACTTATAAAAGTGGACACATTAAATAAATAATAGTATTATATTTATGAACACAAAAAGGAGGTATCTTTTATGTCCACAAAAAACCGTTACGACGATGCTTTCAAGCAAACCCTCGTAGACCTTTACCACAATGGTAAAACCCAAGCTTCTCTCATCAAAGAATATGGCGTATCACAATCTGCGCTCACAAAATGGATTAAACAATATTCCACTGTGGAAACAGATGATGGTCAAGTCCTTACAGCAAAACAAGTTAAGGAACTTCAAAAACGTATGGCTCAACTCGAAGAAGAAAACCTAATATTAAAAAAAGCGATTGCCATATTCACGCCACACTCAAACAGCGATTAGAAGCTGTACATAAGCTGCGTCATCAACACAAAATCAAGACACTTTGTAGAGTCCTTAAAATTCATCGCAGTACTTATTACAAACATTTTTATTCTGATCCAGCACCACGAACTTGTGAAAATCAAATAATTCGTCAATATATTTTGCAAATTTACTTAGACTATGACAATTCTCTTGGAGCTTACAAGATTCGTCGTGTTTTAGAGCGTGATTATGGCATTCAAATCAGCCTTGGAAGAGTGTACCGACTGATAAACACTATGAATCTGCCTAAGCGTTCCACAGAAAAACCAAAATTTAAGAATTTTGTAAAAACAGACGAAGTATGTGTAAATCATCTACATCAACAGTTCAATCCAGCTACTCCAAACTCAGTTTGGGTCAGTGATTTCACTTATATTAAGGTAAATGGTATCTTCCACTACCTCTGTGTTGTGATTGATTTATTTTCACGAAAAGTCATAGGTTGGAGCTTATCTAAGCATCATGATGTTAACTTAACCATCCAAGCCCTTCAAAAGGCTTATTTCGACAGAGGTAAGCCCGATTATGTGCTGTTTCACTCCGACCAAGGCTCTGAATATACTGCATTTGCATTTCGCCAAATCCTTGAAACATACAATATTGTACAATCCTTCTCCAAAAAGGGGTATCCATATGATAATGCATGTTGTGAAAGTTTCTTTCGCCATATGAAACGAGAATGCATAAATCGAAAATCCTTTCGAACATTAGAAGAATTACGTCTTTGTTGCTTTGAGCACATAAATCGTTATAATTCAAAACGACCTCACTCTGCAATTGGGGATTACACTCCAAATGAAATAGAAGAATTGTATATGGAAAGGCAGGTTTAAATCTGTCTTTCCCAAAAATCTTATTGTAAAATTGTGTCCATTTACTTGACTATGTTGCAATTACATTAATACAATTATTTAAAAACAAGTCTTATATTTTTATATGCTATCATTATATCATATTTTTACAAATAAAAACCTACTAATATTTTTCTGGATTTAGGTGCTCACATCAAGTTTTGAAATAATCTTCAAATTATCTCTCATTAAATAGTCCTCCTAAACAAATATTAATGTAAGCATTATATACACATATAGGATGTAAAGGCATTATTATCTATCTTACTAAAAAAGCGAATAAATTATACTTTATTCGCCATATCAATTATTTTTTTAAATCTATGATTTACTCCCGATTTGCTAATTTTTAAAATTTCAGCTAACTCTTTTAATGAAAGAGTTGGATTTTTTAATCTTAACTCGCAAAGTTCAAGTAAATTTTTATCTAAATTCTTTTTCCCATATATTTTATAAACTTTATTTATTGCATCTATTTGTGCAAACGCAGTATTTAAAGTTTTATCCAAATTTGCAGTTTCACAATTTGTAAGTCTGTTGGTATTATTTTTTATTTCTTTTATCATCTTTGTTTCTTCAAACTTAAATAAGCTATTTACAGTTCCAATAAGTGAAAGAAAGTCAGAAATCATTGTACTATCTTTTATATATACAATGTATTGTCCTTTTTTTTCAAGGCTTTTTGCCTTTATTCCAAATAGTTTCAAATATTTTATAACAAGTTTTGCCAATTCATTTGAGTTTAAAGTAAATTCAAGATGGTAACTCTTGTCAGGATTTGCTATTGATCCTGATCCTAAAAAAATTCCGCATAAAAAGTTTTTAATAAAATTTTTACTTTTTGCTGAATCTTCATATAAGTCATCTTTTGGAAAAAGACTATCCAAGTCTGAAAAAAAAGTATCTTTTAAAAATATTTTTGAAATTTCTTCATCTTCTATTACAATTTTATATACATTGTTTTTTCTTAAATTTGAAATTTTTGAAACCATTATTTTCCCATCATAAGAATATAGAAATTTAAAGAGTTTAAAAATTCTTCTTATAATTGAATTATTTGTAGTTTCAAAACGAATTATAAAAGCAAAGTTACTAAAAACTATGGTTCCATTAGTTCTTATAAAAGCAGAAAGCTCAGAAATAGCAGAATCTTTTTCTACTATTTCTCTTCTTGAAAGTTCATTTTTTAAATCTGTTGAAAAAGCCATTATTTTCTTTTTCTCTTTTCATAAAAATAGTTGGCACTCTTTAACATATTTCTCTCGGCATCATGCTTTACTAATTTCACAGCTTTATCATATGGTAAAAATATTGCTTCTATAAAACCTTCCTCTCTTTGTGGAAGTAAATTCAAATCTTCAGGCTCCATATAAAAATAATGAACTGTTTTTTTCACCTTTTCGCCATCATTATGTTGATAATCATATTTTACAAATCCCAAATACTTTATAATTTTAGCTTTTATTCCGGATTCTTCTTGAACTTCTCTAATAGCTGCAAGCTCTTTAGTTTCGTTATTTTCAAGTCTCCCCTTTGGCAAAACCCATTCATTGCTAAACTTCTTCAACAACAGAAATTCACCATTATGAATAACAACTCCACCAGCACTAACTTCTAGCATAAACCCTCCTCTTATTGTATCTCATATCTTCTTAATATTATAACACGAAATGAAATCACATTCAAATTACAAGCCTTAAGGAAAATTATCTTTAAAACATATTACTTTTTACCATAAAATTATGATTGATTATATTAGAAGAATTATGATATAATATGTCTTGTGTATTTTAAATTTTAAAGGAGATTATAAATGAAATTAGGAATAGTTGGACTACCAAATGTTGGTAAAAGTACATTATTTAATGCAATTACTAAAGCCGGAGCTGAATCAGCAAATTACCCTTTCTGTACTATTGACCCTAATGTAGGTCTTGTAAATGTACCTGATGAAAGATTAAATAAATTGACAGAACTTTACAATTCAAAAAAGACAATTCCTGCAGTTATAGAATTTTATGATATTGCAGGTCTTGTAAAAGGAGCTAGTAAAGGTGAAGGTCTTGGAAATAAATTCTTATCTCATATTAGAGAAGTTGATGCAATTGTTGAAGTTATAAGATGTTTTGAAGATGAAAATATTGTCCATGTAGACGGAGAAGTTAATCCTCTAAGAGATGTTGAAACTATCAACTTAGAACTTATACTATCAGATCTTGAGCTAGTTGAAAAGAGATTAGAAAAAGCTAGAAAATCACTAAAGGGAAATAAAAGTTTTAAAGAGGAAGTGGACCTTTTAGAAAAAATATTACCTGTTTTAGAAGAAGGAAAATCTATTAGATCTTTAAGTTTTGACGATAGTGAAAAAGCAATTTTAAAAAACTTTTCTCTTCTTAGTGTAAAGCCTATTATTTATGTAGCAAATGTAAATGAAGATGATATGCTTGATGAAGGAAAAAGCAATGAATATGTAAAAGTATTAGATGATTTTGCAAAGAAAGAAAATTCAGGAATTGTAGTAATAAGTGCTCAAATAGAAAAAGAAATTTCAGAACTTGAAGATGATGAACAAATTGAATTTTTAAATGATTTAGGCATATCTGAAAGTGGTGTTTCAAAGCTAATAAAAGAAAGCTACAATCTTTTAGGTCTTATGAGCTTTTTAACAGCAGGTCCAGAAGAAACAAGAGCTTGGACTATTAAAATTGGAACAACTGCAGTAAATGCCGCAGGAAAAATACATTCAGATATTCAAAGAGGATTTATCAGAGCTGAAATTGTAAATTATGATGATTTAATTTCTCTAGGTAGTATGGTTGCAGCAAGAGAAAAAGGTCTTGTAAGACTTGAAGGAAAAGAATATATTATGCAAGATGGAGATGTAGTTTACTTCAGATTTAATGTATAATAATTTAGGGGATTAAAAATGAGAAAAAAATTATTACTAATGTTATTGGTATTAACAACTATTGTTGGCTGTGGAAAGAATGAGAATAACACAAAAGAAAAGGAAAGCACTCAATCAACAATTACTGAAGAACAAAAAGATGAAATTACTCAAAAAGTAAAAGAAAGAGAAATAAAAAAAATAAAGGCAGAAGTTCATAAGGAAGTTCTGTCTAAATTTATGGAGCTTTTATCTAAGAATTCAAATGGAGAATTTGAAATAGCTTATAATATAAATGTTGATGCAATAACTCTTCTTGCGGTTGGAGAAACGAAACAATCCGTAATGAATACAATAAATAATAATGATGATGAAGAGCTGAAAAAAATGGCAAAACATCTCAAAAAGACTGAGATGGATGAAGTATTTCCAAACATTCAATTATACTTTTTAAATCCTGAAAAACCTGATACAGTAGCTTTAATTTATAAAAATGGAGTAGTTACAAAAGCAAATGAAGAATTAAATATTAATGAAGAAAAAATCGAAGGAGAAGATAAAATTTCTTCTGAAGTTTTAACAGCTAAAGAAATTAAAAAAATTAAATCACAAACCAAAAAAGAATTTTTAGCAAGATTTATAGAAGTTTTTCAAGAAGAAATGAAGGACGAGGGAGATGTCGAATATAACGAAGAACAAGATGCTATAAATATTAAACTAAAAGGTGAATCAAAAGAAGGTCTTAGCAATATCTTAAAAGAAAAAAACAGCCAAGAAGCTAAAAAAACTTGGAAAAAGGCTTCTGAAAACTTTGTATATTCATCAAATATCATAAGCCAAGTTGTTGCAGATCTTGTGATAAATATACTACATCCAGATGATGATAGTAAAGTATTATTATCTTTAAAGAATGGTCAAATTTTAGAGGATAATTTTTTGAAGTAATAGAAAATTTATATTAGACAAATTATCATAAAAATAGACTGTGCCATCAGCACAGTCTATTTTCTTATCAAACTCTCTATTTTCCTAGAATTTGTTTTACTTCTTCATCTTTTAATTCATAATTGTAAAATAACTTATAAAATTCTTTTACTTCTTTTTCCATATCATATTTATAAATTTCAGGATAAACTAGATTTCCAAGCCATTTCATTCCAATTACTCTATTAACTGCTGGTGGTCTTCCGAAAAAGTTATAAGGGCCACTAGGAGTGTAAAAAACTTTATTTTCTTTTACAGCTTTTAGAGTTTTAAAAGTTGCCTCTCCTTTGATTTGCTCAGCCAATTCTTTTGATTCAAAAATTAAGAAATCTGGATTTACTTCTGATAATCTTTCAAAAGGAATTTCATTTCCTGAACCACCTTGAACTTTTTCTACAGTGATTGGATTTTGAGCACCGATAAATTCAATAATATCAGCATGGATAGATCCTTTTGCATTTGCAAATAGTCCTGTTTTTCCTCCACCATAGTAAACTTTCTTAACATCTTTTATCTTTGCTTTATTTTCTTCAATTTCCTTATATGTCTTCTTTATATAGTCTGAAAGTTCTTTTCCTCTTTCTTTATTTCCTAAAACTTCAGCGAGTCTTTCAAATGCTTCCGGTAATTTATCAAGAGTTAATTCTATAAATACTACAGGAATCTTTAATTGTTCTTGAAGCTTATTTAAATCTTCCTCAATTCCTTTTTTCTTTTCACCCATGTCAATTATTACATCAGGTTTTGCATTAATAACTGCTTCCATATTTAGATTGGCTTTTTTACCATAAAATGCACCAAATTCAGGCAATTTTTTTAAATCTTCTGAAATGTACTTTTCAGTACTTTGAGAAAATTTTGATGCAATTCCAACCAACTTTTTTGGTTCATAAATATGCAACATAACTTGTGCAGGATTCCCTGATGGTGCAACCTTAGTTATATTTTGTTTTAAAGTAACTTCTCTACCTAAGTCATCTTTAAAAACTCTTGTTTCTTCTTTTGTTTCTGTTTGTTGTTTTTCTTCCTTCTTTTCAGTGTTTCTTGAACAAGCAGTAAACAGAAGTCCAAAAGCTAAACAAAGCGCTAAAATTCTTTTAAACTTTTTCATATTTCCTCCTTTTCCACTACCACAATTGCTGTGTTTTTAGGTTTACAATAATATTTTGTAAAAACTTCTCCATTGTAGCTGTAATCTATATCTTTTACATTAGATATCAAATTAATTCCTTCTTCTCCATACCATTTTTTTAAATACTTTATAACCTCTTCATCATCTTTTAATGGCTGACCAAATTCAAAAGTTTGTCTGTAAATTTTATAGGATACTTTTCTATCATCCAAAAATTTACAAATATCCTGAATCGTATTTTTTTTCGGATTATGTACTATCTCTTTTTCGACATCATTTCGAATTATAATCATTCTTTTGGAAAATAGATTATAAAAATTATAAAAATAATCTTCAATGTCCCCAAAATGAGAGAATAAAATATTGTCTTTCTTCTCAATTTTTTCTAAAAGTTCCCCATTATAGCAGTCCGACCAGATTGTTTTAAAATTTTTAATTTTATTTTTAGAAATTCTTTTTTCTAAAAGTTCTAAAACATTCTCATCATAATCCACCCCAACTATATCACTGAAATAATCAGATAATTTCATGGGTAAAATTCCCAATCCACAACCAAAATCAATGAGGCTTTCTCCTTTCGGAATGACTTTTTTTATTTCTAAAGTCATATTGTCGTGATATTTAGTATATTCTGAAGCAACTAAATACCATTTTATTCTATCCTCATTCCAGAACATAATCTCGTCTAACCTCCTTATAATCAGGAATACAAAATTTTCCACTTTCAGTTTCAATCAAATTTATAGGAACATTATATAGTTTCTCTAAAATTTCTTTATTTAAAATGGAGATATCTCCAAAATGACTTTCCTTATTTTTTTTAACTATCAAAATTTTATCTGCATAAGTTAAAGCGTGATTAGGATTATGAGTAGTAATTAAAAAGCCTATATTTTTTTTCTTCAATGAATTACAAATCTCCATTATCTTAAGTTGATTTCCATAATCTAAGTTTGCAACCGGTTCATCCATAAAAATATAGTTATTAGCTTGTAACAATGCTCTTGCAATTAGCACAAGCTGTCTTTCTCCACCACTAATTTGTCTATAATTTTTATCTTTTAAATAAGAAATTCCTAAAGCTTTTAAAATTTCAACTGATTTTTCATAATCTTCCTTAGTGGTTTTATAGAAAAATCCATCTTTTTTAGAATAATTTCCCATTAAGATAACATCAATAACCTTATAGTCAAAAGCTGGAAAATGAATTTGTGGAATATACGAAATAAATCTTGAAAGTTTTTTACTATCCAATACTTTTAAATCAAAATCATCAATAATTGCATTTCCATTTTTTATAGGAATAAGTTTTAAAAGTGCTTTTAATAAAGTTGATTTTCCAGCCCCATTTTCTCCTAAAATGCAGATTATCTCTCCTTTATTTAATGAAAAACTAATATCTTTTAATATTTCATTCTTCCCATAAAAAACATTTAAATTTTTAACCTCTATCATAATCTCTACCTTTTTTATAAATCAAATACAAGAATATTGGAGCTCCGATAAAAGAAGTAACTATTCCAATTGGAATTTCTGATGTAGTAATATTTCTGCATAAAATATCGATGACAAGTAAAAAACTAGCTCCTAAAAGTCCAGATGCAGGAATTACAAATCTATAATCATCCCCAAAAATAAGTCTTGAAAAATGTGGTATTACAAGTCCAATCCAACCTATTATACCTGTAACCGCAACACTTGAAGCAGTCATAAGTGTTGCAAAAAATATTATAATAAATCTTATTTTTTCAGTATTAAGTCCAAGTGTTTTTGCCTCTTCTTCACCCATTGTAAAAATATTTATTTCTATTTTATAAAGATTAGATACAATAAGACCTGTTACTATCGGGAAAAATATAAATTTAAAATCTATCATTTTTACAGAAGCTAAAGAACCCATAAGCCAATATGTTATACTTGGCAGTTGGTTCTCTGTATCTGCAACAAGTTTTACAAAGGAAATTAAAGAAGAAAATAAACTTCCTATCATCATTCCAGTTAAAATAAGACCTAAAATTCTATCACTTCTAAAAATTTTGCTTAAAGTGTAAGTTACAAAAACTGAGAGAATACCTAAACTAAAAGACAAAAGTGTTATTTCAAAAAAATTAAAATACATCAGTATTCCAAATGCACTACCAAATGCTGCAGCTTGAGTCGTTCCCAAAATGTCTGGACTCACCATAGGATTTTTTAAAAGTCCTTGATATAATGCTCCACTTGTAGAAATCCCAGCTCCTACTAAAATTGCACATAGAACACGAGGAATCCTTATATTCCAAATCACCGTACTTGCAGGTGAATTATCAACTATTCCATAAAAAAATCTATCTGTTATCACTTTTATTACATCCAAAAATTTGATTGGATATCGACCAATACTAAAAGAAAAAATAAAAGTTAAAACTAAAAAAACTACTAAAAATAAGAACTTTATTCTTACTTTTTTATCAATCATAACTATGTTCTCCAAAAAATATAACGTTATATAAATTATAAATTATTAATATGAAAAAGTCAATGAAAATCAAACTTTGTTTATGGTTAACTATGTAGTAAATTCAAATTTTTAAACATAAAAAAGCAGTAAAACAATTTTATATTTTACTGCTTTTATTCCGAATCAACAAGGTTCTCGAGCACCCTTGCACGATGCAAAGCATCGTGGAAAGATTGGATTCTAATTTGTACAAGATATTATAATTTTTAACAAACTTTTTCACAGAAAAGCTTGATAGTTATAAATATTTCAGATATACTTACTTTAGAAACATGTTGTATAAAAACTAGGAGGTGTTATTATGACATCAAGAGAATGGTTTCTTTCTGTATTATCTTGGATTATGATTTTTTATATACAAATCCTTTATAAAAAATTTGTAATCCCTAGTATAGAAAAAGAAAAAAACATATCCCTTAGAAAATTTGTAATATATAGTAGAATTGTTTATTTTGTAATTGTTATAGGATTACTTTATTTCATGATATTTTTGAGGTATTAATCTTAACATATAATTTTAAAATTGATATATAAATAGTATAAAAAATTTTAAATAACAATTATACATTCATTCATTATTTCTACAATTTATATTTTGCATAAATTTAATAAATCATAAAAAGGCAGTGTTTTCGTTCACATTGCCTTTTTCTCATCTCATATAAAAATTAAATACATTGTAGGAATATCTCCATATTAGTTATTCAGTCTTAAAAACTATTCTAATGTAAGATTACTTTTTAATATTTTATTTGCGTTTTCAACTCCAACATAGCGAAAATGCCAAGGTTCGAACTTAAAATTAGTTAAGTCTTCCTTATTTTCAGGATAATGAAGAATAAATCCATATTTATGAGCATTTTTTATAAGCCAGTGAAATTCTTCTGTTTCTTTAAATGCTTCTGTTAAATTTTTTTCTTCATCTTTGCCAATTATATCTAAACTTTGTCCAATCTGCGATTCATTATGCCATGCCATTGCATACATTGCATAATTAAGAGCTCCATCAGATTTTGGTGCATTTTTGTGAATCTCTTTTTGTTCATCATAGCTTACATAATCTTTATATAAATTCAGAGTTATTTTTTCTCTATTTGCATCAACTTTCATTAATTCAAATTGTTTCTCAACAAATTTATCCATTTGCGGATTAAAATCACTTGGTAATCCGTGTTCAGTATTTACCAAAAGCATTCCCTTTATAACTTTAAAATTTTTGTCTTTAGATACATTTTCAATATTTTTACTCTTAACAAAATAAAATTTCTCATTGTATTTTATTTTGCTTACTCCATCTTTATATCCATAAACTTCAAGATACTTTCCCTTATCTATTTCATCTTTTTAAATAGAAAGATTAGAATTTTCATAAATAAGAGTTTTTTCCAATGTTTTGGCATAATTTGTTAAAATATCTGAAAAATCTCTAACTTCAGGTAAAGATAAATTTTCAAAATTATAAGGTAAATCTTTTTCTATTTCCAATTTTTTACTTTTATTTTTAGTATATAATGAAAATACTACATAGGAAAGAATTAATATAAAAATTACTATTATAAAAATAACTCTTCTACTTTTTGTCTTTCTCAAAATTACCCTATATTTAATTATATATTAATACATAATTAAAGGGATTTAGAAATCTAAATCCCTTTAAACTACTTTTTATTCAACATCTAATACTTTTCTTCCTTTATACATTCCTGTGTCAGGATTAACTCTGTGAGGTACAACCAATTCATTAGTTTCAGGATCTCTAACTAGAGCCACTTTAGGTAGTCTATATGAAGATGCTCTTCTTTTATCTCTTCTTGCTTTTGAAGTTTTTCTCTTAGGTACTGCCATTATAACACCTCCTCTGAATTCTTATAACATATACCTCCGTTCTAAACGGATAACAGAAGTATTATACTACAAAAAAATTAATTTGTCAACATTATTTTACTAAATTCATAGTATCTCTTGCAATCATTAATTCTTCATTTGTAGGAACTATTAAAACTTTTACTCTAGAGTTGTCTGCTGAAATAACTGATTCTTCTCTTGTGTCATTCTTAGCATCATCAATAATAATTCCATATTCTTCCATATTTTCTAATATTAATTTACGCATTGAAGCTGAATTTTCTCCAATACCACCAGCAAATGAAATTGCATCAATATGTCCTAATTCAGCCATAAATCCACCAACATATCTTCTTACTCTTGTGATGAACATATCTAATGCAAGTTGTGCTCTTTCATTTCCTTTTTCTGCTGCTTCTTCTAAATCTCTAAAATCTGAACTTAATCCTGATACTCCAAGAACTCCAGATTTTTTATTTAAAATTTGATTCATTTCGTCAGCTGAATATCCTTTTTCATTCATTAAGAATGTCATAACAGTTGGGTCAATATCCCCACTTCTTGTTCCCATCAAAAGTCCTTCCAACGGAGTTAATCCCATTGTTGTATCATAGCATTCTCCATTTTTAATTGCAGCTATTGATGATCCATTTCCTAAGTGAACAGTTATAATATTTAAGTTTTTCTTATCTGTCTTTAATAACTCAGCAGTTCTTAAAGTTACATATCTATGACTTGTTCCATGGAAACCAAATTTTCTTAATCTATAATCTTCATAATATTCATAAGGAATTGCATACATAAAAGTTCTTGCTGGCATAGTTTGATGGAATGCTGTATCGAATACTGCAATATTTTTCTTTCCAGGAACTAGGCTTTCACAAGCTTCAATACCCATTAAGTTTGCAGGGTTATGTAGTGGTCCAAATTTAATAAATTCTTTAACTTTTGCTTTTACATTTTCATCAATTACACATGATGCTGTTAATTTATCTCCACCATGAAGTACTCTATGTCCAATTGCATTAACTTCATCTAAGCTCTTAACAACTCCATATTTTTCATGAACCAAAGCATCAAATACATGTTTGATAGCTGCTGTATGGTCTTTCATTGCTTCTTCAACAACTAACTTTTCATTTCCAACTTTGTGAGTTAATTTTGAACCTTCAATACCAATTCTTTCAACTAATCCTTTACATAATACACTTTCATCAGTCATATCAAATAATTGATATTTTAAAGATGAACTTCCACAGTTAATAACTAAAATTTTCATTAATTTCCTCCTAAATTTTATAAAATCATATTTTACATACATAGATATTTTACTATTTTGAGCTCAATAAGTCAATACAATTTTTACAGATATCTCTTAAGAAAATTGAATAATTCAAATAATTTTCTAGTTTTTAAAAAATTTAAACTTTTTTAGATAAGTATAGCTGACTTTAATTCAAGTCAGCTATATTATTGTGAAACAACAAGGTTCCCGGGTACCCACCCGATGCGAAGCATCGTGGAAGGGTGAGGTTCTTATTATATTATTTAAAATATCATTTTTTAAAATTTATTTTATTTTCATTCCCATTTACGAGTCTTATTATATTACTCTTATGCCTAAAAATACTCAAACTTGCTAAAAATAAAAATGTAAGTAAAACATAAATATTTCTATATCCAAAAAATATATATGATATTGGCAATACTAAAGTCGTTGTAAGCATTGAACCCAACGATATATATTTCGTCAATACAACTATTGTAATAAACATTATAATTGCTACAATTGCAATTTTATAGTCTAAAAATATTATAAATCCAAAAGAGGAAGCAATACCCTTTCCACCTTTAAAATTTAAAAATATCGGCCAATTATGTCCAATAACAACAAAAATTCCTGCTAAAAGAACACCATTTAATCCTAATAGTTTCATCCCTATAAAACAAGCTAAAATTGATTTTAAAAGGTCAACAATAAATGTTAGAGCTCCTGCCTTAATTCCAAAGACTCTTAATGCATTCGTCGTTCCAGCATTTTTACTTCCATAATCTCTAATATCTTTATTGAATAATAACTTTCCAAAAATCATTCCACCAGATATATTACCTAAAATATAAGCAATAATTATACAAGATATAAAATTAAACATTTTCTTCTCCCCTTGCTCTAAGTTCAAAAACTATAGGAGAAGAAGTAAATGAAAAATTCTTTCTAATTTGATTTTCCAAATATCTCAAATAAGAAAAATGCATCAACTCCACTTTATTTACAAATATTACAAATTTTGGCGGTCTGACTGAAACTTGACTTGCATAAAATATTTTAAGTCTTTGTCCCTTATCAGTAGGTGGTGAATTATGAACAACTGCATCATTTATAATATCATTTAAAATTCCTGTTGAAATTCTTGTACTATAATTTTCATCTGCAATTTTAATTGCCTCAAACAATTTATCTATTCTTTGACCCGTTTTAACTGAAATAAAAACAAGTTGTGCATATGGAACAAAGCTTAATTTAGTTCTTATATCATCTTCAAAGGCTTTATAAGTTTTATTATCTTTTACTATTAAATCCCATTTATTAACTGCTATGATTAAAGCCTTATTTTGTTCTTTAGCAAAACCAATAACCTTTGTATCCTGTTCCGTAACACCTTCTGTAGCATCGATCAAAAGAATTGCAATATCTGATCTTTCAACTGCATTTAAAGTTCTTACTACACTATATCTTTCCAAGTTTTCAGTTATATTCTTTTTTCTTCTTAGCCCCGCAGTATCAGTGAAAATGTAAGTTTTTCCGTCAATTTCAACTCTTGAATCAATAGAATCTCTAGTAGTTCCGGCAATATCAGAAACAATCATTCTTTCTTCCCCAAGAATTCTATTCATTAAAGAGCTCTTCCCTACATTAGGTTTCCCAATTAATGCAATTTTTGTTACTTCATCTTCTTCTCCTGTATATTTATTTTCAGGAAATTCTTTTATAATTTCATCAAGCAAATCTCCAAGTCCAAAACCTTGAGTTGCTGAAATAATATTCAAATTTTCAAAACCAAGTTCGTAAAACTCGTAAACTTCTGCAGGCATTTTATGAGTATCAATTTTATTTACAGCTAGAACAACTGGCTTTTTAGTTCTTCTTAAATAGTTTGAAATTTCTCTATCTTCATCCATTAAGCCATTTTTTCCATCAACAACAAATAAAATTACATCAGCATTTTCCATTGCAACATCAGCTTGAGCTTTAATCTTTTGTAAAATAATATCATCACTATTAGGCTCAAGTCCTCCTGTATCGCAAAGAATAAAATGTTTATTTTGCCATTCAGCATCTTGATATAATCTATCTCTCGTAACACCAGGAGTATCTTCAGTAATAGCAATTCTTTTATTTATAAGTTTATTAAAAAGTGTTGATTTCCCAACATTTGGTCGTCCAACTACACAAACTAAAGGTCTTTCCATAAATTCACCTCCACTTTCTTAATATATTTTAACATATTTTGTTATTTAAAAAAATAAGCTCCTATAAAGGAGCTCATTATTATACTGGATAAATAGAAACTTGTTTTTTATCTCTACCTTTTCTCTCAAATCTTACAACACCAGAAACTTTAGCAAAAAGTGTATCATCTCCACCCTTACCAACATTTACTCCTGGGTGTATTTTTGTTCCACGTTGTCTAACTAAAATATTTCCTGCAAGAACGAATTGTCCATCCCCTCTTTTAGCGCCTAATCTTTTAGCTCTACTATCACGACCGTTCTTAGTACTACCTAAACCTTTTTTACTGGAAAAAAGTTGTAAATTAATTTTTAACATACTCTACACCTCCTTATAATAAATCTCAATATATTTATTATATTCTTCTTTCAATGATATAATGCCAACTTCAAAAGTTTTTATTATCGTCTGAATATCTCTAACCTTAGCTTCATCTAAATTTTCAATATCTATCATCATCTTTAAATAACCATCTCCTACATCTATATCCATATATTTAGGGTCTATGGAACAGATTTTTTCAATAGAATTTGGTGTATTTATTGATAAAACAGATAATGACGCACAGAGAATATCATTCTCTTTACTAAAATCAGCATGTCCATCCATTTCAAATCCATAATATAAATCTTTTTTCTTAAAAATATAAATATCAGTCATTAAAATGCAATACTTTCAATTTTAACTTTTGTAAATGGTTGACGATGTCCTTTTTTCTTTCTATAATTTTTCTTAGCTTTGAACTTAAAAATTATAACTTTCTTTCCTCTTCCATGTCTTTCAACAGTTCCTTCAACCTTAGCTCCTTCAACCAATGGAGAACCAACTTTAATATCTCCATCTTTAGAAACTAAAAGAACTTTATCGAAAGATACTTTAGAACCTTCTTCAACATTTAATTTTTCAACAAAAACGCTTTGTCCTTCTTCAACTTGGTATTGTTTACCACCAGTTTCAATTATTGCGTACATAGTGCACCTCCTCATTCTTAAGTCTCGCCGAAATTAGGTGCTATGCTTCAAAAACCTAATCCGTGCGGTAACACAACAAGTAGTATATCATAAAATTAACAAAAAATCAATATTTTTTTAATTTTTTCATTGATAGAAAGACTTTTATTTTCTAAAATTCATCTTTGTTATTAAAATATTAATAATCTCAAATCATTTCATTATTTTTAAAATTTATATTCCATTTAATATTTTAAAAAATATTAAATTTTAAAACTATAACTAAAATAACCTACCAATCTCTTCTTAAGTTTCTTTCTTCTATCTCTCTTTTAATCTCTTCATAAACTTTACCATATATTTTATCACCATAATCTATAATACATTTTTCTTTATAAATTTCAAGCTTTTGTAGTTCCTCTTCCTCAATTATTCCTTCACAAAAAAAGTGTTTTGCTTCCATTGCTAAATATAGATTTGCATAATTTTTATATATGGAATCTTTCAATAATTCTTTACATCTTTCATATTCAGATTCATAAAAATAATTAAGCGTTACTAAAGATAGATAAGCTAACTGAATATCAAAATTATAAAAATCTCTTTTTAAGTACTCATCCAGATGGTATAAAATTTTTTTATAAGTCTCCAATTCGCATTCTTACTGCTATTGCTTGATGAAAATGATTCACTCATAAGATAAATATAAAATCTGTATAATTTTCCTGTCCTACTATAATCATTGTTTCTTTCCATACTTTTTGCAAGCTCTAATATTTCTTCGCTTTCTTTCTTATATATTTTATATTTCTTTTCTTTATCTTCTCCTACTTCTTTGAATAACTCCTTAATTTCATTTTCTATTTTATCATATTTGTTCTTATAGTTAGGATATTCCATAACTTACTCCCTACTCTACACTATCTTATTTTAGTTTAGAACTATTTTATTTCAGTTTTTTCAATCTCCATTCTTATATCTCTGTGAATTTAAATAATTCATATAAATACCTCTTAATGAAGTTTCCTATTATCAAATCTACCAATCTGTTCTTAAATTTCTTTCTTCTATCTCTCTTTCAACTTCGTTATATATTTCCATATACATATCTTCCTCAGAGCTTGAAATATCCTCATTTTTTAGATTTATAAAATCTTCAATTCCTTCTTTCTTAATTCCATTGCTTAAATAAAAATTATCAGCATCCATTTCAAACCATTGTCTCGCAAACTTTTCAAATATCGAATCTTTTAAAAGCTCTACACATCTTTTATATTCTCCTTGATAATCAAAATATCCATATTCGCTATCAAGTACTACTAAAAGTAAATATTTTATTTGCATATCAAGATTATAGAAATCCTTTTTTAAGTATTCATCTATAATTGATATACTATTGTATAAGAATGAAGTCTCTGAATTGTCATTACAACAAATTCTGTTATTACTGTAGATACATTTATTCATATAACCACAATTATAATTGGAAAGATTATTGTCGCTAAAATTAACATAATTCCAAACAAACACACTGAACCTAAGATTAATATAAAGTCTGCTTAACTTTCCAGTTCTGTTATAATCATCATTTTTTTCCATTATTTTTACAAGTTCAATTTTTTCTTTTATCTTTTTTTCTATCACTACCTTTCGTTTTTCTTTATCTTCTCCTACTTCTTCAAATAACTTTTTAAATTTACCTTCTATATTTTCATATTTTTTCTTGTATTCTTTATATTCCATAACTTACTCCCTACTATATACTATCTTATTTTAGTTTAGAATTATTTTACTTCAGTTCTTTCAATCTCCGTTCTTATATCTCTGTGGATTTAAATAATTCATATAAATACCTCTTAATGAAATTTTCTATTATAAATCTACCAATCTCTTCTTAAGTTTCTTTCTTCTATCTCTCTTTTAGTCGCTTCATAAACTTTATCATATATTTTATCACCATAATCTGCAATATATCTTTCTTTGTAAGTTTCAAGTTTTTGTAGTTCCTCTTCCTCAATTATTCCTTCACAAAAAAAATGTTCTGCTTCCATCGCTAAATATAGATTTGCATAATTTTTAAGAACAGAATCTTTAGCCCATTCTTTATACTTTTCACATTCTACACTGTAAAAATAGCTTAAATCTGCTACAGTTAGATAGGTTAAATACATTTCTAGGTTATAAAAATCTTTTTTTAAGTATTCATCTATATGATATAAAACCTTTCTTGTAAGTCTCCAATTCATATCTTTGCAAAAACGATGATAAAATTCATCATATATAAGATTAATATAAAATCTGTACAATTCTCCTGTTCTATTATAATCATTATTTTCTTCCATATTTTTTACTAATTCTAATCTATCCTTTGTTTCTTGCTCATATATCTCTTTTTCTTTTTCTTTCTCTTTACCTTCTCCTATTTCTTCATATAATTTTCTATATTTTATTTTCATGTTTTCATATTTCTTCTTGTATTCTTGATATTCCATAACTTACTCCCTACTCTACACTATCTTATTTTAGTTTAGAACTATTTTATTTCAGTTTTTTCAATCCCCATTCTTATATCTCTGTGGATTTAAATAATTCATATAAATACCTCTTAATGAAATTTCCTATTATAAATCTACCAATCTCTTCTTAAGTTTCTTTCTTCTATCTCTCTTTTAGTCGCTTCATAAACTTTCTCATATATTTTATCACCATAATCTGCAAAATATTTTTCTTTGTAAGTTTCAAGCTTCTGTAGTTCCTCTTTTTCGATTATTCCCTCACAAAAATAGCATCCTGCTTCCATTGCTAAATATAGATTTGCATAATTTTTAAGAACAGAATCTTTCAATAATTCCTTACACCTTATATATTTTACCTCATAAAAGTAACTTAGTTCCGCCACAGTTAGATAGATTAAATACATTTCTAGGTTATAAAAATCTTTTTTTAAGTATTCATCTATATGATATAAAACCTTTCTTGTAAGTCTCCAATTCATGTCTTTATAAAAGCGATGATAAAATTCGTCCTTTATAAGACTAATATAAAATCTGTACAATTCTCCTGTTCTATTATAATCATTATTTTCTTCCATATTTTTTACTAATTCTAATCTATCCTTTGTTTCTTGCTCATATATCTCTTTTTTTTTCTCTTTACCTTCTCCTATTTCTTCATATAATTTTTTATATTTTATTTTCATGTTTTCATATTTTTTCTTGTATTCTTGATATTCCACAACTTACTCCTTTTACTCAAATTAGATTTTTATTCTTTTTGAGACTTTTATTAACTCAATTATAGCATATAATTATTGAATTTACAACGATAATCTATAAATATATTACAAAACCTACAGTTCTATTTTTACAATATAAAAGTTAAAAAAACTAAAAATTTTATATTATCTTAATTTTATGGTATAATTAATGTAGTTTTATGCCTTGTTGTAAAGCTATATTAATATTATTTTGAAAAACAAGATAAAATCAATTTATATAAAAATCAAAATGATTATTCTTTGAGGAGGTTTTTATGTCAGAGAAAAAAATTAAAGGTGCACATCCTAATCCCAAAAAAGGGAAGGAGATAAATAGTGTACAATATCAACCTAAAAAGGAGAAAAAGGTAAACAGTACTCAATATCAACCTAAAAAGGAAAAAAAGATTAACAGTGCTCAATTTCAATCTAAAAAAGAGAAAAAAAGTTTATTAAAACCATTTTTTAAAATTTTTAGTATTACTATATTGACAATTCTTATGCTTGGTGCTGGAATCACAGGTATTTTTGCAACAACATTTTTAGACATTATGAAAGAGGCTCCTGTTGTTGATACGTCAAATATAAATGAACTTATGATTCAATCATCAAAAATATTAGATAGAAATGAAAATGTGGTTGAAAAAATAGAAAACTTAGAAAATAGAACCATAGTAAAACTAAAGGATGTTCCTGAACATTTAATAAATGCTTTTATTTCTATTGAAGATGAAAGATTTTATTCACATAAGGGAGTTGACCCTATAGGAATAGCAAAAAGTCTTTTTGATACTGCAAGAGGTAGGCTTAGAGGTGGTTCAACAATCGCTCAACAATTGGCTAGAAACTTATATCTTTCCAGTGAAAAGAAAATTGAAAGAAAATTGAAAGAAGCCTATCTTGCCATAAAAATTACAGATAGTTTAAAAAGAGAGGGTGTTCTTGAAGCTTACTTAAATAGAGTTTTCTTGGGTCAACATTCCTATGGTGTTCAATCGGCAAGTCAAGGATATTTTTCAAAAGATGTAAAAGATTTAACTATTGCAGAATCTGCACTTCTTGCTGCTATTGTACAAAGTCCTACAAATTATTCTCTATATAAGACTATAAGGCCTGAAAATGTAGATGACGAATCTTCTGTTATAAAAGATCTAAATATTGGCGGTCAAGTATATAAAGCAGTATATAATCCTAAGGTTTTAGATAGACAAAAATATGTTTTGAAGAAAATGTATGAACTTAAAAAAATAACTAAAGAAGAGTATGATAATGCCCTTAAGGAAGATGTATTTGCAGCTATAAAGCCTAATAAGGGTTTTGAAAGAGAAGTATCAACTTATTTCACTGAATATGTTAAATATCAAGTTGCCGAAAAATTAATGAAAAAGTACAACTATACAAAGGAAGAAGCTTGGAATAAAATTTATAACGGTGGACTTACAATTCATTCAACGATGGATCAAACTATTCAGAAAAATATAGAAAAACTTTATAGTGATTTTGCAAATGCTATGAATGCTCCAAAGAAAGGCGGTCCAGCATTTGCATCATTTAAACGAGATAAATCGAATAATATTACTGATTCAAAAGGAAAAGTTATTTTATATAAGAAATCTAATATTTTAGATGGAAATAATAATATAATCATTCCTAAGGGAGAATTTTCTGTAAAAGAAGATCAATCTTTGGAAATAAAGAGTCCTAGAATTTCCATGTATCAAAATGTATTGTCGATATCTAGTTTTTATACTGTTAATAATCAAAACAATCTAGTTACTCATGGAATTGGAAGTTTTCAACTTCCTGAGAATAGTACAACTGTTGAAGGAGAAAAATCTGTAAAAATTTCAGCATCTTTCTTTGAAAATTATAAAGATTTTTACAGTATAGACAAAAATGGAAATTTACTTTTAAATTCCAAATATTTCCAAATAGATGAACAAGGAACTGTACAACCTCAATCATCGTCAGTTGTAATTGACCATACAACTGGACAACTGATTGCAATGGTTGGTGGTAGAGAAACGACAGGTCGTCCTTTAAATAGAGCTTATAGAGTTCCAAGACAACCAGGTTCTACAATGAAACCTATTGGGGTTTATACAGCTGCATTAGATAATGGATTTACTGCAGCTACTGGAATAGAAGATTCTCCACATTATAACGACAAAAAAGAGCTTTGGCCAAAGAACTGGTATAATGGTTATAGAGGATTACAAACATTAAGAGAAAGTATTGTTCAATCTATAAATGTTAATGCGGTTAAAACATTAGAAAAAATTGGTCTAGAAAAATCAAAAGAGTATTTGAAAAAATTTGGATTGATTAATGAAGACAACGAATTAGATGATACTTATGTTTCAAGGTCAGAAAATATAGAATATAATGATGAAAACTTATCAAGTATGGCTTTAGGTGGTATGACAAAAGGTATGACTAACTTAAAAATGACAGCGGCTTATGCAGCAATTGCTAATGATGGAAAGTACCGTGAACCTATTTCATTTACAAAAGTAGTCGACTCAACAGGAAAAGTTATTTTAGAGCCAGACCAAAAACAAAGAGAAGTTACTTCCAAAGAGAATGCCTTCATTATGAAAGATATTCTTAAGGGTGTCCCAAATGCTATGGCACAAGGAGCTAAACACCCGAATATAGAAGTTGCTGGTAAAACTGGTACTACAAGTGACCTTAGAGATTCTTGGTTTGTCGGGTTTTCACCTTATTATACAATTGGGACTTGGATCGGATTTGACAACCAAAACATAGAACTTAATAATAATAACTCTATGGCTGCTACTCTTTGGGGAAAAGTTAATAAAATAGTTTTAGAAGGAAAGCAAGCTAGGAAATTTGATCCACCACCTGAAAATGTAATAAAGAAATACGTTTCAATCAAGTCAGGGTTATTAGCTTCAGAGGGCTCGGCAAATGCAGTTTATGAATACTTTGTAAAAGGTACTGAGCCTACAAAATATGAAGAATTATATTTTATTTATTATAAAATAGATAAAAGAAATGGAAAGTTGGCAACAGCTTCAACAGCACCCCAATATATAGAAAACAAAAAATTCTATATAAAACCAAGTGCTTATAAGCCTGGTAAAACCAATTATGCTCCTGAAGATTTTATAACTCCACCTCCTAAAGAGGTATCTGAAATAGTAGATCCAAAAGATCCAAATGATAATTCAACCAATTCTCCAGATACAAATAATGGTGGTAATAATGATCAACATAATAATCCATAAAAAAGAAGTTGCAATTTGCAACTTCTTTTTAATATACTTCTTCTATTATTCCACCACCAACGACAATATCATTCAAATAAAATACAGCTGATTGTCCTTTGTTGGGTGCTCTTACTGGTTTTTCAAATTCTACAAATAACTCATTATTTTTATAGAATAATAAACCCTTAGTTTCATTTTGACCATGTCTTACTTTTACACTAACTTCCAATGGCTTTTCTAATTTATCAAATGGTATAAAATTCTCTTCTCTTATCTTTATTTTATCTTTGTAAAGAGTATTTTCATCCGATAAAGTAACAGTATTATCCTTTGCATTTATTTTTGAAACAAAAACTCTTTTACCCAATGCAATTCCAAGACCTTTTCTTTGACCAATAGTATAATAGACTATGCCATTATGCTTTCCTAGTTTATTTCCATTTTCATCAATAAAGTATCCTTCTTTAATCAATTCAGGATTTCTTTGTTTAATAAAAAGACCATGATCTCTATTTTGAACAAAACAAATTTCTTCACTATCTTTTTTTGAATAAGTCAAAATATTTTCATCTTTAGCAATTTGTCTTACTTCTTCCTTTTCTAAATCTGCAAGTGGAAATAAAGTCTTTGACAAAACTTCTTGACTTGTATTGTATAAAAAATAAGTTTGATCTTTTTTAGAGTCTTTAGCTCTTTTTAATAGATATCTATTATAATTTTTATCAAATTCAACTTTTGCATAATGTCCAGTAGAAATAAAATCAGCTTTTAAGGGTTTTATTTTTTCTACAAAACTATTAAATTTTATATATTTATTACAAGCAACACAAGGATTTGGAGTGTAACCAAGAGAGTACTCTCTTACAAAATCTTCAATTACTTTTCTATCAAATTCTTCCCTAAAGCTCATTGTATAGTGCCTTACTCCCATAGCTTCTGCAACGATTTTCGCATCCATAACAGAGGATAAAGAACAACATCCCCTTTCTTCATCATATAAATCCCCTTTAGGTACTAAATTCATAGTAACCCCAATTACTTCATAACCTTCTTCCAATAACAAATGGCAGGCAACACAACTGTCGACCCCGCCACTCATTCCTAAAATAACTCTTTTATTCAAAATTACCTCACTAATAACTGATAATTATTCCACCATCATTTTCATAAGTAGAAGATAATCCTCTTGCAGGAACAATCAAAACATCTTTAAAGTTATATCTTTCGACAACTTTATCCTTTATTTCTTTTGCTCTGTCCAAACAATTACAATGAGTTATTACCAATATTTTTTCTTCAATATTAGAACTATTTTCTGCTATTGCATCAACAAGCTCATTATATGCCTTTTTTAATCCTCTAACTTTTTTATAAACATCTATCTCTCCATCAACTCCATACATAACAGGTTTTATGGAAAATGCAGATGCAATCATAGCTTTAAATTTAGAAATTCTTCCATTTTTAATTAAATTATCAAAATTTTCCAAAACAAAAAATAGCTTCATTTCTGAAATATATTTTGTTACATTATCAACAATTTCTTGAAATGACATTTTTTGATTGATATATTCCTGTATTTTTAATGCAACCAATGTTTCTCCTGCGGCTGCAACTTTAGTATCAAAAACATGAATTAACCTTTCACCCTTTTCAAGAACCATAGTTTTTGCTAAACAAGCATTTGAATATGTTGCACTTAATTTCCCAGACAAAGTTATGCAAAAAACTTCTTTTGCCTCTTCAAATTTATCCATAAAAAGTTTCGGAGATGGTGCAGCTGTTTTTACAGAATTTGCTTTTCTCATATTTTCCATGTATTTATCTATATCTAAATTCTCATCATCTAAATAATCAACATCATCCAGTTGTAATGTCAAAGGAACTAACTCAATATCTAGTTTACTTTTCATTTCATCTGTTAAATCACAACAACTGTCAGCAACTATCAGTCTTTCTTTCATATTATCCTAACCTCTCTTCAATAAATTTGGCAAGTTTTCTAGCTTCTACTTCTAATTCTTCTTGATTTTCTCCCTCAATCATAACTCTGACTAAAGGTTCAGTTCCAGAAGGTCTTATCAAAACTCTTCCATTTCCTAAAAACTTTTCTTCAATTTTCTTTATTTCTTCAACTATTTCCTTGTCTTGTGAATAAGCATTTCTATTTTCAAGCTTAACTTTTGCGTTTACTAAAACTTGTGGATATGAAATCATAAGCTCATTAAAATATGATAAATTATTTATACTACTTGCAACTAATTCACAAATCTTTAAAGCTGTAAAAGTTCCATCTCCCGTTGTACTATCATCTAAGAAAATCACATGTCCAGATTGCTCGGCTCCTAAAATATAGTCATGCTCAAGCATCTGTTCAAGGACAAATCTGTCCCCAACTTTTGCTGCAACAAATTTTACATCTATTGAATCCAAATATTTTTTTAATCCAATATTACTCATAACAGTTCCAACAACAGCATTATTTGTAAGTTCATCTTTTTCTTTATATGACTTAGCCATTGCTGCTAAAATATGATCTCCGTCCATAATATTTCCCTTTTCATCAACAGCTAAACATCTATCAGCATCTCCATCAAAGGAAAATCCCATATCAACATCATTTTCCAAAACAGCTTTTCTTATTATTTCCATATTAGTACTGCCACAATTTAAGTTAATATTTTTCCCATCAGGTGTAGTATTTAAAGAAATAACTTCCATTCCTAACTCTTCAAATAATTTTCTTGCAATTTTATAACTTGCACCATTTCCAAAATCTACAGCTATTTTTAAATTTGAAAAATCAGCATCTACTCTTGATTTCAAATAATCTGCATAAATAGAAACTGCTTCTTTTTCCTCTGTGAAAATTCCCTCTTGAATTTCTCCAAAATCAAAATTTTCATCATCTAAAATATTTTCAACTTTATATTCAATTTCATCCGAAAGCTTAAATCCGTCTTCATTAAAAATCTTTATTCCATTATATTTAAAAGGATTATGAGATGCAGAAATAACTGCTCCTCCTACTGCCTTAAAATACTTAATTAAATAAGCAACTGTAGGCGTTGGAGCAATTCCAATACTAACTACATTAAAGCCCATTTCCAAAAGGCCTTTAGCTAAACTGTTTTCAAGACTTTTCCCACTTTCTCTAGTATCTCTACCAATTATAAATAGTTTTTCTTCTTTCTCTTTTAAAATATATCCAACAGATTTCCCAAGTTTATAAGCTAGTTCATCAGTTAAATTTTCTCCATAAACTCCTCGCACTCCATCTGTTCCAAAATAATTACCCATTTGATCTCCTGCTTAATTTCAAAATTTATTCATGCTTACACACAATTACAATCATTATATCATAAACAAAAAAAAAAATCATCAATTGTAATAAAAAAACAATGTATTTATGCACTATTCATCTTTACTTATACTTTTAATAATCGACACAAAAAAATACATTGCTTTTTAAATGCCTTCTTTTATTTTAAATTGTGCCATTATTATACTTAATATTGTTATTATAATTACAATCAGATAAATTGATTTATTTTGCTCAAAACCTAAAATTCCTTCTGGAATTAACGTTGAAATCCATAGATAAACTCTGTCTCCAAAATATACTCCCATAGCAAAGAACAACTGAAAAATCCCCATACTTACATTTCTATCTTCCTTTTCAAAATATTGCATAGCCATTGAAATTAAGCAAGTATAAGCAATTCCGTAGCCAAAGCCATTAAAAATATATCCAAAAAATGCAGAGATATATGAATTAGTTAATAAAATAATTATATAAAAAATTAGATTTGAAACTAAACCAAGGATTAAAGTTTTTTCAATCCCTATTTTCTTGGCAAAATAAGTTCCTGCTAGTACACTTGCTATAAGTTGTGGAAAAGCAAATAAAACGTCAATATATGCTAGAAATATCGGAGGCATATTCAAATTAACTTTTGCATAAGCAATCATATTTGCACCTGATGTCGAAAATTTTATAAATGAAACTAAGATTGCAATAAAGCAGATATATAAATAGCCTTTAAATTCAAAAACTTTCTTTACTTTTTCAAAACTAAATCTCTTTGCAGAATATGAAACATCTTTAACAAAAAAAGTTAATATCAAAGCTACAATTGAAATTGTAGCAGAAAGTGTCCAAAGTAATTTAAAATTCTTATATGTACCATAAGTTGACAAATACTGTATTGGAGCTGCTATAAATTCTGCTAAAAGCGGTGCTATTGATAAAATCGACGCTGAAATTGCAGCTTTTTCCTTAGAAAAAGTCTCTGAAAATAAAACATTAAAGACTGCAAGCATCGATGCACATATTCCCATAGCTATTGATGAAAAATAAAGAGAATTATAGCTTGGTTTTAAAACTACCATTAAAGATGCTAATGTCAAAATGAAAAGTGCAATTTGAATAAAGATTTTTTTTCTATTAAAAATATCACTCAGTATAAAAATAGGTAATCTTATAAAGCAACTTATAAGTCCATATGCGGAAGTTATCTGTGCAGCTAAAACAATTGAAAAGCCAAGTCCTCCCTCTTCCATGGGACTTATAGCATAGAGCTTTCTATAAGCTCTTACAACTGTTATTCCACTCCAAAAAAGAACAAATAACCAGAATATTAATTTTTGATTTCTATCTAAATCATATTTTTTAGAAATAAAATATATAATTATAAAAGTTAAAGCAATCATAAAAATTGATGAATATAATTTTTCCATTACTCTCTCCTAATTTTTTGGCTTAAAAGCTAAAATCTTACCTCGTCTTATATATTTCTTTAAATCTATTTTATGTCCCCATTTTGCAAGGTATTCTTCAGTTAACTCTTCTTCAATTATTGTATAAAGCTCAAATCCAACATTTTTCAAAATATTCTTCAACTTCTCCGAAGTTATTGAGCCTGCAACTCAAGTTACATGAAAAATCGGTTCATCTTTAACCCAAGTTGGCAATTCATTAAATTGGACAATATCCGAAATTGAAATTCTTCCGCCGGGTTTTAAAACTCTAAAAATTTCAGAATAAACTTTTTCCTTATCTTCGCATAAATTTATAACACAATTTGAAATTACACAGTCAACTGTATCATTATCTACTTTTAAATCGTCTATATCAGATACTCTAAAATCTGTATTTAAAAATCCCTTTTTACTTCTTATATAATTTGCTCTTTCAACCATCTCTGGTAGTCTGTCAACTCCAATAACAAAGCCTTCTTTTCCAACTATTTTACAAGCCTTAAAAACATCCATTCCCTTTCCACAACCTAAGTCTAAAACTGATTCTCCGGATTTTAAATTTGCATTTTCAATTGGATTTCCACAACCCAAGCCTAAATTTGCCCCATTTTCTAAATCTTCTAAAGTATAGCCTAAGCTTAGAGCTATTTTCTTTTCAAGTTCTTTACTATCTTCGCTTTCTCTTAATCTATCTTTAACAGCAATATTTTTATATAGATTATCTATTGCTTTTTTATTGTTACAACATTTCATAATAAGCCTCCATATAACTTAATTATTTTATCACAAAATAAGGTGTTAGTCTAATTTTAATATCTTTTTAAATAAGAAACCCACCCTTCCATGATACTTTGCATCGAGTGGATTTCTAGGAATCTTGTTGTTTCACAATAAAAAGAGATGCCGAAACATCTCTAAGTTAAATTTCCATTACACCTATTTCACAACAATCAAAAATAAAATCTATTATAAAATTATCACAACCATTAAATCTTATATGCCTTAAATCATCAGCTCCACAACCCCAAAATTCTTCTTGTTTATACCATTCAAAAAATTCCGAATCTTCTATCTCATAGAAAATTCTAATACCCTCGTCAGTCATTTCACATTCAACATATTTTCCTTTAAAATATTTTCTTCTGTTTATCATAACAGAACGTACATTATTATAATAAAAAGTAATTTTATATCTTTTATTAGTATTTTCACCATAAAGTACAAATACATAATAATCCCTTTTAAGATTAAAACTCTCTAATATATAATTATCAAATGGCAATATTATTTCATCATAATTATATAGTTTACCTATATACTCTTTAACTTCATCATCAAAATAGTCATATTTAATTGTTTCTTCAATGACTTCATCCTTTTTTTCTACTTTAAATGTATCAAAACTAATCTTCGGTTCTTCAACACAGAAAGTCTCAAAAATATAATTACTACAACCAGTTATAAAATAATTTAAAATCTTATCCTTTAGCTCATCTTTAAAATTTTCATAGTAGTAATTTTGAAAGTATGATTTGGATGCTTTAAATATCTTTGTTTCTTTTAGTTGGTTTTCAATGGTATCAATGCCAATTCGGTATGAAACCCATCTATATGATTCATCTGTTCCTATGATTTTAAAAATATTATTCAAATCAAATGTTAATGTTATTCTATATCCTCTTTTGTCATTCACTAAATAAAATCTTAATCCATTATCATTTAATTCGAATCTTGAATCTTCCTCGTAACTTCCAAAATAGTCATCATATAAATAGTAATAATTTTTAGGATTCCAAGTTTCCCAAATACCCATTCCTCTTTCAAGAGAACATTTTATATTATTGCTAAGTTCAATTTCATTCATAAGAATAACCCCTAAAAATGTATATAATAATACTAAACAATTTATTTTATTACTTATATCTTATTTTTGTACGTTTCCCACTAATATGTTGTATTTCTAAAGTTGGATTATTTTCCTTTGAACTGCCTCTCCTTACAACAACAGTGTCTCCATTAGACAGTTCACCACGCTTTCCATCTCCATATTTAGTATTCTGTTATACAAATTATATAAATCAAAATCTTATCCATCTACATTGTATTGCTTATTTAATTATTTGTCAACTAAATTTATTTTAAATAATGAAATTTTATCAAACAAATAAAAAATACCTTTTATTAGTAAAATAGATTATTGACTTTAAATAGAGACTTTAATAGGATTGTGAGATTTATTTACTCCTTAAATATACTTTTCATTATTTAAAAATCTTGATTTTTTTCTCAATTACCTGTATTATATGGGTATAAGATATCTAGGAGGTGCAGTTATGGAAATAACAAAAGATATGCTAATAGGAGATATTATCCAAATTCATCCGGATGCAGTTGAAATTCTGTTTAATTTTGGACTTTCTTGTGTTGGTTGTCCTGCAAGTCAAATGGAGACTCTTGAAGAAGCTACTATGGTTCATGGACTAAATTTAGATTTACTTCTTGAAGTCTTAAACGAAAATAATTCAAATTAAAACAATTCCTCACCTTTCACAAAGTGTTTGGTGAGTAGTACATAAAAAAATCGCGAGTAAAGTTATCGCGATTTTTTATATATTATATACTTATTTTTTATAAATTTTCTAATAATTCTTTTACAAATTCAAAAGTTCTTTGAGTTGAAGCAATATTCAATCTTTCAACAGGACTGTGAACATCTTTCATTGTAGGTCCTATTGATATCATTTCCATATCAGGGAATGTATCAACAAAAACTGCTGGTTCTAATGCGGCATGAACAACTTCAACTTTCATTTCCTTTCCTGTTAAATTTTTATAAACTTCTAAAGCAGTATCTCTTAATTTTGAAACTTTTGCAAACTCCCAAGGTTTATAATAGTCTTCTAATGTATATTCAACACCATTTTCTTCATAAACTTTCTTTACAATATTTGTATATTCTTCAAAAGTCTTAGGATTTGAACTTCTTAATGAAAGTGTAAATTTAACAAAATTTCCTTCAAATTTAATCATGGCAAAATTGTCAGAACATTCAACGATTGATGGATATTCTTCCATCATTGAATACACTCCATGAGGAATATTTCTAATTACATTTTCAATTTTTTCTTGACATCCATGACATAAAACTTCTTTTACATTTTCAACTTTTTCTATAGAAACTCTCATATCTTTATCAAGTGGATATTCACTAATTAATTTAGAAAAATCAATTTTAAATTCGTCAGCATCACTTGTAAAAGCAACTTTTGCATCTCTAGGAATTGCATTATGTTTAGTACCGCCTTCAATACTAACCAATCTGTAATCAGCAATTTCTTTTACCATATCCATTGCTCTAAGAGCAAATTTTAAAGAATTTCCTCTTTGTTGATGAATTTCCATTCCAGAATGTCCGCCAAGCATATTATTTACTGAAAGAACAAAAGTATTTTTCTTATCATTTTCTTCAAACTTAACTTTTAAAGACCCCATAACATTATGGCCACCTGAACAGCCTGATAAAAGTACACCTTCTTCTTCAGCATCGATATTTAAAAGTTTTCTTCCGTTTAAAATCTCTCTCTTTACAGATCTTGCACCTGCCATAGTTCTTTCTTCGTCAGTAGTTACAAGTAATTCAAGTGCTGGATGTTTAGCTTCTTTATCTTCCAAAATGGCAAGTCCCATTGCAACTGCTATTCCATCATCCGCTCCTAGAGTTGTACCTTTAGTTTTAACCCAATCTCCATCCACAATAACAGGAATAGGATCAACTAAAAAATCATGTTCAACTCCGTCAGCCTTTTCTGCAACCATATCCATATGTCCTTGAATAACAACAGATTCGTGGCCTTCATAACCTTTATATGCAGGTTTTCTTATAACAATATTATTGCTTTCATCTTGAATAGTTTCTAATCCTAAAGACTTTCCAACACTGTATAAATAATCGCTAACTGCCTTTTCATTTCCAGATTCTCTTGGAATCTTAGTAAGCTCTTCAAAATAATAAAAAACTCTTTCAGGTTTTAAATTTTCTAACATAATTGCCTCCTACTTATTATATTCATCAAATTCTTCTATGCTGAAAATTATTTTTTCTCCATCATTTATCACCATTGCAGGAATGCCTATTGAGCCATTTTCCTTAGCAAAATCAAATGCAGGATTTTCTCTAAATTTTAAGAATTTTTTAAGATTTGCTAAATTTTCAGTAATATCTAAATACAAATACTTAACTTCTCTTTCATCAAGTGCCTTTTTCATAACAATACAATCAGGACACATACTTGATCCAAAAACAACTTTTTTCTTAACCATAATACCTCCTAAAATTCTAAAGACTTTTCAATAAAATCTTTTAGTTCTGAAATTTTTATTCTCTCTTGTTCCATAGTATCTCTAAATCTAACAGTTACACAATCATCTTCTAAAGTATCAAAATCGACAGTTATACAGAATGGAGTTCCAACTTCGTCTTGTCTTCTATATCTCTTTCCAATACTTCCTGAAACATCTGTATCTATCATAAAATATTTTGAAAGTTCATCATAAATTTCATCAGATTTTTCTGACAATTTTTTAGTAAGTGGTAAAATTGCAGCCTTAAATGGTGCTAAAGCTGGATGAAGTCTTAAAACAGTTCTAACATCTCCTTCTCCTATTTCTTCCTCATCATAGGCATTACATAGAAAAGCAAGAGCAACTCTATCAGCTCCAAGTGAAGGTTCAATACAATATGGAATATATTTTTCATTTGTAACTGGGTCAATATATCTCAAATCTTCTCCAGAAACTTCAATATGTCTTGATAAGTCATAATCTGTTCTATCTGCAATTCCCCAAAGTTCTCCCCAACCAAATGGGAATAAAAATTCTATATCACAAGTGGCTTTACTGTAAAAACTCAATTCTTCTTTTTCGTGGTCTCTAAGTCTCAAAATTTCTTCACTCATTCCCAAAGACAATAACCAATTAAAAGAATAGTTTTTCCAATATTCATACCATTCTAAATCTTCTCCGGGCTTACAGAAAAATTCCAATTCCATTTGTTCAAACTCACGAGTTCTAAAAGTAAAATTACCAGGAGTAATTTCATTTCTAAAAGATTTTCCTACTTGAGCAATACCAAAAGGAACTTTCTTTCTTGAAGTTCTAGCAATATTTTTAAAATTAACAAAAATACCCTGTGCAGTTTCAGGTCTTAAATATATTTCAGATTTGCTATCCTCAGTTACACCTTGAAAAGTTTTGAACATAAGATTAAATCTTCTTATTCCAGTAAAATTTTGCTTTTTACAATTCGGACAACAAATATTTTTTTCTTTCATTAACTCTTCGACTTTTTCGTTTTCCCAACCATCAACATTTATATCTCCAAGATTATTTTCAAAATAAAAATCTTCGATAAGTTTATCAGCTCTAAAACGAGATTTACATTCTTTACAGTCAATCAAAGGATCACTAAAACTTCCAACATGACCTGATGCAACCCAAACTTCTGGATTCATCAAAATTGCACTATCAAGACCAACATTATATTTTGATTGTTGAACAAATTTTTTCCACCAAGCTTTTTTTACATTATTTTTAAATTCAACACCTAAAGGACCATAATCCCAAGTGTTTGCAAGTCCACCGTAAATTTCTGATCCTGGATAAATTATTCCCCTATTTTTACATAAAGAAACAACTTTTTCCATACTCTTTTCTGATTTCATAATATTCCTCCTAAATTTAAATAAACAAAAAAGCCATATCGCAAGGGACGATATGACCGTGGTTCCACCCTAATTATGTTAAAAAACATCTCTCTAAAAAATTTACTCCCGATTTCCCCATAATACAAAAATGTAATTTTGCACCAAACAACTACTCTCTAAAATTTTCATATTATTTTTTATCGTTCAATGTAAGTATTAACAAAATAATTCTAACATATTTGTTTTTTAAAATCAATATTTACAACATTTTTTATAAAAAAACTGTTATGAAAATAATCTCCATAACAGTTTTTACATTACATTTTTCTAGTTTTATTTTTTTCTTTTAACACTTTCTTATTTTCTTCTGTAAGATAACTAAATCCTTCTCCGGAAACTTCGCTAACTGTTGCAACATTTACAAACGCATTGTTATCAAATTCTCTTATAAAATTCATAAGCTTTATGTACTCCGGTCTTGTTAGGATTGTTTCTATCATAACTCTTTCACTCTTATTGAAACCGCCCTTTACTTCATACAATGTACTTCCTCTAACTAATTCATTAAGAATGTATTCATTAATATTTTCCCATTTTCTAGAATTGATATAAACTTTAATTCTAGTCTTATATCCAGTAAGAACTTTATCTATAACCACAGCATTAAATAAAATCCCAACTAGTGCATACATTGCAGCATTGATTCCGTAAGCCGCATAACCCATAACTACAACAGAAAAATCTGCAATAAAAACTCCTACACTTAAATCTACATGAATATATTTATTCAAAATCTTCCCTACAATGTCTGTTCCACCTGTTGAAGCATTTTGGTTTAATGACAAAGCTATACCAACTGCAGTAACTCCAACTCCTATAATCATACTCATAAATGGAGTATCAACTAATGGTTGAATATTTGGAAATATTTTTTCAAAAGCAATAAGTGAAATAGACAATACAATAGTAGCATATATACTAAGTCCACCAAACTCTGCCCCTACAAGTAAAAATGCTAAAATAAATAAAATAATATTTATTCCAAGTTGAAATACCCCAACAGGTATACCAGGAATAAATTTTGCTAATGCTATTGAAAGACCTGCAGTTCCTCCAATTGTTAAGTTATATGGAACCATAAAGAAATAAACCCCTGCAGATACTACAATAGATGCGAATGTTGTAATAATAACTTTTCTTAGTGTATTATAATTCATATTATCCCCTCCTATAATCTACCGTACAAGTATAACAAAACTTTTTAAAATTTACAATAACTAAATTGCAGAAGTATTGATTTTTTTATAAAAAAAGTTTACAATTATTTTATACTATATTTTATCTTAATCATAAATTTTTTTAATGTAAAATATAGAAATAGATTTTTTACATATTTATTGTAAATTTTAAAAATTTATTGGAGGCTTATATGATTAAACAAATTGAATTAAACTTAGAAACTATCGAATCCATGTTATATTTATGGACTGCATTAGCTGAAAGAGAAAAAGTTGCTGAAAGCTTTTTCGTTGACGTAGCTAAACAATATCCGCTACAAGCTATAAAGACTAAAGATTTTAATGAAGAATCAGTAAGAAGAGTTTTATCTGCTATCCAAAATAGAGAATTACTTTCTACAGCTACTAAAGAAGAAAAAAGATTTTGGAATAACAATATGTGGATGATGGAAGATCTTGAACTTCCTAAACTTATGGCAAAACCTATAAAAGTTCTTAATGTAAATCATCTTATTGATGAATTAAACAAAGAATTTCCAAATAATAATAAAGAAATTTTAAAAGTATATATTGCTCCTCTACATTTGGATGATTACTATATAGTTGATGGAAATTTAATTATCAACTTCTTTAGAATTATGTTACCAGATGGAGAAAAAGCGTTAATTGATGGTAAACCTATTGATGAATATATTCTTGAGAAGTTAAAAGAAGTTTTAAAATAACAACTAAATACTCAAGATTAGATTTTCTAAAGATGAATAAATAATCTATTTAAAGGAATGTAACCTAGAATTATCAGGAAACATTCCTTTTAAATTATCTGTAATTATTTTAATCTTCCACAAATTCATATATTCTCTTATCTTTTTTATCAATACTTCATAATAAAAAATTTTTAATTTTTTTACTATTTTTGATATTTATTATCTTTTATTTTTTGTAATTTTATGTTACAATGTATCTGTGAGATTTCTCACAAAAAAATTTTTTAAGGAGAGTGATACAAATGGCATTAACAAATGAAATTCTTAAGTCATTTAAAGAAAGATTTAATTCTTGTAAAACAAACAAGGTTGTAGCTGCGAGTGTTTCAAAAGTGGGGTTACACGAAGCTTCTACAAATCATGAAGTCTATAAAAGACATAATTTTCAATTTTCTGATGTTACAAAAAAGGGTGAAATAACAAACCAAAAATCAAGTGGTAGATGTTGGATGTTCTCTGCATTAAATGTTGCAAGAGTTTCCACTATGGAAAAATTAAACTTAAAAACTATGGAATACTCTCAAACATATACTCTATTTTGGGATAAACTTGAAAAAGCAAACTTCTTCTTGGAAAGTATAATTGAAACATTAGATGAAAAAACAGATTCAAGAGTTGTTTCTCATCTTTTGACTGCACCTGTACAAGATGGTGGCCAATGGGATATGTTTAGAGGTCTTTTAGAAAAATATGGTGTTGTTCCTAAAGGAATTATGCCGGAAACATTCCACTCTTCAAACACAAGAGATATGGAAGCAATACTGACTAAATATCTTAGAAAAGCTGCTTGTGATATGAGAAGTCTTCATAAAGCCGGCAAATCATTAAAAGAAATTGAAGATTTAAAAAATGAAACTCTTTATACAGTTTACAATATTTTAACTAAATGTTTGGGAGAAGTTCCTGAAACTTTTACCTATGAATACAGAGATAAGGATGAAAAATTCCACAGAATATCAAATATTACTCCTAAAGAATTTTTCGATAAATATGTTGGTTGGAATTTAAAAGATAAAATAAGTTTAATCAATGCTCCAACTGATGACAAACCTTATGGAAAAGTTTATACTGTAAAATTCTTAGGAACAGTTAAAGAAGCCGACAAAATAAAATACTTAAATGTTCCTATAGAAGTATTGAAGGAAAGCGCTATAAAGGCAATTAAAGCCGGAGAACCTGTATGGTTTGGTTGTGACGTAATTAAGTTCTTGGAAAGACAAAAAGGAATTATGGACTTAGATATGTTCTTGTATGATGACATATTCCCTACTTTAGAAAACTTTACAAAAGCTGAAAGACTTGATTATCACGAAAGTGTATTAACTCATGCAATGGTATTTACAGGAGTAAATCTTGATGAAAATGGAAAACCATTAGAATGGCAAGTTGAAAACTCTTGGGGAGACGCAGTTGGAGATAAAGGTATTTTTTCAATGACTGATGAATGGTTTGATGAATATAACTATGAAGTAATGGTTGACAAAAAATACATTGATGAAAAATGGTTAAAAGCTCTTGATGAAAAAACTGTAGAACTTGAACCATGGGATCCATTTGGTGCATTGGCAAGATTAAAATAATTTTAAAATTATCCAAAATGGAAATATAGTATAATACAAAAAGGAAGTGCTCAAAAAACACTTCCTTTTATTGTGAAACAACAAGGTTCCTGGGCACCCTCCCGATGCAAAGCATCGTGGATGGGTAGGGTTCTTATTTTTTAAATATTTTATACATTATTATTGCAGTTGCTATTGAAACATTTAAAGATTCCATTGAATTATCCATATCTATTTTTAAATGTTCATTTGAAATTTTTAGCATTTCAGCTGAAACCCCATTTGCTTCATTTCCCATAACAATAATATTTTTTCCATAAAAATTAAATTCTTCCAAAAATTTTGAATTTTCACTTAATGTCGTAGAAATTAATCTATATCCATCACTTTGTAACTCTTTTATTTTATCAATTTTACAATCTAAAATATTTGTTCTAAACATCGCACCCATAGTTGCTCTTAGAACTTTAGAATTGTATTTATCCACGCAATTTATAGTCAATATATCCTTTATTCCAAAAGCATTTGCAGTTCTGATTATTGTTCCAAAATTTCCGGGATCACTTACATTCTCAAGACAAATTATATTTTCGGAAGAAATTTTTTTATCCTCAATATAATTTACAATAGTTATGACTCCTTCGGAGCTTGTAAGTTCAGTTAAATTTTTAAATAATTTTTCAGATAAAATTATAACCTTATCTAAATATTTTTCTTTAAAATTGAAATTTTCAGCAAAATGTTCAGTACAAATTATGTTTTCAATATCAAGATTTTCATTTAAGGCTTCTAACAAAAGTTTTTTACCTTCCAATAAAAATAGTTTATATTTATCTCTATTTTTTTTAAAATAAAGACTTTTAAATAATTTATACTTCTTATTATCTTTACTAGCTATTATTTTAAATTTCATATTATACCAGCTTACCAATCCAGTCATTTCTGCCAGCAACAAGTAGAATATCACTATCCTTTATCACATAGTCAGCTCCTACATTTATCTCTAGTCCATCCCTATTCTTAATAGCAACAATATTTACATGATGTCTATTTCTAATTTCAGATTCCTTTATTGATTTTCCAATCCAATCTTTAATTGGCGATATTTCAACAAGAGAATATTCATCAGATAAATTTATAGAGTCCAAAATATTTGAATTACTAATATTATTTGCAACTCTTATTCCCATATCTCTTTCAGGAATTATAACTCTATCTGCACCTATTTTTCTAAGTACCATTGCTTGAACACTGTCAGTCGCCTTAGCAATAATCTTCGGAATACCAAGTTCTTTGGCTTCAACAGTTGCGATAATAGAAGTCTTGTAATCAGATCCTATTGCAACAACACAAATGTCAAAATTTGCAAGACCTAATTCCTTCAAACTTCCCTCAACTCTAACATCACAAATTATAGCATGAGTAACCTTATTTGCGATAGAATTTATATTATCTTCATCTTTATCTATAACCATTACTTCATTTCCAAGTTTTTCTAAGGTAATGGCTAAATTCATTCCGAATCTTCCACAACCTATAACAACAATTTGTTTCATAATATCTCCTATCCAATAATAACATTTCCGTTTGAATACTTAAATTTCTTTCTATTAACTTTATTATAGAAAGAAAAAATAATTGTAAGTGGTCCAACTCTTCCAATAAACATCAATATAATTATAAACACTTTTGTAATATCTTTCAAATGCGGAGTTAAATCTTTGCTAAGACCTACAGTTGCAAAAGCTGAAATTGTTTCAAAAAGCAAGTTTATAAAACTGACATCTTCTATTAATGTCAATACAAAAACTACTGTATTAACCAATAATAAAGATATAACGAAGATTCCTATTGCTCTTTTTACTAATGAAAAAGAAATTCTCCTTTTAAAAACCTCTATCTCATTATTATTTTGAATAAAAGAAATAGTTGTTACAATTAATAAAAATATTGTAGTAGTCTTTATTCCTCCAGCAGTACTTGCAGGCGAACCTCCTATAAACATCAAAAAAATGGTCAAAATCGTTGATGATTCAGTAAAACCAGTTTGATTTATAGATGCAAACCCCGCTGTTCTGGTAGTTACCGACTGAAAAAAGGAATTTGTTATTTTTTCAAAAAAGTTTAAATTTTTCAAAGTTTTTGCATTAGAATACTCTAAGATAAAAAATGCAATCGTCCCAAATATAAGTAAACCTAAAGTCATTACTAAAACAATCTTAGTATGCAAGGAATATTTTCTAAAATTGAATTTAAAATTACTTAAATCAATATAAACATGAAAACCAAGCCCACCCAAAATTATTAAAAATGAAATCACATAAAGTAAATACAAATTTGTATTAAAACTCTCTAAACTATTTTCACCTAAAATGTCAAAGCCGGCATTACAAAAAGCCGATATAGAATGAAAAACAGAATAAAAAATTCCCTTTAATCCATACTTAGGAACGAATGTAAAAGAAAGCAAAACTGCTCCCAAACCTTCAATTAAAAAGGTTGAAAAAATTACATATCTTATTAGTTTAACCATTCCACTAAGTTTTGTAGATCCCATTTGTTCTTGAATTACAAGTCTATCTTTTAAAGTTATCTTTTCACCTAAAATCATAGCTACCATAGTAGCCATTGTCATAAAACCTAATCCGCCTGCTTGAATTAACAACATTATGATGGTTTTCCCAAATATATTAAATTCATTAGTGATATTTATAGTTGAAAGACCAGTTACACAAACAGATGAAGTTGATATAAATACACAGTCCAAAAAATTTGTAAAATTCAAATTTTTAGATGAAAAAGGTAAAAACAGCAAAATTGATCCAACAGTTATAATTAGAAAAAAACCTAAGGTCAAAACTGCTGGCGGATTTGTTTCAAGTTTATCCTTTACCTGCTTTATAAAATTTTTCAAAATAACCTCCAAAAAAAAGCCCTTCAATTATGAAGGGACATTTTCTCTATCTTACTAATTCAACTAATTTTTTGAATCCTTCTGGATCATTTATAGCCATTTCAGAAAGCATTTTTCTATTCATATTTATATTATTTTTCTTAAGCCCATACATAAATTTGCTATAACTTAAACCATATTGTCTTGTTCCGGCATTAATTCTTGCAATCCATAAGCTTCTAAAATCTCTTTTCTTTCTCTTTCTTCCTATGAATGCGTAAGTCATTGATTTCATGATTGCTTGATTAGCAACTTTGAATAATTTTGACTTTGCGCCATAATATCCTTTAGCTTGTTTTAGTACTTTTCTATGTTTTTTTCTTGCATTTAAGCTACGTTTTATTCTTGCCATTACTCTTTACCTCCATAATTAAGGAATCATATTATTGATTCTTTTTTGATCTCCACTGCTGATAACTGTTGATTTTCTTAAATTTCTAATTCTCTTTGGTGATTTCTTACTTGTTAAATGGCTCTTATATGCCTTAAATCTCTTAATTTTTCCAGTACCAGTTCTTTTAAATCTCTTAGCTGACGCTCTATGTGTTTTCATTTTAGCCATACCTAAAACCTCCTATTAATCTTGTTTTGGTGATAAAAACATTGTCATATTTCTACCTTCCATTACGGAATCTTTTTCTACATTTCCAAACTCTTCAGTGAGTTCTTTAAATTGATTTAAAACGACCTTACCAATATCAGTATGTCCTAATTCTCTACCTCTAAATCTTACAGAAACTTTTACCTTATCTCCACCTTTTAAGAAATTATTTGCATGTTTTGCCTTAACTTCTATATCGTGTTTATCAATACTTGGAGTAAGTCTAATTTCTTTAACATTTATAACTTTTTGTTTTTTTCTTGATTCCTTTTCTTTCTTTAAAGAATCATATCTATATTTTCCATAATCTAAAATTTTGCAAACAGGTGGATTAGCATTAGGAGAAATATTTACAAGATCCAACTTCTTTTCATTTGCCATTTCCAATGCTCTTGAAATTGGAACCACTCCAATTTGATTACCTTCTGCATCAATTAACCTAACATCTTTTGCTCTAATCTCTTCATTAATTAAAAGCTCTTTTATAATAACACCTCCATAAAAAAACGGCGAGTAAACACCCGCCATAATAATTACAAAACTTAAATTATTAACATAAACCTGAAACAAAATAGTAACAAGGTGAGAGCGAGTACTCTACTTCATTCATCATATTACCCAAATATTTTAACATAAACTAATAAAATAGTCAAGTAATTTTTAATAAAAATTTAGTTTTCTTTTTCAACTCGTATATTTCATTTTACCTAATTCACCCCGTCAAATAGTGGACTTCTTTCTATATTTTACTGTACCTAAACTATCCTTTGAATATCTTGAGTTTGTATATTTTTCCCAGTCTCCTATTACTTTTTCATACAGTAGTTTGTCTGCTATTTCCTTTAAATCTTTTGTAGATATATTATTTTTATCTAGGTATTCTTTTATCTTTGGTATTTCGTCAATTTCTGATTCTTCTACGGGAAAAGTTTTATCAAATATAGAAACCGTTTCAGATAGTTCCTTTTTATCTACATCATATCTATTATATATAACTATACTTATTTTAGCCTTATGAATTTTAGTACCAAAAACTATAGTCATACGATTATCGTTGAGAATAAATTCAAAGCCAACTGTCCATTTTCCTACTTTTTTTTGTGGGATATTTCTTTTTATATCGTTCACAAACTATATCACCAGCTTGCCAAGTATCCTCTCTATTTTTTCTACTCCAATCTTCTATTCCTTTAATTTTCGCAAATGGGCTATTATTATCTATCCAATTATCTATTTTTTTCTCTCCATAATACATTTCATCAAATACATTCTTTACTTTTGGCTCTATTATCTTATATGCTATTGTAACTATTACTATTGATAATAGTATTACTATTACTTTCTCTGTTTTACTCTTCATTTTCTTTCTCCTGTTTTACATACTTTATATATTTGTTATTATTTCTCAAATTTTTTATAAAGTCAAACAGTTTTAACTTAATTTTTCCCTAATCCACTCCGTCAAATAATGGACTTCTTTCTATTTTTACATTCCCTAAATTGTCTTTTGAAAATCTTGAGTTTGCATATTTTTCCCAATCTCCTATTACTTTTTCATATAGTAATTCGTCTGCTGTTTCTTTTAAATCTTTTATGGATATATTATTTTTCTCTAGATATTCTTTTATCTTTGGAATTTCAGTAATTATACGTCCTTCTGATTTTAATGTAGTATCTGTTAGCACAATTTTTTCTTTTATTATTTTTTTATCTTTCTCATACTTATTAATTATATCTATATTAATTTGTTGATAATTACTGCTAAAGTTTATGTCCACAGCTTTACTTTCATTTTTATCATAATGAAATGCAAAATCAATTTCCCATTTCCCGATTTTTTTTGTTTTATATTTCTTTTCATATCTTTCTTCCACTGTAGTATCTTCACTCATCGATGTATCTTTCATATCATTTCTATTCCATTGATGTATTCCCGGTATGTCCCAAAATGGTGTTTCTCCAAACCAACTATATACTTTTTTCTCTCCATAATACATTTCATCAAATATATTCTTTACTTTTGGGTCTATTATTTTATATGTTATTATAACTATTATAACTGATAATAGTACTACTATTACTTTCTCTGTTTTACTCTTCATTTTCTTTCTCCTATTTATCATGCTCTGTATATTCATTATCTCCATTTCTCAAACTCATTATAAAATTATATCCTACCGGATTTTTTATTTTTAACTCTTCCATTGTTAAAGTTCTTTCTTCTAATATATATCCATTTCCATATTCTGTAACTTTTCTTAGTTCATATACTTTTCTAATTCCATCTTCAATATATTTAAGACCTAAATTTTCTTTAAACATTTTTGCTCTGTTTATTGTTCCTTCTCGTATTCCTTTATAGTATTCGTTAATTACTTCAATAGGAGATCTGCTTTTATCTTTACTGCATAGATGTAAAATATTTACTGCATCTAAATCTGCTTTATAGTCATCTTCCTTCATTGATGGAGCTTTCTCAGCGTGATTTGTAGTATCTCCTTCCCATCCTGCCAAGTCATTTGTTACTTTATGTGGTTCTGAAAAACTATACATTAAACCTACTAAATTTGCTGGTCTAGAATGATTTTTATACAAAATTGTAGCCATTGTGATTGATTGGTGAGTAAAATCTCCCTTTCCGTGATATGCATCATCTCTTCTATCTCTATTCCATTTCTCTATAAAATCAGCTTCGGTTAAATGTTCTCCATATACTCTCTTAAATTCTGCAAACTCTTTTTTGAACTTTTCTTCAATCTGTTTTTTCTCATCAGGATTTTTCAACATAAAATTTCCTTCAAATGCCTTTACACCGGCAAATCTATGTTGAATATCCAATTCATACATCAACTGTGTGTATTCTTTTTTACTTAATCCTAGTTCTTTATATATCTCTTCTAAACTATATGGAGTCCTTATATTTTGTGATATTCCAAAATTATCTGTTGCTTCTGCTTCTTTATAAAAGTAATCTCCCAAGCTTCCAGCTGTCCCTTTCCACAATATATCATTATAATGTCTATCTCCTATAATTCTATTAAATATATAAAATCTTATTTCTTTACTATAATGTGCAAACTTTTTATCTATTGCTCTTTTTAACTTTAGTATTATATTTGCTATTCTTTCTTCAAAGCCAAAATCTTTCATTAAGACTTCTTTATATTCCTTCTCTTCTCTAGTCTCTATTTTTCTTGCTTCATTTAGTTCGTTTAGTATATTTAGTTTTCTTAGCCATTCTTCTCCTTTTAACTCTTTTATATCAAATTCTCCTGACATTTGATTATAACAGCTTGTGTTTTTTATTGCTCTTAAGCCTGATTTTATTGCTCTACTTAGCTCTTCTATTTCTCTTGTTATATTCTCTGTGTTTCGATTAAATAATCTTAATTTCCACAGTAATTCTTCAAAGTATCTTTTTCTGTCTCCATTTATATATATGCTTTCTTGGAATTCTTTTTTATATTTATATTATCCTTGTATAATTTCATTTGATAATAGCCTTTCCAGTCTTCTTTCTTGTGCTCTGTATTCTGCTATTATTAATTCTAATTCTTCTTCATTTAAACTACTACTATGTACTTCTCTTACATATCTTTCCGGTAATTCTTTCGACACTTTTGTTGTTAATTCTGATAACAGTTTGTTTCCCTTTACTATTGGCATTAATATTTCTTCAAAATATTCTCTCATTGCATCATAAGCTTGTCCTTTTAATTCCCCTGTTGTATAGCTTATCTTTGTTATTGCTCTTATTAAACCTTCATATCCTTCTATTTTATTTTTCATTTCTTTTTCTATGCTTTCTGCTTGTCTCCTTGAATTTTCCAAGTTCATATTTATTCCCATTTTCTATCTTTCTCCTTTTTTCTTCTTTTTATTTTCCATTCTATTATTTATATATCTTAAACTTGTTTGTAAATTTTCCTCTTCATCTAGTATCATAGTATTAATATTTTTTGTCTTTTCTTCCAAAACTTCATAAAAACCTTGAATTTTCATATCGACTTTTCCATAGTTTATTTTTCTTTTTATTTCTTTTTCTTTTCTTGTATATTCTTCAAATTCTATTTTAAAATTATTAATTTTTCTTAACCTATCTTTTATAAATTCCTTTTTCTTTTCTAACTCTTTCATTTTTAATACTCCTGCCTCTTTTTTATGTATAATTTTTCCTATGTATTATATTTCTCTTTTTAAAAATTTTTCTCCTATTTGATTATCTGCTTTTTTTAATGTTGATTCAACTACAGAAACTTTTTTGCTTGAAATATCAAGTAAAGTTTTAGTTTCTGTTGTAATAGATATTTCTTCTCTTGCTGATTCTTGTACTTTCCCATTTCCTATAACTGTTGTACTAAAATCCAAACTTATACTTACTACATTTCTTAGTGATTTTAGTTCTGCTTCTATTTCTTTAATCATTTCTTCGACTATTATGCTATTGCTTTGTATCATTTTTATTCTCCTCGTTTAACATATATTCCAATTATAAACCATTAATTAAATTAATTCAATTTTATTCACAATAGAAGTAATTAAAGATATTTTTAAAATAATTTAGCTAATTTCTCCTTTAAAAAATTCCAAAACTTTGCCTAAATTTTAAAAAAACATATTCTGCTTTTGTATTATTTTTCTTGACATAATTAAATCCTCCTATATGTTTTTGTTTTAACACACCAGGAGGATTTTTCATTTACAATATATTTCACAATCTCGTATTACATCTCAATTAAATATTAAAGTAATCTTTTATTTTTTTTGCAATTTTTTCGTATTCATTTGGTTTAAATTGATCTACATCAAAATTATGCTCTATATCTGAAACAATTGCAATTAATTTTTCTCTTTCAGAAATTATTTTTGTCGAATAGCCTGTTCTATAAATTTCAATTCTATCTAAGTTTTCCCATTTATATCCTTCAACTAAAACAAAATCATATTCTGTCATTGTTTTTAAAACATCATTTAAAGATTTTTCATAATTCAAGTTTTCGACTGTTATTACTCTGTTTGGACTAACCATTTTTACACAGCTTGCCCCCGACTTAGAGAATATATAACTGTCTTTACCCTCTCTATCAAAGTCAAATTCTCTATGATGATGTTTCACAACTCCAACTTTTAATCCTTCTTTAGAAAATATTTTTAACAAGTTTTTTATCAAAGTTGTCTTTCCAACATTAGAACATTCTCCAACTATGGAAATTGCTCTATTGTTCATATAAAAACTCCACTTCAATAATTTCACTTTTAGAAATTTCAGTTTGACTTGGAACAATTACTATGGAATTTTTTGCAACCATTGTAGATAGAACTCCTGATTTTTGACCTTCCTCAATTTCTGTAAAGAATTTTCCGTCTTTGTATGCTGTTGTTGCTCTTAGAATTCTACTAACTTTTGCTTTATTGTTAAATCCATTAGTCAATTCACTTTGTACTTTAAGCATATTAGCATTCCTATTTTGTAATCTTAAAATTATTGGTCTAACATAAAGGTAGAAATTCATAAAAGATGCGGCAGGATTTCCAGATAAAGCAAATATAAATTTACCTTCATATTCTCCAAAGAAAACATGTCCACCCGGTTTTGCCATAACTCTTGTAAAAATGGTTTTAACCCCTATTTTATCCAACGCAGTTAAAACAAAATCACTATCTCCTACAGAAATTCCTCCTGTTGAAATAATTATATCGCTATTTCTTATAGCTTTTTTATACATATCAACCAAAGTATCCAAATCATCATTAACTTTTCCATATTGAATAACTTCAGCATTATAGACTTTTGCAAGTTGTTCTATTGTATAACTGTTACTATTTCTTATCTTTCCATCTTCCATTTCATCAGTAACATCAAGTAATTCACTTCCTGTTGCAAAAACACTCACCAAAGGAGCTTTATATACCTTAATAAAAGGAATTCCTAGACTGGCTAAAACTCCAATTTCTGCAGGAGTTAGAAATGTTCCTTTTTTGATAATTACATCGCCTTTTCTTACGTCTTCACCAAGTCCAATTATATTTTTATTTTTCCCTATTGGAGAAAAAATCTTTACTTCTTTATCGTTAAATTCAGTATCTTCATATCTTACGATACAATTTGCACCACTTGGAACTTTTGCCCCTGTCATCAATCTAACAGCTTGCCCTTTAGAAACTGACTTTCCTGAAACATCTCCTGCCATTATTACATCTATAACTTCCAAGACAATAGGATTTTCTTTACTTGCATTTACAACATCCTCTTCCCTAAAAGCATATCCATCCAATGGAGATTTATCAAAGTTCGGAATATTAACTTTTGAAATTATATCTTCAGCAATAACTTTTTCTAAGGCGTCATTAAAATATACTTTTTCAATTTTTTCTTCAAGATTAATTTCCTCAACTATTTTTCTTGCTTCTTTTAGTTCAATTGGTGAAAAATTATTAATTATCATGGTCATCTCCTACACTTTCATAATCATACTTTTTTCTAATTTCTCTTTCTCTTAGTCTTTTCTCTTTTCTTTCTTTCATTTTTCTTTTTTGATCAAAAGAGTAAATGTCATTAATAGTTAAAAAAGTATTCAAAATAAAAATTATTACAGTCATAATTGCAAGACCTTTATTTCCTCCAACAATTCTAGAAATAAGTGCTAAAAAGATTATAATTCCAATTTTAAACTTTAATTTTCTTCCTAATAAAATTGGTTCTAAAACTAACCTGACACATAATATTGTTAGATACAATATCGCTAAATTGGATGCGATTACTACTTCATGGTTAATCAAATTAATTACAATTTGATAAGCCAAATAAAGTCCATTTCCTATTATTGGAACAATTTCCAAAATACCCATAATTAGACCGGCTTTAAATTTGCCAGAATAACCCATAAGGTAAACAGCAATTAATGAAGTAAGCGTTGCTAATAAAACAAGAATTCCTTGAACTTTTAAATAATCTAAAAAAGTTTTTTTACATTTTTTCAGCATAGCTTTTATATAGCTTACATACATTTTTCTTCCTCCTTTACATCTTTTCTAATAATTGATACATATTTTTTTTATAATTATCTACTCCCGGTTGATCAAAAGGATTAACCTCTAACATATATGCAGAAATGGCACAAGACATTTCAAAAAAGTAAATTAACTTTCCGATATTATAGGCATCCAATTTTGGCACCTTAATCCTAATTGTTGGAACATCTCCATCTGTATGTGCTTTTCTCGTTGCCGTAACAGCAACCTTATTTATTTCATTAAGTGATTTTTTTGCTAAATAATTTAAGTTGTCAAAATCTTCATCAATAAGAGGAATGATAATATCATTCTTTAACTTTTCAACCTCAATTATGGTTTCAAAAGTAATTTTATTCCCATCTTGAATCATTTGTCCAAAAGAATGTAAATCTCTTGTAAAAATGGCACTTTCTACATAAAGTCCTTTGCCATTTTTCCCTTCACTTTCAGCAAATAATTGTTTCCACCACTCTTGAAGATATGCAAGTTTAAATTCATGTGCAACTAAATATTCTATTTCCTTTTTTTCATCTCTAAACATTGCATTTCTAATAATTGCATATCTTAAGGAAATATTGTCTAAACTTTTCTTAGTATATTCTTCTAAACCATCATTTGCTCCAAGTAAAAGTGCATCAGTATCAATTCCTGCACACATAATGGGAAACAATCCAACAGATGTTAAAACTGAAAATCTTCCACCTATATCATCCGGCACACAAAAAGTTTCATAGCCAACTTTATTGCTTAATTCCTTTAACAATCCACGTTCTGCATCAGTTGTAACAATAATTCTACTTATCGCTTCTTTGCCATATTTTTCTTCACACAATCCTGTTAAAACTCTAAAAGCAACTGCAGTTTCAAATGTACTTCCCGATTTTGAAATTACATTTATGTAAAAGTCCTTGTCTTTTATATATTCAGCTAATTCACTCAAATAATCTCCACTTAGGTTATTTCCTGCAAAAACTATGTCCAAACCCTCTTGTTTGAAATAAGGTTTAAGGGCTTTTATAACTGCTTTGGATCCTAAAAAACTTCCTCCAACTCCAACAACAACAAGAACTTCTGAATTTTTCACTTTTTCAGAAAGTTTTTTCATTCTTGAGTATTCTTCTCTATCATAAACTTCCGGATGAGTTACCCAACCTAAAAATTTGCTTCCCAAACCATCTTTATTTAAAATAAAATCTAATGCCTTAAAAGCTTCTTTTTCATAATTACAAAAACATAAATCTTCAGAAAAATCCAGCTCAAAATTATTTGTCATTATAAAACCCTCATACTTAATAATGCAATATCATCTTCTTGAATTCCACATCTAAATTCAGAAACATCTTCAACTAACTTGTCCAAAAGTTCCTTATCAGAAAGTGAATTTTTATATTTATCTACTACATTAAAAAATCTTTCTTCTCCATATTCTTCTCTATTTTTATTCTTTGTTTCAGTAAGACCGTCTGTATAAAATAGTACACAATCTCCATGACAAAGTTTTGCTTTACCTACGGAATATCTACTATCTTGGAATAACCATGAAATTGGCAATCCACTTAATTCTAAGCGCACATTTTTGTCCTTATTAAATAAAATCGGGATAGAATTATGCCCTGCATTTGAATATTCAAATTCACATGTTTCTCTATTATAAATCCCTAAAAATATTGTAAAGTACATTTCTAAATTAAGTTTTGAAAATTCTTTTGATAAAGCTCTTAGTATCTCTCTTGGATATTCTATTTTTCTTCCATGAATTAACATTCTAACAGAAAATTTTATAAACATCGTTATCATACTTGCAGAAATACCATGCCCCATAACATCCGCTATATAAACACAAGTTTTATCATTTGGTAAGTCTATAACATCAAAAAAATCTCCTGACAATTGTTCTGATGATATATATTTATATTCTAAATTTAATCCATCCGTATGACTTAATTTGGATAATAAACTCTTTTGGATATCTGATGCTGTAATCATATCGTTTTTCACCATTTTTTGATATTTCAGCAAATCTTTTTGAATTTTATTACCCTCAGTAATATCTCTAAAAACTTCAATACTACCCCAATACTCTTTTTTGTCATCAAAGATAGGACTACTCTTTACTAAAAAGTCTCTTTCTCCAACTGATAACATTTCAGTTTTTACATCTTCTTTGTGCCCAATGGGTGCAACACATTTTAAAGAGGAAAATTTTTTATCGTTTTTATGTATGTCATCCTCAGAAAATACACAAAACTTTCCTTCTTCATTTTCTAAAAACTTTTTCATACTGGAATTAGTATAGACAATTAGTCCGGTTTTATCAAAAACTCTGACTAAATCTTCCATAAAATCTACCAGTTCAAAATTCCAATGTGTAAACTTATCCATATACATTTTACTATCTCCCATTATTTTGGTTTAGGACCATAAAATTGATAGAAATCAACTTTAATTCTTCCATTAAATAGCTTTCTCTTCCTATCGGCTTTTCTTCCATATAATCTTTCAAAACTTTCTATACTTGTTATTAAATACACTGACCAAGTGTCTAATTCTTTAAATTTTTTTCCAAAATCTCTATAAAGCCTTTCAACTTCTTCGATATCTCCCATACGTTCTCCATAAGGAGGATTAGTAACTACAACTCCATATTCATTATACAGATCAACATCTCTCATATCTTTTATAAAAAACGAAATTTCATCATCTACGCCCAAAATATCTGCATTATCTCTTGCAATTAAAATTGAACGTCTATCTATATCTGAACCTAAAATTTTTAAATCTCTATCATAATCTATCAATGCTCTTGCAATATTTTTTTCATTTTTTAAAGCATCTTTATCCAGTAAATTCCAATTTTCAAAAGCAAAATTTCTCATAATACCAGGAGCAATATTTCTACCTATCATATAGGCTTCAATGCAAAGAGTTCCACTTCCACAAAAAGGATCATAAAAAACTCTACTTGGCTCCCAAAAAGATAAACTAATCATCGCACTTGCCAAAGTTTCCTTAAGTGGAGCATTCCCCGCTCTCTTTCTATATCCTCTTTTGTGCAAAGCCTCTCCTGAAGTGTCAACGGTAACAGTTGCAATATCCTTTAAAATAGAAACTTCTATGTAATATATCGCATTTGAAGTTTCGTCAAACCACTCAACTCCATAAACATTTTTAAGTCTATCAACAATTGCTCTCTTTGTAATCTTTTGAATATCTGATAAACTAAGGAGTTTTGATTTTACACTATTAGCATTTACAGGAAATTTATCATTTACTGAAATTAACTCTTCCCATTTTATTTTCTTTATGCCTTGATACAAATCTTCAAAACTTAAAACTTTAAATTCATCCAATTTAAGTAAAATTCTTTCTGCACATCTAACCCATAAATTAACTTTTGCAATATCATTTACATTTGCCAAAAATTCTACTTTTCCATCAGAAACCTTTATATCATCAAAACCAAGTTTAATTATTTCTCTCTTAACAACTGCCTCCAAGCCAAAAGCACAAGTGGCAATTAAAGTTATTTTTTTCATTATTTCTCCATTTATATAAAAATCTACTATGACAAAAATACATCTATCATTGAATATAATTATACCAAATTTGCATAAAAAAAACAAAAGAAATTGAAAATTATGGAATTTTTGTAAAATTTTTGTTATAATAAACAAGGCTTTAATATACAAAACTCTAAGGAGGAATTCATGAAAGATATTTCAACAAAATCCATAACAAAAATCGGAATACTAAGTGCAATTGTAATTATTCTATCACTTTCTCCCATAGGATTTATTCCATTAGGAGTAGTTAGAATAACAACTGTACATATACCAATAGTTTTAATCGCATTAATAGAGAAACCAACAGTATCATTTTTTGTTGGATTGATTTTTGGATTGTTCTCATTTTTTCAACATTTATCAGGAATAAGTCCATTATCTTTTATATTTATAAATCCGATGGTTTCTGTACTTCCAAGAGCCTTGATAGGAATCGGAACATATTATACATTTAATTTTATTAAAAAATATATTAAAAATATTTTTAATGTTGTCCTTGCAAGTATGGTAGGAACAATGATAAATACATTTGGAGTTCTGTCTATGGCATATATATTTTGTGCAAATCAAATATATGATGTTTTAAAAGTTAATCCTGCAAAATTTTTATTTGGAGTTGCGATTTCTAATGGAATTCCTGAAATAATAGTATGTTCTGCATTAGTTCCTATATTATATAAAAGTTTACAAAAAATTTTAAAATTTTAGCAAAATGAGTGTTTATGTTCACTCATTTTTTATATACCTAAAAAAGCATAAAAAAAGAACTTTGAAAATCAAAGTTCTAATAATTCATTTTAGCTTGCCTTTAAACTCACTTGTGATGTCAAAACATCAAAGTAGGAATATGAAAAAGTTCTTATTTTATTTTCTTCTGTTTCAATTTCAACAGTAAAAAACGATGTAAAGACCTCTCCAATTACTCCCTTAATTTCAACGTATTCTTCCTTACTTCTTCTAATAGTAATCAATACTTTTTTCCCAATGTTGTTTCCCAAAACTCTTTTAATCATAGCTAATTTTTCTTTTGTATTCATAACAGCACCGCCTTTTCTAGATTTTACCATAAAAAAGAAATAAAGTCAAATTTTTAAACTTTGTTAAAAAAAGAAAAAACTGCATATACCTTATAAAAGATATACGCAGTCAATCATATCCATTTAAATTTATTTGTTTTTCTTCCCTATAAATATGACAACTATGATTGCTATTAAACTCAAAAGCCCAATTATTAAAAACAAATTTCTACTACTATCAATATTCATAAATGGAATAAGATTAGTAAAATTTTCCATACAAACCTCCATTTATCTTAAAATTGTTATAAATATTTTTTCAATAGATAATTGAAAATTCACATTATTATACAAATTCTCTCTAACAATTTCTATCGCATCTAAAATTTTTACCAATTTCTTTCTATCAAAATTTACATTATTCTTAAATATTTTCAAAATTTCCTTACTTGAAACATCTTGACCAGTTTCTAAAAAAATATAAAATTCTTTAAAAAAATTATATAATAAAGATACGAAATTTCTATCTTCTTTTAAACCCATAAGATATTCCTTGTTTTTCGAATTATAAATTGCTAAAAAGTCCCCCTCTAATGCAAGAGATAAAATTTCCAACAATCTACCATAATCCGAATAATCAAAGTTTTCTGAAGAATTTACTTCTGAAACAAATATACATCTACTCCTTATTGTTGACAATAGTTTATATCTTGAATCAACTAAGATACAAATTATAACATAGTCAAAAGACTCTTCAAGAGTTTTTAATAAAGCATTCGATGATTCTGCTCTTAAAAATTGTCCACCTTTTATGATAACCAATTTGTACTTTGATTCCAAAGGTCTTTTTTGAACATATTTAATCATCTCTCTAATTGAATCAATAGGAATATTATTTCTTTCACTTTCAACTATCATCAAATCGGGATGTGTTCGCTCTTCAATTTCTCTTGAAATTTTAAAATCATCTTCTGGATTTAAAACCTTTAATATTAACTCTTTAGAAACCTTATCCAAAAAAGTCTCACTTCCTTCAACTATATAGTTTTGGGAAAAATCAAAGAAATCAATTTTTTCTTTGAAAAGAGCATAATTCATAAACTACACCCTTATAAATTGATCCATATTTAGAACAAACATTACAGTATTTGCGGTTTTATCATCAACTGTTTCCTTATTTTTTGAAATATTTAAAATCATTTCTTTAACTCTATCTAATTTTTCTTCCTCAATACCTATCAATATTGTAGTATTTCCTTTTTTGAAAAAACCACCAGTTGAAGATAGTTTTGTAGCTCTAACTTTGTTTTCAGAAAGCTCATTTAAAACATCTTGAGCTATATGGTCTTGTATAATTGCTAAAATAAGTTTCATAAAATCACCTACATTCTTACAAAATCTACAACATCAAGGACAAAAATTGTTGCTCCGCCTACTAAAACTTCCATAGGGAATGGAATATAAGCATCACCCGGCATTGTAACACTCAAAACAGATGTCGTAATTTCTCTTGACTTGCAATTTTCTTCAATAATTTTCAAACATTCATCCAATTTTTCTTCTTCAACACCTATTAAAAGAGTTGAGTTTCCAGCTCTTAAAAATCCACCTGTCGAAGCAAGATTCGTCATTCTGAATCCCTTTTCAGTTAAATCTTCTTGTAACGGGTTCAAGTCTTGATCTTGAACTATTGCAATTATCATCTTCATAGCAATTCCTCCATTTTTTCATCTATTATTTTTTTTACATCTTCAAAAACTTCTTCCATACTTTTAGTTGCATCAACTTTTCTTAATACTTCATCATCTTTCATCTCCTCAAGAAGTTCCATATATGTATCGTAAACTATACTGTGGAAATCATCTCCAGAAAGCTCAAGTCTATCAGCATTTTCATTTAAAGACTTTCTCTTTAAAGTCGTCAAAGGGTCAACATAAAAGAAAATAATCATATCCGGATTAACTCCGTTAATTGCAAAATCATTTATCTTTCTAACATCTTCAACCCCAAGTTCTCTACCTCCACCTTGATAAGCAAGTGAACTTAAAACAAATCTATCTGAAACAACAATATTTCCCTTTTCCAAATTAGGCTTTATAAGTTCATCAATATGTTGAGCTCTACTTGCTGCATAAAGTAATGCTTCTGTTCGTGGCGACATATTAGCATTATCATTAGATAAAATAATCTCTCTGATTTTTTCTGATATTTTCGTTCCACCTGGTTCTCTTGTAAAAATTATTTTTTCGTTATCCTTATAGTATTCCTTAATTAAATTTATTATTGAAGTTTTCCCACAACCATCGGGACCTTCAAAAGTAATAAATAAACCCATTATTTAACTCCTTAGAATGAATAAAATAAATATGATAAAATTATTCCGACTATTCCAAAACTACCAACTAAAAAGTAGCTCAAATAGGTAAATGGAACAATAACAATTTTAAAAATTGCCAAAATATATAAAATCACATATCCGATTATAGAATTCACAATAATCTTTTTTAAAATTTTTAAAGGAAACTTTAGTAATTTAAAAACTAAAATAATTAATAAAATTCCTACAATATAAGAAATAATACTATGTTCGAAAAAAAACTTACTTAAACCAGCGAAATCAAGTGATTCTAATGAATCATAATACATTTTTCCTAGTTTTTCCAAAGTATCACTCTCCTATTCTTATTATTATTTTATCACAATGTAAAGATTTTATCAATTAAAACGTCCAAAAAAATATATATATCAGTAAATATAATTTAATTAAAAATATATTCTATTTAAAAACTTTACTTATTAAGTTTTAAATTTTTGAATTTGAGTTTATTTTTGGTTATTATATAAAAATAGCAAGTCATAAGGCTTGCTATTTTCCATTATATTTAAGTCAATTAACTTTTTAATGTTGTATTTAAATCAAAATTTAGAAATTATTTTCATTTTTTTGATTTCTTTTTTTCAAGACTAACATTATTCCACATGATATAGCTAAAATTCCAGCATAAATTGGAGAATTTGTTGCTATTCCAGTCTTAGATAATTTAGGTTTTTTATGTTTTTCAGGAGGTATTGAAGGTCGTAATGTCGGATTTTCTGTGTTAACTACCTTTATCCCATCTTTCATATTTCCAGAATAAGTTACCTTAAACAACTTTCCATCCAACTTAATTGAATTATTACTTTCTCCAACTTCTTTTACCGCATATTCATAAGCCTTTGAATTTTCTATTGACTCATATGCTTTTAAGTTTTTGAATTCTGCTGTCCAATTATTAGCCTTATTCAATTCTAATTTTTGCCCTGTTGCCTTTCCATCTCTGTACAATTCAACTTCTATTTTATCTACAGGTGCTGTGATTTTATTTCCGTTTGTTCCCAACCACTCTTTTGTTACCTTTAGATTTCTTGTTGAAGGTACAATTGGTGTCCACGGCTTTTCAGGTGTTGATGCTTCTTCCTTATCTGTTACTGTTAATTTATTTTCATTTGCTTTTACTTCATTTCCATTTGCATTCTTAACTGTAACTTTTCCTTGTTCATCTACTTCAAAAGTAATATCTGTAACTTTTAAATATCCATCAGGCGCTACTTCTTCATGGAATGTATATGTTCCAGCTTTTAAATTAAATGTTTCACTTTGTCCTTCTTTGGATATCCATTCCTTTACTAATTGTCCATTTTCATCCTTTATTTGAATTCTTGCTCCTGCTATTTCTTTGCCTGCTATATTTACCTTACTAAAAACTACTTCTTTTTCAACTTCTTCCTTAGGTAGAATTGTAAATGTTTGTGATTTATCCTTCGGATCTTCATGTGTTAATTCTTGTTTCTTATCAGGTTTTCCATCTCCATCTGTATCTATTACATCTTTCATTGAAACTACTTTCTCAAAGACTACATAAGATTTTCCTGCTTCTAAATTAAGCTTTCCAAAATTTAATATCCATTCGCCTTTCCCTGTTGCATCTACTTTTAAATCATCACCACTATTCACTACAGAAACTGGTTTATTAGGATTAACAAGTTTTCCATCTTTTACTTCATAAATTTTACCTATCACATCGTATTCTACATTTGGGTAAAGTCCTTTATATGTTATCTTATCTGAAACTTCAACTCCACCTTCAATATCCTTTGCTTTTAATGTTGCAATTTCATTTTCAGTTGAAGTCTTTCCTCCAGCCGTTACTGTTGTCTTTATTTCTCCAATAGATTGATCTTTTTTCAATCTTCCAGTTACAATAGCTTGATATCCGATTTGACCTTGAACCTTTTCCGGTTTATAACCACGAAGCTCAAAATTAGCAGGTACATTAACGCTGTTTACAGCCTCACGCAATAAGTATACTGCTTTTTGAGCCTGTTTTGAGTATCTGTAAAACAAATATTGATTACTGTCTTTATCAACTTTTTGACCATCTGTATAACGCCATATTTCATTTTGAACAACATTATAAAATTCATTAATTGCATCTTGTGGAGTTGTCCAACCGGATCTTCCGATAACATTTGTGGGATCTTTTAAATAAATATAAATAAGTTTAGATACTTTATCCCAAAGTTCATCATGACCTGTAGCAACCTTACCTGGTAAGTGGTTGTCTCTAACAAGTTTATTAAAACTTTCCTTGTTTAAATTTAACATTTGTTCATATACACCAAAATATTCATCCTTTGCAGCATCATATCCAGGATATTTTTTGCTATTTGCCATACAAAAAGCGAATAGCTCTACTGGAGTATGAGAGTCATCCGATGTAACCATCCCTAAACGATTTTTATTCCCTGCTGAGTAATATTTACCATTCGGTGATACTCCTGTAGCATCATTGGGAAAACCATCAGCTTTAGTTTTTGAAGATGGTTGAATCACACTTGATATTACCATCAAAAATATAATCAAAAACGAAACTGCACTTTTGAAAATTTGTTTGTTTCTTTTTTTCATTTTATTACTCCTTTCATGTTAAAATGTAGATTATTTACATTTTGATAATTTTATAGTAAACAATCTCAAAATCTTGTCTTAATAAACTTCATGTCAGATTATTAATAAATTTTAATTATTATATAATAATGATTAAAAATGTATTCGATTTCTTATAATTAATATTTAAAAATAATAACTAAATTTTAAAAGTTTATTTAGGTAAATTATACCATAATTTAAAATAATTTGTCTACATTTTTTTAGTTTTTTACAATATTTATTTTTATAAAAAAGATATCGTTTTAACAAATATTATTTAACTTTTTTTTAAAAAAATTAACATGTATTTTTATGCCAAAAATTTATAAATATAATACATTTTGAGCTATAGTAATTTAATTAAAAGAATATATACAATCTTAATAATAACAAAACTTGATATTTCAATATGCTAAAGAAATTTGAAACTATAAAAATTTAAGATTATAACTATTTTAAGAAATAAAAAAGTTAGGGAATACTTTTTAAAAATTTACTCCCTAACATTAATTTCTAAACTATATTTCATATATTACATCATACGTTTAAATATCTTTAATTTTTTCAAATCAAAAGGTGCATATCTAAATGGCAAATCAAAAATCTTTTTATTTTTTACAATTCCTTTTTTATGACTTAATAAATCAAAACCATGTTTTCCATGATATGAACCCATACCACTATTTCCTACACCACCAAAAGGAATATGACTATTTGCAAGTTGCATTATAGTGTCATTAACACAACCTCCTCCATAAGAAAGGCTATTAATAATATAATCTGCATTTTCTTTTCTTTGTGAAAAGATATAACATGCTAATGGTTTTTCTCTGGCTTTAATTATATTAATAACTTTATCTATATCATCATACTCAATAATAGGAAGCAAAGGTCCAAATATCTCATCCTTCATAATTTCGTGGTCAAAATATACATCAGGAAATATAGTAGGTTCAATCTTTCTTTCATTGTCATTACTCTTTCCCCCAATTACATTTGACTCCGTCTTTATTAAATTTAAAAGACGTTCATAATGATGAGGATTAATAATTTTCGGATAAGATTTATTATTTATAGCATCAGGATATCTTAATTCAATTTCTTCTTGCAGATACTTAATAAATTCTTCTTTTATATTTTTATGAACAACAATATAGTCTATTGATACACATGTCTGTCCCGCATTTAAAAGTTTCCCCCATATAATACGTTTTGCTGAAAGTTTAATATCTGCGGTTTCATCAATAATACAAGGACTTTTCCCTCCTAATTCTAAAGATACAGGCGTTAAATTTTCACTTGCTACACGCATAATTATTTTTCCTACTCTTGCACTTCCGGTAAAAAATATAAAATCATATCTTTGATGTAGAATCTCATCATAATCAAGCTCAGAATCTATGCAGTAAATATATTCTTCTTCAAATGTTTTATTGATTATATCTCTAATAATTTTTGATGTGTTTTTGCTCTCTTTAGAACATTTAATAACTGTACAATTTCCTGACGCAATGGAAGCAACAAGTGGAGAAAGCGACAAATTAAATGGATAATTCCAAGGTGCCATTATAAGTACAACCCCATATGGTTCAGAATAGACATAACTTTTAGCAGGAAAAGTTCCAAGACTTCCCCTTACTCTTTTAGGTTTACACCATTTTTTTATATTTTTTAAAGCTTCATGAATTTCCCCATATACAATTCCAATTTCAGTCATGTAGGCTTCTGCTTCCGATTTTGAAAGATCCTCATATAGAGCAGATAATATTTGCTTTTCATTATCTCTAATCGCTTTTTCAAGTTTTTGTAAAATATTAATTCTAAATTCAACAGATTTTGTTGTATCTTTTTTGAAAAATTCTTTTTGCTTTTCAACTATACTTTTTAACTCCATTTTGTACTCCTTATGATATGCTATATTTTGTTATAATTTTCCCTAAATATAAGTCCTAAAACATATTTTGTTTATCTTTTTTACCAATATAAACTTGAGTATATGGAAAAATGAAGTATTGAATGAATTAAGTGCTTTGGTACCTTTTAAAATGTTTATAAAAAAGTAAATTATTCCCATTATCTTCCTTAATACTATTAAGCTATCAAACAAATGCTTCAATTTATATACAAAAATCGACCTCTAGAAATAACTTAGCCGTATCCAAAGGTCGATTTATTTATGTTTTATTATGAAATTAATAGTTATTAATTTTCATTTCTTCTTCTTTTAAATTCAACAGCAATTAAAGTTCCTGATATTCCAATTAGAACTGCATATAAAACTATACTTGTTTCTACACCTGTTTTTGGCAAATTATTATTTGTTTTTTTATTACCAGGTGTTGTTGGATCTATTGGATTAACCGGTGGATTTTTAGCTACATATTTTAATGTAAATGTGATATCTTTTCTTGTAGGATTGATTACATCAGCTCCTTCTGGTAGTTGTTCTGCATACCAGTTTAACTTAAAGTTAATCACATTTCCGCTTACTGTTTCTTTAGCCTTTGCTTTAAGTTCTCCAGTCATTGTACCTTTAACTGTATAATTTGTATTTTCCAACGCTTTACTATTAAATTTTGCACCGTCAACTACAACATTAAGTTTATCTTCCATTCCATTTACAGCATCTCTTAATTCAGCAAATGATTTTACTTCTTTATTTACTGTCATCACTACTTTTATAGTTTTTCCACTCACAGTTGAATTGACTACCTTGTATTTTCCATTATCATTCAATAATGACACTTGTGGATTTCCTTCAAAATCCATTTCTTCGGGCAATGTCAACGTTGCTGTAAAAGTTGAATTATAATCAGAAATTTTAATAGTTGAAGGGTCTATATTTGTCTTTTTGAATTGTTCTTCTATATCTTTCATTTGTTTTTTAACCGGTGATACATCTAAAGAACCGGTGAAAGCGACTTTTGTTCCCTTTTCAACTTCATAAACTTTATCATGTTCTGTGTTATCTCCTACTAAAATATCCCCTAATAATTTTTGTGTTGCTTCAAATGTATTTTCAGCAGTTTCTAAATATTTAAGTGTTAATTTTATATCCTTAGTAGTAGGATCAGTTGAATCTTCTCCTCCGGCAAGTTGAACACCTTCCCAAGTATAATCAAAATTGATTACGTTTCCTGTAAGAATATGTGTAGCTTTTGCTTTGAACTTCCCAGAAACAGTTCCCTTAATTGTATAATTTGTATTAGCTTTAGCCTTATCAGCATCAAATTTAACGCCTTTTACATTAACTTTTAATTCATTTTCTACTCCATCCACAGCTTCTTTGACTTCTTTAAAAGTCTTGATATTATCTGCTACAGTAAGAGTAACAGTAATTGTTTTGCCAGATATTTTTTGTTCGGTAATCTTAAACTTACCATTTGCTCCAGTTAATTCAACTGTATAATCATCAGCAAATTTCATTTCTTCTGGTAAAGTCATTTTAGCAGTAAAGCTTGTATTTACATTTTCTACTTTAATATTTGTTGCAACACCAGAAGCAGCATAATTTTTTTCAAGTTCTTTTAATTGCTCCTTGATAGGAGAAATATTTAACAATCCAGTCATAGTTAATGAATCATTTTTATTAACTTCATACACTTTATCATGTTGTGTATTTCCATTAACTAATAAATCTCCATCTAAATTTCCTTTTGACGAAATATCTTGTTCTGTAGGTGCTAAATACTTAACAGATATTGCAATAGCATTTGGACTTGATTCACTCTTTCCGATTTCAGACTGTTTACCATTCCAAGATAAATTGAAATTAATTACATTTCCACTAACTGTATGAGTTGCTTTTGCTTTTAAGTTTCCTTGCACTGAACCTGTTACTTCATAATTTGTACTGCTTTGTGATTTTTCATTAAATTTTGCACTTTTAAAAGTAACCTTAAGTTCATCATCTACCTTATTAATTGCTTCTTTTAGTTGAGCAAATGTAGTGATATTTTCTGAACCAACTAGTTTGAAAGATACAATAGCTGTTTGATTTTCAACTTTCACTTCTTCAATTTTAAATATTCCATTTGCTCCGGTAAGTGTAGCTTCTGATTTTGTAAAACTTAAAGCTTCCGGTAATGTAAGTTTTGCCTTGAAGTGAGTAGACAAATTTTCTAACTTGATATTCTTAGCTTCAGCTCCAGAGTGAGATGATTCAATATCAGCCATTTGATCTTTTATTGCCTTTGTATTTAAAACTCCTGTAAAATCTATCTCATCTGACTTTTGTTTTACAATTGGCTTATTACCAGTGTCATTTCCAATCATTAAATCTGCATCTATATCAACAGACTTAGTAAAGTTATTATTTGTAGGTTTAACAAATACATCAGAAGCTGAAAAATCAGGTGCTAATGGTTTTGTACTAATATCTGTATCGTAAACCCTCTTAGTAAATGAGTACCAAGTACCACTAGCATGTGTTTCAAAATCACCTTTTGCAGTTATATTTTTAGATTCTAAAGCTTTGGCTTCATTAAGACTATTTGCTTTTACAGTATATGGAATACTGATATCTATGGTCTTATCTGAAGTAGCTCCACCATCATTATTATAGTGCTTATATATACCTGCCCAATTCTCATCACGTAATGGGAATTTAAATGTAACAACTTGCCCATTTACAGTATGAGTAAATGCTGCTTTGTTAAACATAGCAGTTGAATTATCAGTAGTAATTTTAGCAGTGTCAATAGTTACTCCCTCAGGGAATGTAACCTTGTATTCAACATATGCTATCTTGTTTTTTCCATCTTTGCCATGTGGGTACCATCCATTGGTTGCTGCTTTTTTCATTTCACTTTCAATTCCAGCCATTACTTTTCCCATTGGAATCTTTGCATCCCATTTTCCTTCATAAGTTCCGGCATTGCTACCTTTTGCTCCTTTTACAACTCCGCTAGTTTTTGTATACTGTGCTACATTTAGCGTATTTGCAGCATGAACAGAAGATGCTCCAGGTATTATTACACCTAAAGCTATCACTAATGCTGTAAAAAAAGAAACAAATTTTTTAATTTTGTTTTTCATCTTTTCATCTCCTTTTTTATTTTCCTCCATATCAAGATAATAAATTCATTTATCCGTATAAAAACCAACAAATAATGTTTTATTTTCGAAATTTGTCAATACTTTTATCTTCATCACAGTATAATTATACTACAAAATTATTTAGAATTCAACAGTTATTAATCATTACAATCACATAAAAATATAAATCAACAAATATGTCATTGCATATATACATATTTTACTTATATGGTTTAATTTTATCTTTCGTTAGCATTATTTTTAATCCTTTTCCATTTAAGCCTACTTCCAATAATTATTAATGGAGTACACAAAATCATATAAAGGTAATAATGACTATATTTTACAGTTGCTGTATATTTAACTTCTCCTAATACAGCTTGCATTTTTTCGTCTTTTATTATTTCTCTAATTCTATCGATGGTTATTTTACTTTCATTTGATAATAATTCGTTTAATACTCCTTTATCAGTAATTTCAAATACAGTATCTTTTATAAGCTGACTATTTCCTAAATTGTCAAAATAATAATATTTCCCATTTTTTGTCCAAATAGAACCAGATATACTACTATTTATAGATTTTACTTTTTCCCAACCTTCTTTTTTATCAAAACTAACTATTTGAGAATTTATTGAATACAATCGTCTTATATGTGGCGATCTATGTCTAATAATATATTTTTCATAAGAACTTAAAAAATAGATATTTTCCTCATCACAAAACACATTCTCATCTAAAAATTCAATATTTCCCTTAAAAATATTTTCTCCAATTTTTACTTGCTTATTTTTTCTTTGATTATAAAAATATACTCCATCATTGGAAACAAAAAATAAATTGCGGATATGTGAACTTCTATTTCCAATTACTTTATAAGGAGCGGACTTTTCATCAAATCTAAGAGTCTCTTTAAAAACTTCTCCACTCTTTTTATCATAAAGCAAATAATCTCCTTGCTCAGCTGAAACAACTTCCAATTCACCACTATTTTTTATTGGTAAAAGTTCATTTTTATAATAAACATTATTCTTATCACAAAAATACTCTCCATACTTAGAAACCTCTTTTATAGTATTTGCATCTGCATTTTCAAGAGCTTTACCTTTATAATAAAGTACATCTCCATCTGTCGCAAAATATATTAAACTATTAATTTTCGAAATTTTCTTTTCAGTATTTAATTTATGATATGGATAAATATATGACTTAGGTTTTTTATTCTTATTAAAAGCATGAACTATATGTCCAAAAGCTTCCGACAAATATGAAATGTCATCATTTCTATCAGAAAGTGGAGAACAAAAATAATTACTTTTTCCGTCAGTATAATATCCATTTCCAATATAAGAAATATTTTTTGGATTAAGGTCTTCAATTTTCACATTCCCAAAATAAACATGATTTTTATCCTTTCCTACAACAGAAGGTTTATAAGTATGCTCTGACTTAATTACACTAAAAGAATCTGCATCAGCATCTTCCACAATGTAATATCCCCCACTTGGAATAAGTGCATAAATCTTGCCATCATATTTATAAAAAATGCTATTGTTAATTCGCTCGCCACTTCTTTCGATATTTACATAAGTATCATCAACATCAAAAAGCTGTCTGAAAACAAAAAAAACAATTACTAAACTAATTAAAATTAAACAAACTCCTAAAATTTTTGAACGAATACTTTCGCTCTCTTTCCTATTCAAAATTCCATCATCCCCCATAGTTATTTTATTAAATACATTATATCACATCTATTCGTTATTTTCTTTTTTATAGCTTTCAAGTATATAAGATGTTTAATATTCTAATATTTTTCCGTCTACCACGATTAAAAATTTACATCCCAACTTTCATATTTCCAAAATAAACATTATTTTTATTAATTTCTACAGCAAAATTATAATAACTATAACCTGAAATAGGTATTTTTTAGAAAATTTTTATGTATAAAAAAGTTATGGAGTACTTTTTAAATTTTACTCCCCAAACCTTAATTAATGAACCATATATTTAGGTTATATCTAAAATTAATTTTCTTTTTTTCTTCTAGTACCTACTGCAATAAGTGCCATTCCTGATAATCCTAATAATGTTGCATATAGGATTATATTTGAATTATTACCTGTTTTTGGTAATTTTTTCTCAAAATTGTTATCAGGTTTTGGAGTAGGTTTGTTTTTTTCAACAACTGTAACAACAGCTTTCTTTGTTACACTGGCTCCATCTTTATCAATTACTTTAAACGTAACAGTATATTTACCTATTTTATCCTTATTAAAACCACCATTATCAATAAGTTTTACATTTTTAGTTAAATCACCATCTTCTTTATCTTTAGCGGATACAACAAGGCTCATTAAATCAATTTTTTCACCTTTTTTGATAGTTTTATCTTTAACTTCAAGTGTAGGTGCTTCATTCATAGGAGATATACTCTTATCGTAAATAGCATACACAGTTGTATCTTCATTTACAACAGTTGTACCTGTAAATTTCATACCTTTTCCATCAGCAGATGTATTCCATTCTTTAAATGTATATCCTGCTTTACTTGGATTTTTAGGCATAGACTGATCAGTTAAATTATCCATATCAATCGATTTGCAATTTTCTACATTGATTGTTGCATGTGTTGCACTCTCGTTCATGAAAGTTACCTTATTATGATTTACTCTGAATGTATAAGTAATCAAATTAGGTTTATTAACATCGCCTGCTTCATCTTTTCCATCTACAGATTGTTTAGCTGCATAAACAATAGCTTGACGAAAGAAATAATGCTTATTATCCTTTTGAATAGCTGAATCATCTTTATTAAAAATAACATTATTATCAGTAGTAAAGATATTTTCGTGTGCACCATAAGCATATCCTGTAACTGTATTATTTTTGTTGATTTCAACATCAGAAGTTACTTGTAATCCGTCTACACTTAGTGTTGCTGATTTAACTTTTTGAATCTTTTTGTATAATTCCTTTAATGTCTCATAAGTATGTGGTGCCTTTAGTCTTGCCTTTACAACAATTCTTCTGCCACCATTTTCTTTTGTAACAGATAAATCATCAAAACTATCAATACCTGACAATTTATATTTAGTTGTATCCAGAGATTCTAAACCTTTTGGTAAATCTAAAACAAACACTAATTCAGCATCGGATTGTGTAATTGCAGTTTCAGGCATATTATTTTTCATCATATAATACGCTGGAAATTCTGAATTAATTATGGCAATAAGTGAGGTGTTTTTAACCTTTCTAAACATTGATAAATCCACATGAAAATCTAAATTGATTTTATCACCGATGCGATGATTAGAAACAGCTGTACTGGAAAGATCCCTTTCTTTGATATCTGCACGCACATTATAATCAGTTGTTTTTTCTGTTAAAAGATCATTGGCATAATCAAAGTTATATGGATTCCACTGTTTGCCACCCTTCCAACGATTAAGTTCAGGATCTTTGGGCTCCTTATGTGGATAATCTTTAGCATATGCAGCTAAATATTGAGTTATAAATTCCATAATTTCTTTTTCCGCTTCTTTATCTGAAGCAATACCAGCATTTGGAAAGAAAGGAACTAAAGAATACTCATTTAGTCGATTAGCCCATTTTACACGACTACTTGCAAAATAATCCTTTAAATAAGATGGTATAATCCCTCTATGAGTTGAATCTTTATACCAACTTAACTCAGCCCAATAATTGTCCTTTGTTAGTTTCTTTTCTTTATCAGGCATTTCTTCAGCCAATACTTTTGTAGCACCGGCAAATACACTGAATACCATTAGTAGAGCCATCATTAAGCCAATGGATTTTTTAACTAACTTTTTCATTGTTTCAATCCTTCTTGTTTTTTATAAAAAATCTGTAAAAATACATACCTATCCATCAGGTAAATACTATTATTAAATTATGTATAATAAAATTTTATTTAAAATTTCTTTTATTTGTCAATTATTTTTACATGCTTTTACAAATGTAGTATAACAAATAAATACTTCTATTACTAGTGATAATTGTCGTACTTTTTATATAAATTTTTAGTTGCTCCAACTATTCTAAACATCAATCATAACTATTATTATAATACAGAAAAGGGAATTCTGATAAGTCATCTACTTATATAAAATCCCCTATTTTTAAGCTTTTTATGCAGTTTTAAATTTTTAGTTTAAACAATAATGCCACAGTTCTACAACACATCAAGACAACAAATCTGTAATCATAATTATCTTAAACTATATACTTGTATCTTTTTTTAAAGAGAATTACTTAATTCTAATTACTTTTATTCTTTTGTTTCCTCACAATTAAACTTTTTCAGAATACTATAAGTCTGATTAATCACATCACTATTTATATTCATAAACAAACTTAAATCTCCTATAATATAGAATTCTTCTTTTGCTCTCGTTACAGCTACATTCATAATATTTGGATTGGTTGAACTCATCGCCCATCTTGCTGCCCCTCGACTTTTTTCATCACAACCTAATACCAAAAACACAGTATCTGCCTCTTTACCTTGAAAAGTGTGAACTGTTCCAATATTAGTAGGCTTTCCGTCATTACCATATCGTGTAAATCCAATTTCTTTTAATTCATGAGATAAATGATATGCTACATTTCTAAAAGGAGAAATTACATAAACAACATCTTTCACAGATTTATTTCTAATATCCGGATTACGCTTTATCATCTCAAGTATTTTTTCTTTAAGAAAATCACCTTGCTCTTTAACATATTTATCAGACGCACTACCCTTAACATTATACCAAAGAGCTTTTCCCAGAACATACGTACCTTGTACCATATTTCCACCATAAGAAATCGCATTTGATATATCAAACATTGGATTTTTACATCTTCTGTGCACCCAAAGAGGTATTCCAATCCATTCATCGTCATTCTTGTAAAAACCATATTTACTAATATCATCCACAAGAGTCTGAACCGAAGCAGAATCGGATAAATATTTGTTGGATACTCCATAATGTTTTCCTATCATACTTAATATTGATGAATCTAATGTAAGTACTGGTTTAATCTGAGCAGGATCTCCTACTACCATTATTTTCTTACTTCTGAAAATTGAGCCGACAATGGATTGAGGAAGTGCCTGTCCGGCCTCATCCACAAACAAATAGCCTAAAGATTCTGTTCCAATATTAGCAAACATCCTTGAAAAACTTGCAAAAGTTGAACTAATAATTGGTATTACCATATTTATCCAATTCCACGCTTCAGTAATAACCTGTTTATTATCTATATATTGCTTTTGCCTATTCCAAATGAGTAAAGCAGATTTAATACTTTTTCGATTTTCGTACAAAAATTGCTTTCTGACTATTAATGAATCAATAAAAAGTTTTGATTGCAATTTTCTATACTCTTCATCAAACCACGGATTACTTAGCTGAAGTGAATCATAATCAATATACATATTAAGTTCATTTATAGAATATTTCTGTAATTCAGATGAAATATTTTTGATTTTATCACCAAGCTCTTGAATTTCTTTTATTTCTAATTGAATAATTTTCTCATTCTCTTTTTTCTTAACAGACACTTTTTCTTCATTTTCTTTAAGTCCTTTTTCTATATTTCTTTTCTCTTTTTCTAAACTAGCTTGTTCTAAATCTAACTCATTTTTCTTTTTTGACAATTCTAATAATTTTTCAGAAAAAGGATACAATCGCTTTTTATATTCTTTTCTTGCTTTAAATCTAAGAAAAAATGGTTTTTGCAATTCCAGCGCTTTGACTGATTGTTCAACATTATCTGTCTCTTTGATATTTTTTTCAATGTCGAAAATACATATACTAATCTGCTCTTCTATTTCAGCTAAATTCTGTTTTAACAAAACTTCATCAGCATCATTTTTCTTAACAATAGTTTTAAGTTCTTCTTCAAACTTTACTTTCTTCTCCTCGTTATTTTTACGTTTGGTTTCGATCTGTTCTCGTAATTTCAAAAGATTTACATATTTATCTGCAATATGCTGTCTTTCATTTTTATATTCACATACTTGCTTATATCTTTTAAAAAAATCATCATAAACTTTGTTATTTGGTTCATATTCCTTATTCAAATAGTCATAAACATGTTTTATTGCAGTAATGATTCCTTCTATATTGTCCTTCTTTCCACCTTCTAGCGAAAGTAGTCCCCAAAACTTTTCATCCGCACATTGTTCAGATTTTAGTATTTCAACTGGCTTACCATCTTTATTTTTTCTCCATTCTGTTGAATTTTTTGAATTTGATATTCTCCAAAAATAATCTGCCTTTCTTAATTCATCAACGAAAGAGTTATCTATCTTGCTAATAAGAGAAAACTCATTTACTATGTTCTGAACTGCACCATTATTAGAACTTGCAACAATAATTCCCTTATCTGCTATTGAACTGGGCATCACACTAATATATGCTTTATCATAGTACTTCAACTTATCAATTTTACTAATCTCTTTATTTGTTAATTTAGTTATTTCATATGCCTGTTCAACAAGTAATTCCGCAAATATATCTTTCAATAATGTAGTTTTTCCAGTTCCCGGAGGTCCGTTTACACTTCTCATTTTCTCATTATCATATCCTTTTGCCAAATTTACAGCAATCTGTTGCATCAATGAGAGTGAATTTTCGATATCACTTGGATAACGTGCAACTGGGTAATTTTTAGGCTGTAAAATATCTTCAAAGGTACTTGGATTAAAAGTTGAAGTATCTGCCTTACTATTAAGATTTACTCTTTCCTTATTCTCACCCAACAAATATGAATCTAAATTTTTTGTTTTAATACTCTTTGCTTTTTCTAAATCGTCAACAAAAAAAGAATGTAAATTAATAGCATCTGTTTCCAAATTGCTCAATACTTTCATCCTGCTATCTTCAATCTGAATCGAATATTTTTTTAAAAGTTTTACAAAAGCTTTGTTAAAAAATTCAATATAATCTTCTTCCTCAGGACAAGCAAAAATACTATTTATATATTCCTTATTTTTCTTTTCAAAATTTAAAAATTCGTTCTCTTTGGGAATACTTCCATTTTTTAAAATGTAATAACTCGCAGTAAAAAAAGTCATCTCTTCTACAAATTTCAGTTCCTTATCAAAATATATTGCAAAAGAGAATTTATCTCCTACTGATATTTCTTCATATGTTTCTGGAAGATTGTATTTATCTCTAAGTAATGTAACGACTTTTTTAAATGGAAAAATATTGAAATACAAAGCAACACCACATTTTTGACAGTTTTGTAATCTTTTTCTTTGTATTTGTATTTCAGAGTAAAACATTGAATAATAGTTGTAATCCTCTGAAATTTCAATTTGTTTTAAATCCTTATCATTAAGCTTAATATCACCCTCGGATAGATGCTCAACCATAATCCATGCTTCTAATATTTTTTCCTTTTTGTCCATTGTCTCTTCCCTCACTATACTCACAATTATCGTTTAGATTATATCCTCCTAAGTAATGTATGATATTTTCCCATTGTTTTCAAACTGCTAAAGTAGAAAAATCAAAAATTCCATCATATTACTCCCAATGATTTAATATATAATGACTATCCCCAAAAACTCACAATATATAACCAATTTAAAGTGAACGTTATTCCACTTTTTAAACTCTTATGTGTTTTTACTCAACTCTCTTTTAAAAGTTAAGAGTGTAATACTCTGTACGACAATCATTTACAGAAGTTCCATGCCATTCTAATATACCTTTAGATTCAAGATTTTTAAGTAATTCTCTACAGAATGTACTACCTTTTTCAATAAGCTCTGTAGCTTTTTTAGTTGTTATTTTTTCTTTCAAAAAATTAATTAATTTCTCCATTAATCTCCTCTTTTCTATCCTTACAAACCAAAATTTGTTAAATAAATTTATGTCTAACACAATCAACCATAAAACAAGAATACTCAGGATATAGCTTTAATTTTATCTCAGGTCTTGAAGCTCCACTCTTTATTTTAGAAATCATTTCTTCAAAGTTTCTTTTATCCTCTTCCCAACTCACAATAGTTTCTTGTTTCTCTTTTTCACTCTCATAATCTTCATCAGAAATAGCTTCACTTATGGATTCTTCAAAATACTTTCGATTCTTTTCTTCAAGACTAAAAAATCTTTCCTTTTGATTTTTTAACCAAAGAACATAAAAATATTCTTCCCACTCTGCAATATAATAGTACTCAACACAATCTCCACAAAGATTTAAAAATATGTCATACTCTTCAAGAGCATAATAGACATCAATAATCTGATCTTCTGAAATATCATCTGTATTTAAATTGTAATTATAATCTTGTCCAGGTTTTACTTTCTCTACATAAGACATTGCTTCATACTTATTTTCAAGATACACTTCACAATAAGCTAAACATAGTAACAGACGCATTCTATTAGGATAAATTTCAAGTAAGGATAAGAATATTTCCTTTGCTTTTTCATATTCCTTAAGCTCAAATAAAGATACAGCAAAATTGAAAGAAGTTAAATAACTTTCTTCCATTTCTCTTGCAATCTTAAAGTAATTACAACTAACTAATAAATTCTTTTCATCTTTAGAATATTCATACTCGCTAAAATAATAAAGACCAAGACCCGTATAAGTTTCTACAAAAGGTGAATTTAAGTCTTTAGCTTTGTTCAAATACATTAAACTGTCCTTAGAAAAATCCTCCCAAAAAGCAAGATTAGTAAAAATTCTAGCTTTATCATTATCACTTAAAGATTTTTTAAATTCATTTAAAAAGTTCAATAGAAATTCTATATAATCAAATTTCTCATCTCTAAGTTCCATCTCAACAGAAGCAAGAGTACAAACTACATCAACATCTGACGGAGATTCTTCTTGCTTTTCTAAAAGATAACTTTTCATTCTTTCAAGATATTCCTTTGAAGTTTCAAAATCTTTTAAAAATGGTTTATTGTATCTTTTTTCATATTCTGTTTTTAATTTATACCAGTATGATTTAATTTCTTCTAACATTTTTAATACCTTTATTTAAAATCAAAATAATAACTACTTTTACTAAAAATTTAATAAAATATCTATATTGTTAAATTTATTCAAATATTTTATAGTAAATCATTTAATATATTGGCTTTTTTATATTATTACATATTATAATCTCTTTTTCAATAATATCATAAAATAAATTAATATTATTAAAATATATTACAAAATGTTACTTATAATCCGTTGTTTTATTTACATAATATTAGTAATATAATGATGAGGTGATAATTATTAACTTACAAGAACAATTAGGATATGCAATAAAAAGATTACGGAAGGCGAAAAGTATAAGTCAAGAAAAATTTGCTATGAGTATAGAAATGGATAGAACTTACTTTTCATCTGTTGAAGCAGGAAAAAGAAACATATCACTTAAAAATATTGAAAAAATCGCTAAAGGATTAAACGTTACTGTTTCTGAATTATTCTTTTTAGCAGAAAAAATTAATTAGTACAAAAAGTTATATCTATAAATATAATTTTTGTAAAAAATAAAACAAACTAAAAATAATCAATTTAAAAAGGAGAACTTGTAAATGAGAACTCTGACATATTACTCAAAATTTATTCGTTGAAGGCTTAAGAAATTGCTGAATTAAGGCTTAATTTATCACACTATAAAAGGCAAAAAGCCATCATCAGTTCTCAACTAAAAAACGCTGAACCGGATAAAAATTTTAGTAAATCATAATACCAAAATGACTATGAATAACTTTTGAAGTTTTTCCCGGAAATAAATCAAGAACGTTTAGCAGAAATTGAAAGTTTTCATAGAAAAATTTCAAGGATTTCATTTTCGAAAAAAAGAGAACGCACCTAATGTCTACGAAGTAATCAGGACTAATACTGGACTTGTAGCAGAAAATTTAAGCGAAGGAGAGAGAAATTTTATAGCCTTTCTCTACTTCCATCAATTAGTTCTTGGTAGTCCTGAAGCAGATGCTGTTGTTAAGGATAAAATTGTTGTCATTGACGATCCAGTATCCAGTATGGATAGCTCTACTCTATTTGTTGTTGGCGCACTTGTTCGTGATATGATTGTGATTTGTAATCCAGACTACACTACCAAAGAGCATTCAAAGGATCATATAAAGCAGATATTTATACTAACCCATAATGCTTTCTTCCACCAAGAAGTAACCTATAACCAGGCTCAGTATTATAGATTTGTGTCATTCTTTGAAATTGTAAAGTATGACAATAATTCCAATGTCATTCTTTGCACGCAAAAGAATAGAGAAATCCCTTCTCTAATGGAAAATAGAAATCCTATACAGAATTCTTATGCAGCTCTATGGGACACATATAAAGAAGTTTCTTATCCAAATACTCTGGTAAATGTAATCAGACAAATTTTAGATTGCTACTTCTTACAATTATGTGGTTATAGCGGAATGAATATCAAAGATATCATATTAAAACAACATAGAGATGATTTCATTAAGAAGTTACCTGATGGTACTGAAGATTGCTCTGATTTACATATGGCAGCATCGTTACTACAGTATCTTTGCACTAGTAATGACCGTATATCAGACGGATTGAATTTCATTCACGTCAGCGTAGACACTGATAGCTGTCGTAGAATCTTTGAAAGTATTTTCCGTCATATGGGGCAAGGACAACACTTTGATATGATAATGAATAGAATATTTTAAACAACATAGTAAAGGAGAATAAACATTATGAACAATTATACACTGGGTACTCTAGAAGCATCTGAACAACTTATCAGGGATTTATATATTGATCTACGCAACAGAGTCAACAACTGGTCTAAAATAACATTTCAAACGCCACAAGCTAGAATGGGTTATATAGGACAACATTTAGTAAGCGTTGTCACTGGTTTCCCTGGAGGAAAATCTGGTGCAAGAGGATATGATCTTGTAATGGGTAACGGCCATTATGGCGAGATAAAAACATGTTATCGTGTTGATCAACTTGGTTCATGTGGTGACTGTGGTGCAGTTGTATCTAGTCTTGAAGATAGATGCTCCAATTGTAATTCCTCAAATATTCTTAGAAAAGATGACTCAAAATGGTTAATTGGAATCCAGCATGAGCAAGAATTCTGTGAAATACTTGATCCATATAGATACTATTTTGTTCTTTTTGAATTTGAAGAAATTAATAACCAACAAAATCATAATATATTAGCATATATTTGGGAAGTAGATCCGACTGTTAAAGGATTTGGATATTGCTTGATGGACTATTATTTAAATATCAGAGCAAGATCTAAATCAAAAGCTCCATTTAATATGTGGCCGCATCAACTTAAATTTGCTTTAACAAACCCCAATTTGATATATAAAGCTATAATTAAAGATGATGGTAATATCGAAACAAAAATTTTTCCAACATTCAATAATAGCTATATTGATAAATTAAAACCATTACAGGAATATTCCAAGGCTCAAACAATTACACTAGACGCAGCAAAAAATGTTTTATTGTATTTTAATCCTGGTGCAAATACATCTAACAAAAATAAGTTTCAGGTCTTAAATGATATTGAAAACATAAGAGTAGCGAAATCTATATCAAACTTAGAGTTATGTAATGCGCTCGCTGATGCTATATATTTACCATCATTAATCAATCAAAAGGCACAGATTCCCCTAAAATTAGCAACCCATTATAAAGAATTAAAATAAACAATACGGAGGTATCCCTCCGTATTGTTTATTTTAATTCAAAGCTAATTTGTTCTTTTGAAGGATTAAGTCTCTCAAGTGACTTTTTATAATACTCTGTATCTATTTCGAATCCAATATAGTTCCTACCATATTTTTTACTCACAAAGGCAGTAGTACCACTTCCCATAAAAGGATCTAGTACCAAATCCCCTTCATTACTACTTGCAAATATTAACCTTTTTATCAACTCAGCAGGTTTTTGCGTTGGATGAAATCTATTTTTTTCACCATAAAAATTAATATCATTCCAAACATCGGTAATCCCCATCTGTGGATTAAAGGTTTGGCTTATTTTTTCATATGGAATATCGAATTCTAAGATTTCTTGTAATTTCTTCCATAATTCCTCTGTAGGAAGTTGCTTGCAAACATTTTTCCCTGTATAAATGCTCCACATACCTCCTCCATTTGATTTTACTCCAAGTCTCTCGTTAATATACTTAGCTGTATAACCTAATTCTATCTGTCTTTTTTTAAAAAAATTTTTCACAAATGGTTTTGGGTCTTTATATAAAAACAAAATACTTTCCGTAACATTAGGAAATATTTTATATTTTTTTGTAGCTCGCCCTGAAACAGCCTGTATTCCTTTATCCAAAATTATCTGTTGTCTCAATTCAAATCCAGCATCTTCAAAAATTGGAAGTAATCTACTAAGCATCCTGAAATATCCAAACACATAAAAACTCCCTCCTTTTCTTAATACTCTTGAAGCCTCTACAATCCACTCTTTTGACCATTCTAGATAATCCTCCTCTGTTCTCCAGGCATAGTCCCATTTTTCCCCTATCACTTTAAAATACGGCGGATCTGCAATTACTAAATCTACACTTTCATCATCAAAATATTCTTTTAAGCCATTGATGCAATCAATATTATATATAGTGTTTAAATCCACAATTCATACTCCTTTTTTTACATAAAATTTATAGATAAAACCATCATCAAAACATGTACAGAAATATTAAAATACTTATTATCATATGGTTTTTAAACTAATACTCCAAAATATCTATTCCAGCCTGTAGTAATCTGTCATATCTTTCTTTTGAAATTACTACAGCTTTTGGTTTCCCATTTTTTAATATAAAAGCAGCTTCATCATTCTCAGATAACTTAGTAATGATTTTTGATGATTGCCCTCTTAAAAAGTCAGACATATTATAAAAGTCCATTGTTGCTTTGCTATCTTTATCTTTCATATAATGCTCCTTTCATAGTATCTATTATACCATAAAGAAATATATTTAGCACTTGAATTGTAATTACTTTTGTAATTAAATCATTCATCTCTATTTCACTGTTCTTTTCTCCTAGCCACAATAATTCGGTTCAAAAATTTCTAATACATAGTGTTCAAGTTGACACCCACACCTCAAAAAAACCCCTTAAATAAAAAAAGACAACCTTAGCATAGGTGTTCAAAACTGGAAATATGAATGATGATTTACTCTCGCTATACAGTATGGTTAATGTATCTTAAAGTGCGTAATTTAAAGTGATTTGAGGTTTGCCAGGTGTAAAGAATTGTATCCTTTTGGATAAAATCATATCTCTTCCATATGATACAGTATATTTCCTTATACATAAAATCCTCATATCAATGTGGGTGCAAGTGGGTGCATATTTTCTTGTTATCCATTCCCTAGTGTCAACTCTTGACTATGGATATGTTCCCACTCAACCTTATTTTCTCTCAAATAACAAGGCTTACTCCAAGCTACCAATACCTTTTAACGATAGCCTTAGAATAAGCCTTTGTTTTCTACACCTTATTTAAGCACTGGGTGCAACTTTTGACATCAAAACTACCGTCTCACAATGTACTGTTCTTGAGAATTGATTAAAGATTTTTAATGTTTTTAGTTCATATCCATTTTCAAGTAGAATTTGAACGTCTCTTTTTTGTGTTTTTGGATTGCAGGAAATGTAAACCATTGTTTTTGCACCACAGGAGATTATTTTTTCCAATGCTTTTTGGTTTATTCCGTCTCTTGGTGGATCTACGATGATTACATCTACCATTTCTTTTCTGTTTTCAATTTCTTCTAGCACATCTCCAGCTATGAAGGTGCAATTTGTTAGTCCGTTTTCTTTTGCAGACTTGTTCGCGCTTTCGACTGCTTCTTCTACAATTTCAATTCCATAGACTGCTTTTGCTTTTCTTGCTACAATTTGTCCTATTGTTCCAGTTCCTGAGTATAGGTCAAAGACTACTTTGTTTTCTATGTCTCCACAAAGTTCAATTGCTTTTGAGTATAGATTTATTGCTCCAAATACATTTGGTTGGAAAAACGAAAATGGTGTTACTTTAAATTCCAAGTCAAATATTTTTTCAGTTATGTATTCTTTTCCAAAAATTATATTTATTTTTTCCGGAACAACTGCATCTGCAAGTGAGTCGTTTTCAGTATGCACAATAGATTTTATATTTCCTTCTAGTTTCAAACCTAAAAGCATATCTACAAAACTCTTTTTATCAAACTCACTTTGCGTTGTCGTTACGATATTTACCATTATTTCTCCAGTTGTCAATGCATAACGAATGATTAAATGTCTTAAAAGTCCTTCGTGAGTTCTCTTTTTTACAAATGGAAGATTTTTTTCTCTTACAAAGTTGATAATTGCATTTCTTATTATTTCAAAATCTCTATGTACTAAATTACACTCTATTGTATCTACAACTTCGTAAAATCTATTTTTCTTATGCATTCCAAGCATTATTGGACTGTCTTTATACATATCTGCAAAAGTATATTCCATTTTATTTCTATATGCACTTTTTAATGGACTTTCAAAAATTTCGGGTTCTTCTGAATATACATCTTCAAAAAGTTCCTTAATCTGTCTTTGTTTTAATTTCAATTCATATTCATGGGAAACACTTTGATAACTACAACCACCACATTCTAAATAGTTCGGGCAAGTTGGATTAGTTTCAAGTGGACTTTTTTCTAAAATTTCCAAAAGTTTTGCTTCCATATGTTTTTCTCTTTTTCTTCCAACAACTACAGAAACTTTTTGTCCTTCAATTCCACCTTTAAAATTTACTTTTTTATCTTCAAAAGTAAATTCAGACATATTTGGAAAATTAACTTTTTCAATTATTCCCTCTAAATATTTTTTCTTTCTTCTTGACATATATTTCCTTTCTATTAGCAGAAAAGAGCGAAATAACTTCACTCTTTCCTCTAACTTATCTATTTATTTCTTCCACAACATTTTTTATATTTTTTACCACTTCCGCAAGGACATGGGTCATTTCTTCCAACTTCTTTTCCTTTAACATAAGTAGTTTGCTCATCTTGAACATTTGTAGAAACTTCTACTGCAGCTCTTTCTCTTTCGATTTCAGCTCCTGCAGGTTGGATATTGAATAATCCTTTTAGAACGTCTACTTTGATTGATTCATTCATTTCGTTAAACATTTCAAAGCCTTCTGCTCCGTATGCTCTTACAGGGTCTTGTTGTCCATAAGATCTTATGCCGATACCTTGTCTTAATTGATCCATAGCATCTATATGATCCATCCATTTTCTATCGACAACCATAAGCATAATTACTCTTTCGATTTCTCTCATTTGTTCTTCGCCGATTTGTTCTTCTTTTTCAGCATAGAATCTTTGAGAAACATCAGTAATGTAAGTTTTTAATTCTTCTTTACTCAATCCTTTCATTTCTTCAAAATTTAAAAGATTATGTGGTAAGTATGCATTTTCGATTGCCATTTTCAAATCATTTAATTCAATATTTTTTCCGTTAGAATATTGTTCAACAGTTGAATCTATGAATTCAATCAACATTTCTTGAATGGTATCTTTCATATCTTCTCCATCAAGAACTGCACGTCTTTCTTTATAAATTACATTTCTTTGAACATTCATAACGTCATCGTATTTCAATACATTTTTTCTGATACCAAAGTTGTTTGCTTCAACTCTTTCTTGAGATCTTTCAATTCCTCTTGTAACTGATTTGAATTCCAACACTTCATCCGGATCATAATTTCTATTCATAGCAAATTTTTGTATAGCTTCTCCACCGAATAAACGCATCAAATTATCTGAAAGTGAAACGAAAAATCTTGATTCACCAGGATCTCCTTGACGACCGGCACGTCCTCTTAACTGATTGTCGATACGTCTTGATTCATGTCTTTCAGTACCTACAATGAAAAGTCCACCAGCTTCAATTACTTTTTTAGCATTTTCATCGGTTTGAGCTTTATATTTTTCATACAATTTTTTAAATTCTTCTCTAGCTTTTAAAATTTCTTCATCATCAGTTTCCCAGAAAGCATCTAAATTATCTAAAACATATTGTGGTGTTCCATTTTTCTTCATTTCATGTTTAGCCATAAAGTCAGGATTACCACCTAAAAGAATATCGGTACCACGGCCTGCCATGTTTGTTGCAATTGTAACTTTACCATAAACCCCGGCTTGGGCAACTATTTCAGCTTCTCTTGCATGGAATTTAGCATTCAATACATCATGTTCTATTCTTTTTTTCTTAAGCATTGCGCTTAGTAATTCAGAAATTTCAATTGAAATTGTACCAACAAGCACAGGTTGTCCCGTTTCATGAATTCTTTCTATTTCTTCAACAATTGCTTTAAATTTAGCTTCTTCAGTTAAATAAACTCTATCATGATGATCTATTCTTATAACCGGTTTGTTTGTTGGAATTTCAATAACGTCCATGTGGTAAATTTCATTAAATTCATCTTCTTCAGTCTTTGCAGTTCCTGTCATACCGGCAAGTTTTTCATACATTCTGAAGTAATTTTGGTATGTGATTGTAGCAAGAGTTCTAGATTCAGACTTGATTTCAACACCTTCTTTAGCTTCAATAGCTTGGTGAAGTCCTTCACTGTATCTTCTACCTTCCATAATACGTCCAGTAAATTCATCTACGATTAGAATTTCTCCGTCTTCACTTACAACATAGTCAACATCTCTTTGCATTGTATTATTCGCTTTTAATGCTTGATTTATATGATGCGCCACTTCCATGTTAACCGGATCTGAAAGATTTACAAGTCCAAAAAAGTCTTCTGCCTTTTCAGTCCCAATTTCAGTTAAGTTAGCAGTTTTATGTTTTTCATTAACTACAAAATCAACAGTTTCTTCTCTAAGTTCTCTGTTGTAAAAATCTTCATTTTCTTCACTTGGATCTGCAATTCTTCCCTTTAAACTTTTTACAAATTTATCGGCAAGTGCATATAAATCAGTTGATTGATCTCCTTCGCCTGAAATAATAAGTGGAGTTCTAGCTTCATCGATTAAAATAGAGTCAACTTCGTCGACGATTGCATAATTAAGTCCTCTTTGAACGAGTTCTTCTTTATAAACAACCATATTATCTCTAAGATAGTCGAAACCAAATTCTGAGTTAGTTCCGTAAGTTATATCACAATTATAGTTTTCACGTCTTTCATCATTTGAAAGTCCATGTAAAATACAACCAACTTTTAACCCTAAAAACTCGTGAATTTTACCCATCCACTCTTTATCTCTCTTTGCAAGGTAATCATTCACTGTTACTATGTGAACACCCTTACCTGTAAGAGCATTTAAATATGAAGGCAAAGTTGCAACTAAAGTTTTTCCTTCACCTGTTTTCATTTCGGCAATTCTTCCTTCGTGAAGAACAACCCCACCAATTAACTGTACTCTATAATGTTTCATACCTAAAACTCTATAAGCTGCTTCTCTAACTGTTGCAAAAGCTTCAGGTAAAATATCGTCTAAAGTTTCTCCATTTGTTAATCTAGTTTTAAATATTTCTGTATTATTTCTAAGTTCATCATCTGTTAATTTTGAATATTTTTCTTCGTAAGACATTATTTTGTCTACAATTGGATTTATCTTTTTAACTCTTTTTGCAGAAGAATTAAAAATATCATTAAAAAATCCCATAACTCACCTCTATCTAAAATATATATTTTCTCACGCATAATATTTTACCATAAATACTCATAATTTACAAATTTTCATAAAAAAATTAACTAAAAATATATTTTATGTTTTAAAGTAAAATCTTGACTTTGTTATAAAAATCTTATAAAATAACTCTGTATTCGTGTGATACCCAATAGTAGCCTATTTTTTTAGGCAGAGTAGGAAACTTGCATTAAGTGTTACAAGATGGGATGTTGCTTGTAAACGAAGAGATTTCTCGTGGTTAGTTTTCGCATCCACTGTTGGCATTGATTTTTGAAAGGAGAAAAATGAAAAAAAATAGGTTTACAACTACACAATTAGCTATTGCAGGTCTTATGATAGCTATAACAGTTATTTTGTCATATCAAAATATATATTTGTTTCCACCTAGAAGCGGAAGAATTACACTTAGATTTATACCGATGATTTTCTCAGGTATACTATTAGGACCTACGCTTGGAACAATAATTGGTGGTGCTTCTGATCCATTAATTTATTTTATGACTTTGGGTTCTCCGGGAATGTATTTTCCGGGATATATGCTTACAAATATGGTAATAGGATTTTTTCCGGGGCTTATAATCGGAAAAAATATTGAGAAAGAAAGCAAATTTTCTTTAATTTTAAAAGTTGCGCTTATATCTCTTCTTTCTTTTGCTGTTACAATATTTTTAGACAGCTTTTGGCTATCCATTACAAGAGGTAAAGGATTTTGGTACTATGTCGTTTCAAGGACATTGCCAAATTTAATTCAAATGGGAATTACATTTGTTGCAATTTTAGTTTTAACTACAAGAATAAAAAAAACTTACAGGTAAAAATTTTATAAAGAAAAATCATAAACACGAATTAACAGCTGACTGCAATGGTAGTCAGTTTTTTTATGAGTAATTAATGTGTCTATAACACATTTTACTTTTGCTAAAGCAAAAGTATGAGATCTCTCCGCTTCGTTTCGCTATGCTCAACTCCGGTCGAGATGACATATTAGGGGCATTACTTTGCTAACTATTTTAACGTGAGTTTTTGTTCGTTATAATTTTTTATAAATCGAAAGCTGTTTTACTATTAACGGTAAGCTATTAAACTAAGTCACTCCCTTATCCGTCATTTCGAGCGTAGCCGAGAAATCTCAACTATTGCTTGTTTATAAGCAATAGTATTTCTGAAAGAAATCCTAAAATATTTTTTATGTATCTTTGATACATTTACTTTTGCTAATGGTTTTCACGAGAAAAAATTACATTAATTTGAATAATAATAATAATATATTTGATTTGTTATTAAAACTTATTAAAAATACAATGCAAAAAATGTAAAACTTTGTTCTATGTTTGTCAATATATCTATAAAAATGTATTGTCTTTAAATATTTTATTTGTTATAATATAGCTAGTAAGTTTAAGGAGGGAGCTATGAAAATTAATGTAAATTCTGAAATTGGAAAATTAAAATCAGTTTTACTTCACAGACCTCATAAAGAACTTTTAAACTTGACACCTTATTTACTTGATGAACTTCTTTTTGATGAAATTCCGTTTTTGGATAATGCACAAAAAGAACATGATATGTTTGCAAACATTTTTAGACAAAATGGATGTGAAGTGTTCTATCTTGAAGATTTGTGTGCTGAAAGTCTTTATGATGACGGTATAAGAACTGCTTTTATTGAAGAATTCCTTGATAATGCAGATGTGCATGTAGAAAACGAAAAAAGATTATTAAAAGAGTATTTATTTTCTATCAAAGACAACAAAGAGTTAGTTTTAAAAATGATGGAAGGTGTTAGAAAGAATGAAGTAGATTTAAAAGAACCTTCAACTTTAAGTGAACTTGTTTCAAAGCATGATTTCTTTATTTCAAAACCACTTCCTAATTTATACTTTACAAGAGATCCTTTTTCATTCATTAAAGACGGTGTAAGTCTTCATACAATGTGGTCAGTTACTAGAAGAAGAGAAACTCTTTTTGGAAAGTATATATTTGAACATCATAAAGAATTTAAAGGTATTAAAAAATGGTATGATAGAACAGATATTCCTTCTATTGAAGGTGGAGATATTTTAGTTTTATCCGAAGATGTTGTTGCTATCGGTATTTCTCAACGTTCAACAGCTATAGCAATCGAAACTATTGCAAAAAGACTTCTTGAAGATAAAAACGGGGTAAAAACTGTACTTGCTATGGTAATTCCAAACAACAGAGCTTTTATGCATCTTGATACTGTTTTAACTTCAGTTGATAGAGATTTATTCACTCTTCATCCTGAAATTGAAAAGACATTAGAAATTTATTCACTAAAACTTGTTGATGGAAAAGTAAAAGTTGAAGCTGAATCAACTGACATTGAAGTTGTATTGAAAAAATATCTACATGTTGATAAAATCGACTTTATCCGTGAAGGAAAAGGCGGACTTTTAGATACTCATAGAGAACAATGGTCTGACGGATATAACACTTTAGCTATCGCACCTAGAGAAGCTATCGTTTATGATAGAAATACTATAACAAATCAATTACTTGAAGAAAAAGGAGTAAAACTTCGTAAGATTGATTCAGGTGAATTATCAAGAGGACGTGGGGGCCCAAGATGTATGAGTATGCCTCTATTTAGAGAAAACTTATAATAAAAATTTTGATTAAAGCACAGAAATTCTGTGCTTTTTTTTGCCTATTTTAGACAAAAAATCAACGGATAAGTCCGTTGATTTTTTTACTTTTTATTTATTATACTCTTTCTACAAATAATTTTCCAACTTCTCCGTTGAAGTCAACTTCCTCTGTATTCAAATTGTCAACAAAAGTCAATTCAACACCTAAAGTTTCTTTCATTATAAATTCTTTGTAGTTTTCAACTGCTTTTTTCAATCTTTCAGAACATGCACATTTTATTCTTATTTCATCAAGAACGTCAAAATCAGCAGATTTTCTCATTTGTTGTATCTTTGAAATTACTTCTCTTGCAAAGCCTTCGTCAAGTAATTCGTCAGTTAAAGTCGTATCTAAAATTACAAAAAGATTATTTTCCATAGTAACGTCAAATCCTTCTTTTGCACTAACTTTTACATCAACATATTCTTTTAATATTTCAGTATCTTCCCCATTTAAGTTTACAAAAACAGAACCTTTTTCAAGTTTTTCTAAAAATTCTTTTGGATTTATTTCATTTAAGAATTTTCCAAATTCTTTAATTTTAGCTCCTAAAATTTTTCCACAAACTTTGAAATCCGGTTTTAACATATAGTTCATAAAAGCTGATAAATCTTTTTCGAATACAACATTTTTAACATTAAGTTCTTCCTTAATCAATTCTTCCAAGTCACCGATTTTTTCTTTTAAAGCAAAATCAACAACTATTTCAGAAAGAGGTTGTCTAACTTTAATCTTAACTTTTTCACGACTTGCACGACCGATTGTTACAAGATTTCTAACGATATCCATTTTTTCTTCCAATGCTTCATCAATTAGACTTTCATCACATTCAGGAATGAAATCTAAATGAACACTCTTCTTGTCAGTTAAATTACGATACATTTCTTCTGCAACAAAAGGCGTAATAGGTGCAATAATCTTTGAAACTCCAAGTAAAATTTCATAAGTTGTATTGTAAACAGCTTTTTTATCATCATCTACTTCTGTATTCCAAAATCTTCTTCTATTTCTTCTGATATACCAATTTGATAAATCTTCTATTACAAAATCAGAAATTGCACGAACAACCTTTGTAACTTCAAATTTATCCATATTTTCATTATACATCTTTAAAAGGTTGTTATAACGTGATAATATCCATCTATCTATTTCAGGTCTCTTATTATATTCTACAAAGAACTCTCTTGGATCTATGTCATCAGTTCCTGAATAAAGTTGGAAGAAATTGTAAGTATTCTTGAAAGATCTGAAGAATTTACTTTCAATTTCTCTAAGTCCTTCAACGTCAAATCTAGTTGGAACCCAAGGTGGTGAAACATAAAGTGAATAAAATCTCACCGCATCTGCTCCGTATTTGTCAAATAATTCAATCGGATCAATTGTATTCCCACGAGATTTACTCATTTTCTTGCCGTCTTTATCCAAAATTAAATCATTTACCAAAACATTTTTATATGGAGATTTTCCAGTTATTAATGTTGAAATTGCAAGTAATGAATAGAACCATCCACGAGTTTGGTCAATTCCTTCACTAATGAAATCTGCAGGGAATAATTCCCCAAAATTTTCTTTATTTTCAAAAGGATAATGATGTTGTGCGAAAGGCATTGCTCCGGAGTCAAACCAAACGTCGATAACGTCTTTTTCTCTCGTCATTGTGCCACCGCATTTTTCACATTTTAAATGAACATTATCTACATATGGTCTATGCAATTCAATATTTTCGTCAATATCTTCAATACTTCTTTCAGCCAATTCTTTTCTTGAACCTACACTTGTGCAATGACCGCAATCACATTTCCAAACATTGAAAGGAGTTCCCCAATATCTTGAACGGCTGATTGCCCAGTCATTTAAGTTTTCAAGCCAGTTTGCAAATCTCTTTTCACCAACGAAGTCAGGATAGAAATTTACAGCCTTTGCATTTTCAATTAATTTATCTTTATATTTAGTAACTTCAATGTACCAAGATGGTTTTGAATAGTAAATTAAAGGTGTATGACATCTCCAACAATGTGGATAATTATGTTCAACCTTTTGTTTTTTCAATGCCTTATTATTTTCAAAAAGATATGTGATAATATCAGCGTCACATTCCATAACTGGTCTACCTTCATATCTTGTAGTGCTGAATTTTCCTTCTTCATTAACAGGATTAATCAAAGGAAGATTGTATCTTCTTCCTGTTTGATAGTCATCTTCTCCAAAGGCTGGAGCAGTATGAACAATACCAGTACCGTCTTCTACTGTTACATAATCAGCAAGAGTTACAAAAAAGGCTTTTTGTTTTGTTTCAATTTCAGGAATAAGTTGTTCATATTCCCAATATTCCATATCTTTTCCTAAGAATTTTTCAACAACTTCATAATCTTCACCTAAAACTTTAGTGGCTAGATTTTCAGCTAAATAGAAAACTTCATCTTTATATTTTACCTTTACATAAGTTACATTAGGATTAACAGTCAAGGCAACATTTGAAGGAAGAGTCCAAGGTGTTGTTGTCCATGCGATAAAATAAGCATCTTCATCTTTCTTCTTAAATTTTGCATAAACTGTTGTAGTCTTAATCATTTCATAACCTTGAGCCACTTCGTGAGATGCAAGCCCTGTTCCACAACGTGGACAATATGGTAAAATTTTTGCTCCTTCATACATTAAACCTTTTTTGAAAATCTCATCCAAAAGATTCCAAACAGATTCAATATAATTGTTGTCAAGAGTGATATAAGGATTGTTCATATCTGCCAAGAAAGCCATTCTTTCAGACATTTCTCTCCATTTACTTTCATAAACAAAAACTGATTCTCTACATTCCTTACAGAATTTTTCTACTCCATAATTTTCAATATCTTTTTTACTTGTAAGTCCTAATTTCTTTTCAACTTCAATTTCAACAGGTAGTCCATGAGTATCCCAACCTGCTTTTCTCTTTACTTTAAAACCTTTCATAGTTTTATATCTACAAGTCATATCCTTTAAAGTACGACTTATAACATGGTGAATACCGGGTTTACCATTTGCTGTTGGAGGACCATCAAAAAATATATAATTTTTTTGTCCCTCTCTTGCATTTACAGATTCATGCAACAAATCTATCTCATTCCAATATTCAGATATTTTCATTTCTCTATCCTTAACGGATTCTTTTGAAAGTTCTCTAAACTTTGCCATATATACCTCCATTTTTTCTATAAAAAAAGCCCTAAGATAAAATCTTAGGGACGAAATTTTTCCGTGTTACCACCCAAATTATTTAAGATAAAAAATCTTAAATCACTCAATATCTTTAACGAGATTAACCAAAAAACTCCAAGTTGATACGAGTTTGCTTCATAAAATAGTTTGCACCAGACACTATCTCTCTGATTTAATTCACAAGCTCCGTCCTCTTCATCGTTTACTATAAAATACGAGTATTATTGTACTATAAAAGCATAAAAAAGTCAAATATTTTATTCAATTTATATACTAAAAAATCAAAATAAATTTCTATGTCATTTAATTTTAAACATTTCATAAAAGCAGATTATTTTTCGATATTTTTAAACTTAAAATCATAAAATTATTAATATGATTAATAATAAATTACTAAATAAAATGTATCCTTTAAAATTTAGACTGTTAAATGTTTGTTATTATTATTATTTTAAGGGTATTAAAATAAATATATCTTATACAAAATTTCGGAGGTAGAAAATGAATATTTATGATTTTAAAGTAAATGACATTGATGGAAATGAAGTTTCCATGCAACAATTTAAAAACAAAGTTTTACTTATAGTAAATACAGCCAGTAGTTGTGGTTTCACTCCACAATTTGAAGGGTTACAAAAGTTGTATGATGACTATAAAAATAAAGATTTTGTAGTTTTGGGATTTCCTTGTAATCAATTTAAAAATCAAGATTCTGGAACTAATGAAGAAATAAAAACTTTTTGTAGTTTAAACTACGGTGTAACTTTTCCTATGTTTGAGAAAATAGAAGTAAATGGGCAAAATACTCATCCATTATATAAGTTTTTAAAGGCAAAAAAATCCGGTCTCTTGGGAAATAAAATAAAATGGAATTTTACAAAATTTCTTGTAGATAAAAATGGAAATGTCGTTTCAAGATTTGCTCCAACAACAGAGCCTAAAGATATTGAAAAACATATATCAGAACTTTTAAAATAATTTAAAGAAAGCAAAAATGCATTGTCGAATGACAATGCATTTTTAAATTTCTTTTCTATTTAGTACAAATATTGATGTAAAAATCATCAAAATTGTAAGTAATATTGTAGTTAAAATCGAATATCTATAATCCGCAAATGACAGAATTTCTTTAATGACATTAATATTGTCTGATAATAGAAACATTGGCAAAAACTTAGCTATTTTATCATACATTCCAATTAAAAATTGTAAAGCAATAGTTATAACTAAAGTTGATAAAGCACCTATAGTATTTCTAAACACAAAACCTGCAAAACATTCTAATGTTAGTAAAAATATTCCAAATATCAAAATTGGAATTGATGCTTTTATTGCAAGTAATATCTCAACATTTTCTTTAAATATATAATTTGTATATAAATTAAAGATTAAACAGTAAATAATGAAAGAGACTGTCCAAAGTATCGATGCAAAAAATATTTTAGAAATTACAATTTGAAATCTAGGTAATCCCTTTGCAACTAAATTTACTAATGTTTTTTTAGAAAACTCATTTACTATATAGTTACTGAAAATTATAGCTATAAATATAAAACCCAATTGAGTTACATTTTTAAAAAACTGTGCCCATGAATCTATAAAAGTAGGCTCTTGAAGTCCTTTAGCTAGTTCTTCTCCCAAAAATGATTTTAAAATTTCAGGAGAAATTTTCGCTGTAACAGGACCTAGAATTCCAAGAAATAGAAATATAAAAAACATTATAAATAATTTTTTATTCCTAATACTTTCAAGATATTCTTTCTTTAACAATGCTATAAATACTTTCATTTTATCACCTCTATAAATAAATCTTCTAATGAAGGCTTAATTATATTATAGCTACCAATAAGCAAATCATTATCCAAAACAGTTTTAAATATTCTATTCTCGATATATTTCAAATTTTCAAAAGAAGAAAATATTGCAGAGCAATCATTTAATTCAACTTTAATATTATTAGTTTCAAATTTATTTAAAAATAAATCCCTATCTTCAATATTAAAAAATTCTACTGAAATTCTATCTTTTAATCCCATATTTTTGATGTCGGATATATTTCCATTTAAACAATTAACCCCATCATTCAATATCAAAAACTCATCACAAACTCTTTCAACATCTTGTAGGATATGAGTTGAGAATAAGACTGTTGTATGCTCCTTAATCTTTAATAGTATATCCAAAATTTCTTTTCTACCGATTGGATCTAAAGCTGAAGTCGGCTCATCGCAGATTAGTAATTTAGGTCTATTAAACAAAGCCTGAGCAATTCCAAGACGTTGTTTCATTCCTCTAGAAAATTTTCCTATTCTCTTATTTTCATCTTTGAGTCCGACTAAATGTAACATTTCTTCTGTTCTTTCTTTAATTTCTGATTTTGATAATCCCGTAATTTCTCCACATAAATTAAGGTATTCTTTTGAAGTCATATAATCATAGAATTCCGGAACATCAGGCAAATATCCAATAAATCTATTTGTTTTCGTATTTCCAAAATGAACTTTTTCATCAAAAACTAAAATTTCTCCACAATCAGCCTTTAAAAAGCCTAAAATGATTTTCATAGTGGTTGTTTTTCCAGCACCATTTTTCCCTAGAAATCCAAAAATCTGTTTTTCTTTGATACTAAAAGTCAAATCTTTGATAACATCATTTCCATTAAAAGTTTTTCTTAAACTATTTACAGTTAAAATATTCATTATTCTTCACTTCCAAATACAAAATATGAAATAGGTCCAATAGTTTGAATAAGAATTATCACACAAATCCATATCAATCTATTTCCACATCTATAATTTTGATGTTTTAAACAATGTCTTAGTGCAACTACTAATAATGTTATATTTATAATAATAATTGGCAATAAAATTAAAAAATGTTCTCTTAAAAAGTCCATAATTTCCTCCTATTTATCCACAAAATTCTTCAACTTTTCAAAAAGTTGTTCAGTTTCTTCATTAGTTCTCATATTAATATAAACTGTTTTTTCATTTTTTCTGCTTATCTTTATGACCTTATCTGTTTTGTTGAAAACATAAAGCCTAACATTTCCTTCTCCCTCTAAAGAGAAATTACCATATGCCTTTTCTTTAGTAGCTCCACCATTCATCCTAATAGCTCTTTTATTAGGAAATTTATCAAGCAATTCTACCTTTTCAATATCGCTTTGTTTTATATTTTCTTTATAAAGCATTGTTGAAATTTTAACAGTATCTGAAATTTCAACTTTCCAATCTTTTTCAAAACTTAATGCCAATGCAATTATAATAACAAATGCTACAAGTATATTTGAGAAGGCAAACAAAATTTTTCCTTTTTTGTTTCCACGATTAATAACGGTATTACCTGTATTCATAGGATCAGGCACTAAAAGTCTTGGGTCATTTGGATTTTTATATCCAAAAATATCATAGTATTCGTCTTGATCCTCAATGAATTTATCATCTTCAATATTACTACTTATTTCCATATCAATTTTATTAATAGTATATATAATGTAAACTACAAAAAATGTAATAGAAATAATATATCCCACAAATGGAAGGAAAGAATATTTATCCATTTTTTGTAAATATATCAAAACTAAAAATAAAACAGAATAAAAATTTACCAAAGTAAAAATTTTATTTTGAAGTTTTATAATTTTCATTTTATTTATATATAAATTTTTTTCTTTATTTTCGCTTATAACTGATATTTTAGACCTTCTCCAGAAAAGTCCCATAAATATCATTGCTATTAAAGTTGTTGACAAGCATATAAACAAAATAAGCTCCATATCGGAAAAAGTTCCAAAAATAGAAAAACCACCGATAAAAACCACCAAAGGAATTAACCATAAAAAAATTGGAAGTTTCTGTTTATCTATTTCTTTTGAAACTGTAAAATCCACATATTTTCTCGTAAAACTTGCAAAGTTCTTTTCCTTTTTTAGTTTTCTCATTTGTTTTATATATTTATTTGCTAAAACTCCAAGAGAAATTACATAAGCAAATATTGTTCCAATATAAAGCAAAATTTCTATATCAGTTTTAGTAAGTAGTGGTAAAAATGAAATTATAAAAAACACTAAATGAAGTAATTTAAAACTCTTTAAACCATTTTTTCTAATCTCTTGAACTTCCTGACTATATACCTCATTTATAGGAATTGTAGTAAGTAAAATTTTCCCATTATTATAAGAAAATCCTTTCTTTTGAGAAAAATAACTTATAGCAAAAATCATCCATAGACATCCAATCAAAATAAAATCGTAAATCATACTAAAAACTCCTTTCTATAAGCTGAAGCAAGAACTCTTTTCCAAGCTTTCTCATCTTAACCTCATTAATTAAATTTTGTAAATTCTCTTTTATGTTTTCAATATTTTTTTCCGTGCACCTAACATATACAATTGAACCTACACGTCTGTCAATCTCTATAATATTTTCACTTTTTAAAATTCCATAAGCCTTATTTACAGTCATAGGATTTATTCCAAAATCTTTTGCAAGCTGTCTAACAGATGGTAATTCATCTCCATTTTTTAAATTTCCCTCTGCAATTTCTTTAATAATTCCATTACAAATCTGAGTGTAAATAGGAACTTCAGACAAAGTATCAATAAAAAACATTTCTCTCATCTCCTTGTATTATATATTATAATACAGCTAATACAAAAAGTCAACAAAAAAGTTTAGCTTTTAAGAAATTTTTTTAACCTTAATTGCTAAACTTTATTAATTGTTAATTTAAAACTGTTTCTTCTTTATTTTTCTTTGATTTCCAAAGATATAATACCAAGCAACAAATAGTCATCAAAACACAAGATAAAATTGTTCCCTCTAGTCCAAATATTGGATCATAAGCGAAACTTCCTTTTACTGAGCCACCTATTTTGAAAATGGAATACGGAACATTTGTTCCACTATTTGGTAGTCCAAATAATATACTTTGAGTAAAATTCCACATTGCATGTAATCCCATTGCCATCCACAAACTGTCAAAGTAATATACGAGCATTGAAAAGAAAACTCCAACAATAAATATACAGTAAAATGGCAAAATAGACATTCCACTATTGAACAAATGCAAAACCGCAAAGAATAGTGAATTAAATATGATAACAAAAGCAGGACTATTAGTAGATTTCATTAATCTTTGATACATAAATCCTCTGCATAATAGTTCTTCAGCCGAGGATTGAACAAAAACAGCAAATAGCAAACCAATAAAAGGAAATGTTTCAAATTGACTAAATCGTAAAATAAAATCTCCATTTATCATAGCAATTAAAGCACAAAATCCATTTAATATAAATCCTATCAATAGCCCTAAAAATAGATATGCTATGTTATTTCCTTTAGTCTTAGTTGTTATTTTATCTATGATATAATGATTATTTTTAAAAACGAATAGTACAAGAAAAACTCCAATCCATACATGAATTGGTTGAATATACATAAGAAATGTATAGATATATGCACTACTTCTAATTAATCCAGAAGTAAACAATACCTTAACTAATCTAGATGTAAGTAATGCCCCTATTATTTCACATATGAATAGAATTGCATAACTTATTATACAAATCCATAAGACATTATCACACCATTTTTTATCCTGTATATTTTCCATAATTAAAGTAAGTCCTCCTTAAAATTATGCTATCAATTGAAAAGCATAACATATTCCTGAAAAAGTATTGGCAAATGCATGAATTCCCCAACCTGTAAGTATTGATCCATTTGCTTTTTTTTCATTTATGTAACCAATTATCCAACCAATCATTCCTGTAAACAAAGTTATTACAATGCTTTTTAAAATTCCAACAGCAGAGAAAAACATAATTCCGTGAATACAACCAAATAATAGTGCTTGGATTAGATTTCCTACTGTAAATCCAAATTTATTTCCAATTCTTTTTAAAAGAAAACCTCTAAATAGTATTTCTTCAGGAAAAGAAGTATTAAATACTGCATAAATTAATATTGAAGGCAAAGCCTTAATTCCTAATCCTGTAAAATCAGAATATGCAACTCTCACATTATTAAGTGAGTATAAGACAAAAACAGAGAGAATAAAAAATAAAACTAATACTGAAAAAACCCAAGTAAAAAGTTTATTTTCTTTTACATTATTTACTTTTTTAAATCCAATCCATTCAAAGAAATTTATCTTTTTTCTTGAAGTGATTAACCACCACAAAAACGGTATTAATGAAAATATTATAATTTGAATAATACTGTTAGTCAATTTTTTTATTAGTAAATCCATAACTAAATCTCCCTTCTATTTATTCTTATATTATATATAATACAATTAAGGTAAAAAGTCAACAGTTGAAAAATTAATAATTTTGACTATGAAAATCTAATTTGATACAAGGAAGCTTTATGAGATCTCCCCATTTCACTCAGTTTCGCTTCGTTTCGGTAAAGATGATGTGTTAGGAGATTTGCTTTGTGTAATACTATGACGTGAAATTTTTTATTTAATTCACAAAAAAAGTTTAGTAACTAAAACTGAAAAATCAGCCTTAATCACTAAACTAAATTCATTTTTAATTACTCTTATAAATTATAACTGGAGTATTTATCTCAACATTTTCGTAAATTTGCTTTACTTTATCCAATGGTGTATTTATACAACCATGGCTTCCAGATGTTTTATAAATATCTCCACCGAATTTCCCATTTCTCCAACTTGCATCATGAATTCCTACACCTTTCCAATTTATTGGCATCCAATAGTCAACATGAGAAACATAGTCATAACCATGAGAAGATAAACCCTTAAGATTTCTATCTTTTTCTCTGCTCCAAACTTTCATAACTCCGACTGGTGTCTCAGCATTTTTTCTTACATCTCCAGTAACTATATCTGTTTCTAAAATAAGTTCTCCTTCTTTGTAAAGCCACATATGTTGTCTAGTTAGGTCGATTTCTATATAAGTTTTACCTATATCATCATCTTTATCGTAATACAATCCCTTGTGTAAAAATACAGGTTCAATAGAATCGGATTCAAAATTCAACAGTTTTTCAACCAAAAGATCTTTTGTCTTATTAACATCAATCTGCCAACCATATATTCCGTCTTTTCCAGGAACAACAATTTCTCCTTTACCCGTAGTTTGAAATTTTCTATCCATCCCAAAAGTATCATATTTAATTGCAAGTCTTCTAACATAGTCTCTCGCCTTTTGTTCATCGGGTTTCAATTCTCCATCAACAAATGTAAAAATATTTGCTAAAATTTCACCATCTAAAATTTCTTTATTTGAGCCAATATTAATTTCATACTTTAATTTTGAAATTTTTTCATATTTTGAAAGAGCATCTTGTAAAGATTTATCATTTTTTTTCAGCTTTGGATGTTCTGAAATTGTGCTCATATCAATACTCTCTTTTCTTTCAGAAAGGGCAATCAAAATCGCCTCTTTCAACTTTTCTTTAGTTGTATAAGTTCCCATAACTTCATCTTGGATGCTATACTTACCATCTTTATAGACAATTTTTGCATCTTCAGGATGCTTTAGACCTTTTAAAATTAAAGTATTCTTTAAAAACTCTTCAAACTTTTCATTATCATAACTAATATTTACTTCCAACTTAAAATTACGACTTGTGAAAAATGCCAAAGGCCAAGCAAATTGATTTTGTAAAATCTTTTTATTAGCCGAATATTCTTCCTTGTAATTTATCTTTTCAGGTTTAAAAAAATCACTCTTTCCATCAGAACGATTTAACTTAATAGAAACATCTGTCCAATCTTTATTAAAAACATCATCTATCATTACATAACTTACATCATTTCCATTTATTTTAGTATTAGGTAAAGTTATAAAAGAAAATATTATAACACCAAATAAATAAATTGATATAAATAGCGCTCCGAAAAATATGCATAATTTTTTAATTAATTTTTTTCCTGAATCTGCTTTTTTGCTATCTTCCATCAAAAAATACACCTCCATTTTGTGATAATATAATTAATAATCCTATATATACCATAAAATCAAACATAATAATCATTTTACTGACCACTATTAGTATATTGCTAAGCTTATTAATTAATAATATCATCTAATTTTATCATATTTAATTTTAAAAGTAAAATCTTTAAAAAACTTGTATTTCCTTAGTTAAAAGTTTATAATATATTTAGTAAGGAGGAAAATAAATGCTTAATATTTTTTTAATTTCCGACTCTACAGGAGAAACAGCGGAACAACTTGCACGTGCCGCTCTTGCTCAGTTTAATAACATTAAGTATGCTCTTAAAAGATTTTCTCATATAAGAGAGTTTTCAGATCTTTCTGAGATACTGAACAAATGTAAAGAAACTGAAAATTCTATTTTATTTTATTCTTTAGTTGATGCTCCACTTTTGGATTATGTTAAAAAGTTTTCAGAATTACATTCTATAACTAATGTAGATTTGCTTTCTGCGTCCATTTTAGCTATCCAAAGAGTGAGCAATATTACTCCTGGAAATACACCAGGTGCTCTTAGAAAGCTGAATGAAGAATATTTTAAAAGAATTGACTCTATCGAATTTGCAGTTCGTTACGATGATGGCAAAGATCCTAGAGGAGTTTTGATTGCAGACCTTATAATAATTGGAATTTCTCGAACATCTAAGACTCCTTTGTCAATGTATCTTGCAAATAAAAATATTAGAGTTGCAAATATTCCTCTGGTACCAGAAACACCTGTACCTGAAGAATTATTCCAAGTTTCGCCAAAAAAAGTTATAGGCTTAACTAACACACCCGAAAAGTTGGAAAGTATAAGAAAGGAAAGACTGAAATCTTTAGGTCTTCCTGATAATAGTATTTATTCAAATTCAAATAGAATACTTGAAGAACTTGAATATTCTAGCCGAATAATGAAAAAAATAGGCTGTCCTGTAATAGATGTATCAGCAAAAGCTATAGAAGAAACAGCTGACATTATCTTGAAACATCTATTAAAAATTAATAAGTAATTGGAGGAAAAAATGAGCAAATTTGTTTACAATTTTGATGAAGGCAATAAAGACATGAGAGCTTTATTGGGAGGTAAAGGTGCCAACCTTGCCGAAATGACTAATATTGGACTAAATGTTCCTTTTGGTTTTACTATTACTACTGAGGCTTGTAATAATTTTTACAAAAATGACGAAAAAATTTCTGAAAGTCTAATTGAAGAAATTAAAACTCACATAAAAGACTGTGAAAACAAGCTACAAAAAAGTTTTTCAAGCACAGAAAATCCTCTATTATTTTCTGTAAGAAGTGGTGCCGTTATATCAATGCCTGGTATGATGGATACTATTCTTAACTTAGGTCTTAACGATAAATCAGTTATCGGTCTAGCAAACTCTACAAATAATGAAAGATTTGCATTTGATAGTTACAGAAGATTTATCCAAATGTTCAGCGATGTTGCTATGGAAATTCCAAAAATTTATTTTGAAAACGAACTTGATAAAATCAAGGAAGAAAAAAATGTAAAAATGGATACTGAATTAACTGCTGAAGATTTAAAAATTTTAGTTGAAAAATTTAAGAAAATTTTCAAACAAGAAACAGGCAAAGAATTCCCACAAGATCCAATTGAACAATTAATCATTGCTATTAAAGCAGTTTTCAAATCTTGGATGAATCCTAGAGCTATCGTTTATAGAAAATTAAATGGTATTGACGATTCACTTGGAACTGCTGTAAATGTTCAAGCTATGGTTTTCGGTAATATGGGTAACACAAGTGGTACTGGTGTAGCTTTCTCTCGTAACCCAAGTACAGGAGAAAATAAATTATTCGGAGAATTTTTAATGAATGCACAAGGCGAAGATGTTGTTGCAGGTATTAGAACTCCAGAATCAATTGAAAAACTAAAAGAAATTATGCCTGAAGTTTATGATGAATTCTTAAGAATTGCAAAAACTTTGGAAAAACATTATAAAGATATGCAAGACTTGGAATTTACAATTGAAAAAGGTAAATTATACTTATTACAAACAAGAAACGGAAAAAGAACTACAGATGCTGCAATCAATGTAGCAGTAGATTTAGTTAATGAAGGATTAATTTCAAAAGAAGAAGCTATTTTAAGAGTTGAACCAAAGAGTTTAGACCAACTTCTTCACCCTATCTTCAATGCTGAAATGATGAAAAATACTCCTATCTTGGCAAGAGGACTAGCTGCTTCTCCGGGAGCTGCAAGTGGTAAAGTTTATTTCCACTCAAAAGATATAGTTGATGCAGTTAAATCAGGAGAAAAAGTAATTTTAGTTCGTCAAGAAACTTCTCCAGAAGACATCGAAGGAATGGTTGAAGCTGAAGGTATCTTGACTGCAAGAGGTGGTATGACTTCTCATGCTGCCGTAGTTGCAAGAGGTATGGGTAAATGTTGTATCGCAGGAGCAAGTGAAATCAAAGTTGATGAAATCGAAAAAGTTATAAAAACTCAAAATGAAGTTATCAAAGAAGGCGATATAATTTCTCTTGACGGAACAACTGGAATTATTTACAAAGGTGCAATTGAAAAATTAAATCCACAATTAACTGGAAACTTTAAAATCTTTATGGATTGGGTAAATGAAATAAAAGTTTTAGGAGTTAGAGCAAATGCAGATAACCCTAGAGATGCAAAACAAGCTGTTGAATTTGGAGCAGAAGGAATTGGACTTTGTAGAACTGAACATATGTTCTTTGACAAAGATAGAATCCCTGTTGTAAGACAAATGATTCTTTCAGAAAATACTGAACAAAGAGTTGAAGCATTAGAAAAAATTAGACCAATGCAAGAAAAAGATTTTTATGATATCTACTGTGTATTAAAAGAAAAAACAGCAACAATCAGATTACTTGATCCACCTCTACACGAATTCTTACCTTATGAAGACGAAGATATTAAAAACTTAGCAAAAGAAATGAATATCGACGAAGGTCATCTAAGAGATGTAATCACAGATTTGGAAGAAGTAAACCCAATGCTTGGACATAGAGGTTGTCGTCTTGCAGTTACTTATCCTGAAATATATAGAATGCAAGCAAAAGCTATAATAAATGCTGCAATAAAAGCACAAAAAGATTTGAATATCTCAATTACTCCTGAAATAATGATTCCATTAGTTGGAGAAATTGAAGAATTAAAATATGTAAAAAGAGAAATCGTTGAAGAAATCGAAATGACTTTAAAAGAATTGAATGAAAACATTAAGTACAAAATTGGAACAATGATTGAAATTCCAAGAGCTGCCCTACTTGCTGATGAAATCGCAACAGAAGCTGAATTCTTTAGTTATGGTACAAATGACTTAACACAAATGACATTCGGTTTTTCAAGAGATGATGCCGGAAAATTCTTAAACGAATATGAAAATAAAAAAATATTCGACTTTAATCCATTTGCAAAATTGGATCAAAAAGGTGTTGGTAAATTAGTAAAAATGTCTTTCAAACTTGGAAGAGAAACTAACCCTCATCTTCATGTAGGAATTTGTGGTGAACATGGTGGCGATCCTGATACAATTGAATTCTTAAATTCTGTAGGAATTGACTATGTATCATGTTCTCCTTTCAGAGTGCCAATCGCAAGACTTGCAGCAGCACAAGCAAAAATTAAACAAAGTAAATAAACTTTAACTAAGAGAAATAAAAGACAAAATGGATAGCGAAATGCTATCCATTTTAATTTATATATACAGCAAACAGGAACCCTAAAGTTTTTTTCCTTCAACATATTTCACATAAAATGCTAAAATAGCGCAAAAGATAAATCCCAAAAGACTAAATAAAACTAAATATTTATTTTTATAAATTAAAGCCCTCTCTAAAATTTTAGAACTTAACATAATATCCCCAGCGAAAGAAATTACAATAAATTTATTTTTAAACTTTAAAATATATGGAAGAATTTTTAGTATAAAAACACTAATAAATACTAGGTAAAAATACATCAAACTTTCGCAATCAATATATTCAAATAAAAACAAATATAAAGGTATGTAAATAACAATAATTAATAATATTCCTAAAAACTTTTTTATAATATTATTTTTACTTTTATCTAACTTCATTTTGTATTCCTCACTCTATCCAATTTGTAGTCTGCTCTAAATTTGTAAAAAATCTTCTTTTTATTTTTTCTTCTTAACTTTAGGGAAAGGTAATTCATCATACATTGTATCAAATAAGCCTTTTAGGTACATTTTATCTTCCACATCATCAACTAATAGCATTTCCTTTGCTCCCTCATAAGGCAATTGAAATTGTACGTCAGAAACATAGTCAATAGCTTTCTTTGTAGCTTTTACTAAAAATCTGTCATCATATATTCCACCAATAACTTTTTCTTTATAATAAATAATATATTCTCCCATCATTGCCCTATATTTTATATCTTCAAGTTCAGATAACTGTTCTAAAATATATTCTAAATATTCTTTACTTGATGCCATAATAACCTCCTAAAATATACTTTTTTCTACTTAAATACTATCATTTTCCATAAAAAAATGCAAATATTTATAATGTATTAAGGTATAAAAAAAGTCGGGTATTCCCCGACTTTTATGCTAATTTTGAATATTCTATTGATATTTTACTTGCAAGTTTTGCGTTATTGAATACTAATCTGATGTTAGCTTCTAAGCTCTTTCCTTGTGTAAGTTTTTGAACTTTGTCAAGTAAGAATGGTGTTGTATCTTTTCCTTTTATTCCATTTTCGTCTGCTTCTTTTAAAGCATCTAGAATTGTCTTGTCAATTAAATTTCTATCCATTGAAAATTCTTCCGGAATAGGATTAGCAATTACAACTCCACCATTAAGTTCTAAATCCCATTTAGCTTTTAAAACTCTTGCAATTTCTTCTTCTGAATTTATTTTACTAACTTTAAAATCACTTTCTCTTGTGTAAAATGCAGGTAATATATTTGTTTGGTATCCATAAACAGGAACTCCCTTTGTTTCTAAATATTCTAAAGTAAGTCCCATATCTAAAATTGATTTACATCCCGCACAAATAACTGCAACATTTGTATTTCCTAATTCTTCAAGATCTGCTGAAATATCCATAGTAGTTTCTGCACCTCTGTGAACTCCACCGATTCCACCAGTTGCAAAAACTTTAATTCCTGCCATTTCTGCACAAATCATTGTTGCGGCAACAGTTGTTGCTCCATTTAATTTATTAGCAACAACATAAGCTAAATCTCTTCTTGAAGTTTTTGTTACACTAAGTCCAGCTTTCCCGATTACTTCAATTTCTTCTTTTGTTAGCCCAACTTTAATTTCTCCATTTATAATAGCTATTGTAGCTGGAATTGCTCCGTTTTCTCTAACAACTTTTTCAACTTCAAGTGCTGTTTCAACATTTTTAGGATAAGGCATTCCATGTGATATTATTGTTGATTCTAAAGCTACAACCGGTTTATTTTCTTTAATTGCATTTTTTACTTCTTCACTAACTGTTAAATATTTTTCTAATTTCATAACTTCCTCCAAAATTTAATAGATTTTTTTCGCTTATATTTTCACTTACTGTATCCACAGACTGTGCAGTTATAAATCCTGCAACATTTCCAAGTTTTGCACATTCTAAAATATCTTTTTCATTAACAACTCCAAAGATTATTCCGCTCATAGCAGAATCACCACAACCAGAAGTATTTTCAATCTTTGGTTTTTCATTTATCCTTACTATTCCATTCTCATTTTTATCGGCATATAAAATTCCCTTTTCGCCCATTGAAATAAAAACTTTTTGAACACCTTTTTCTAAAAATACATTCACAATCTTTTCTAAATCACTTTCATTTTCATAAGTAATGTCAGTTAATTCTTCAGCTTCGTAAATATTTGGTTTTAAAAGATAGATATATTTTAATAATTTCTTAATTTTTAAAGCCTTTTTTCTAGAAACACAATCTACAATTATCTTTGAATTAGGGCAATTTTTACAGATGTATTCAAGAACATCTTCCCTTAAATTCGTATCCATAACTATATACTTATAACTCTTGATTAAATCAATAAGTTTAGAAATAAATTCAATATTGATTTCATCCAAAACTTCCATTGAAGAAATGGCAGTAAATAAATCATTGTTTTCATCCAAAATAGAAATATAATTTGACATACCTCTATTAGTTAAAAATTTACTGTTTGAAAAATCCAATCCGATTTTTTTCAAATAATCTTTGATTTCTTTTGAATAAACATCATCGCCAAATACAGAAATAAATTTATTTTCTATTCCCATTTTTAGTAAATTTTCAGCAATATTTTTTGCAACTCCTCCAAAAGAATATTCCAAAGTTCCCGGATTTGAGTCTTTCATATTTATTTTTTCAAAACTTTTTGCAATAAAATCAATATTACATCCACCTATAACACAAACTTCTTTTGATAAATTAGAGTTAATCACATAAGCTCTCCCGACCAAATATCCTTTTTTAATCAAATTTGAAATATGAACTGCAACAGACGATCTCTTTATATTAAGTAAATCAGCCAGTTCATTTTGAGAAATATAAGGATTTTCTTTTATTATATCCAAAAGTTCTTGTTCTCTTTTTGTCATAGTACCTCCTTAAACAACAGTTTATTATATTATATCAAACGTTTATATAGAAAGCAACATTTTCAAATAAAAATAATAAAATAATAAATGAAAAATAAGTTGTTAGTATATTTACTTTTGACGTCAGACTATTAAACAAAGTCTTCTCCCTTATACGTCATTTCGACCGTAGTGAAACGTAGCGAATCTAGCCCTAACTTTGATTATTTACTTGTAAATAATTAATAGTAGGTCTGACATAGTCATTGTAGTATTATCTAATACAATGACTATGGAAATCTCATAAAGCTCTGTTATGTAGAATTAGATTTACATAGTTGATTATTCCAATATTAACTATTTAAAAAAGTTTTTTTACTTATTTTTACTTGTAACAAGCAACAATATTTCTGAAAAAAATTATAAAATAATTTTTGTATGTATCTTCGATACATTTACTTTTGCTAAAGCAAAAGTATGAGATCTCTCCATTTCGCTCTGCTCCAGTCAAGATGACGTGTTGGGAATTTTTCTTTGCAAAGTATTGTGACGTGAAGCTGTTTATTTTCTATAAAGTTTAAAAATTATTATTAATTTTTATTAACTTTTTATGTTGGGCTATTAATCGAAATATTATACTTTATATGCAATAAGAACCTCAGCATACCCGAGAACCTTGTTGTTTCACAATAAGAACATCACCCTTCCTCGATGCTTTGCATCGGGCGGGTGCCCCAGAACCTTGTTACTTCACAATAAGAACCTCAGCATAGCTGAGAACCTTGTTACTTCGTAATAAAAAAAGTCCTTAAAAAAGGACTTTAGTTAATTCAAACAATTAAATTTTAAACAGCTTAGAATTTTTTCTTTTTTCTTCTTGCTGCCTCTGATTTTTTCTTTCTCTTTACACTTGGCTTTTCGTAATGTTCTCTTTTTCTATATTCTGAAAGCACTCCAGCACGTGCACATTGTCTTTTAAATCTTTTCAACGCATTATCCAAAGATTCGTTTTCGCCAACTCTGATCTCTGCCATGATATCCCCCCTCTCTTATATAGACAAACTGTCTTGAGAAATAACATAAATATTATACAACAAAAATGATATAAATTCAAGTAAATTCACTATATTTTTTTAGTATAATTGATAAAATTTATAAAAAATTTTAAGATAATTTTAATTTTAGCCCGGTGGCCAATTTAAACTACGTCCTGCAAGAACGTGAAAATGTAAATGCTTAACAGTTTGTCCGCCGTCTTCATTACAATTATTTATAATTCTATAACCTGATTCATCAAATCCCATTTCTTTAGCAAGTTCGGAAATTTTTAAAAATATCTTTCCAACCACTTCAGAATTTTCCTTATCTATGAAATTACAAGATTCAATATGTTTTTTAGGGATTACTAAAAAATGAATCGGAGCTTGAGGGGATAAATCGTTAAATGCAAGCATATCATCATCTTCATAAATTTTATTTGATGGAATTTCTTCATTAACAATTTTGCAAAATATACAATCCATTATCTCACCTCCATATAATAAATATATCAAAATCAAAATAGATAAGCTCCATTTTAATTATTGTCTATTATACCATATACAACCTCTATTTTCAAGAAAAAACACGATATGCAATAGTATATTATTGCATATCGTGTTGTTGCTTTTTTTGCTTAATTAAATAATTTATTTTTTACAAAATATCAACTTGACACATTTTCATAGCTTCTAATGCTGTGTTATGACTTTGTGGAGTAACTCCCGCACAACATTTACTATCTACAATTAATTCAACTTCAGGTAAAAATCCTTTAATCATTAAAGTATTTACAATCACACAAATATCTGTGCAAATTCCAACAAATTCAATACTTTCAATTTTCTCTTTTTCGTTTAGGCTTTTTAAATACTCAACCAAGTCGCTGGAGCCAAACCCTCCTTTTTCAAAAATTTTACAATTTTCTTTATAAATACCTTCTCTGATTTTCCAAGCATCAGTTCCTTTAATACAATGTTTTATAGGAAGTTTTCTACCCTCTTGAGTATTTAAGTAATTGTCATCATGAGTATCCATTGTATAAATAATTTCTCCATCAAAGTTTTTAATTTTTTCCTTTAAATTTGGTATCATATTTAAAGCTTCTTGAGTCCCCAATCTACCGTCAACAAAATCATTTTGAACATCAATAACAACTAATATTTTCATAACCTGCCTCCAAAAGTTTTTTATAAAAAAATCTAAATATTTTAACCAAATAAATTATATACATTAATTACTCTTTTGTCAAATTATAAAATTCATCAGTTACAATATATCTATAATATTTCAAAAATATTACACTCAAGATAAATTCATTCACGAATTGTGAAAATGCTACTCCAAATAGAGATAAATCAAAAACTTGTGTTAATATCAACATTAAAATAAGACTTAAGATATTTACCTCTGCTGTTGTTTTTAATAAAAACATATTTTTATTCAAACCCTGTAAAGCACATTTATATATGTATGAATATGAACTACAAATATTTGCAATTAAGAAAAATATCAAAAATTTTGTAGCGATATTTTGTACAGAAACGTCATCTGTAATAAGTTTAGGTAAATATTCTCTAAAAATAAAGAATAATACACTTCCAAAGATAAATAATACAGTTGTAATCTTAACAGAAATTTTAGGATAATCTATCAAATTTCTAAAGTTTTTCTCTCCGGAACTTATGCTTATTAAACTCAAAGTCGCAGAGCCATAGATATGTTTAAAAGTAAATAAAAACATAATTAAATTTGTAATTATTGAATATCCAGCAAATTCGTTATTCCCTATTCTAATAACAATCATATTGAAAATAATGACAAAAATAGTTCCGTCAAAAATTTCCTGTATCATAATAGGAAAAGCTAATTTAAAATGATTAAATCCATTTATAAAATAGCTTTTTAGTAATTCAAATTTTAATTTTAATTTATTTTTCAATACAAAAATATAAATTAAAAGATTTACAAACATTGAAAAAACAGTACTAAATCCGACCATAGTAATTCCAAATTTTGGGAAACCAAACTTTCCAAGAACGAACAAATAATCTAAACCCAAATTTAAAACTGAAGAAACAGTAGATCCTATTAAAATCCATTTTGTCATATTTGAAATTCTAAAATGCGCGCCAAATGTAAATAAACATAGTTGTAACAAGACACAAAAACTCATAGGATACGAAAACAAAATACCTTGTTTCAAAGTTTCTCCGGACAAATTATAGAATATTTTTAAAAAATATGTTTTTCCGAGCAACATCAATAATAAGAATAAAATTCCCATAAAAATATTGATAGCAAGAGATGAAAAGAATTCATAATTTAGACCTTTTTCATCTCCCTGTCCCAGTTTTTCTCCAAGTTTTGTATTTATAATTATTGCAGTCGCCCCTAAAACTCCACTTATTGTATATAATGTTGAAGAAATCAAATTTACCGCATTAAATGCAGGTGTTGAAACTCTTGCAACGATAGCAATATCGGATAACTCCAAAATATAACTTAAAATAAAATTTACCATAAGTGGAAAAGCGAATTTGTTAAGTTCTAATCTTTTATTTTTCATTTTTCTTTTTCTTTAAATCAATCTCAAAATCACAATTTTCATCGGAACATTTTAGTGCATGTTTAAATCTGTTTTTAACTTCGACTAAAAATTTTCCGCATTTTTCGCATTTTTTATCAGCTATTGGCTTATCCCAAATTGCATAATCACATTCAGGATAATTTTCACAGCCGTAAAAAACTTTTCTCTTTTTTGAAATTTTTTCAATTATTCTTCCACCACATTTAGGACATTTTACCCCTGTATCCTTAACTTCCTTTTTTATATAATTACAATCAGGAAATCCACTACAACCAATAAATTTACCAAATTTTGTCTTTTTAATAACTAAATTTTTACCACATTGTGGACATTTTTCGTTAAGGACTTCATCTTTTATTTTATAATCTTCTGAATCTCCCTCAGATTTTTTCAAAAATGTTTCAAAAACAGCATAGAAATCCGAAATAACTTTTTTCCAATCTTTTTTGTTTTCAGCTATTTCATCAAGTTTTTCTTCCATTTCCATAGTGAATTTTTCATTTATAATTGTTTCAAAGTTGGAAACTAAAAACTTATTTACATTTTTTCCTAAATCTGTTGGAATTATTTTTTTATTCTCAATTAGAATATAAAATCTGCTTGTCAAACTATTTATAATACTTGCATAGGTACTAGGTCTTCCAATTCCATTTTCTTCAAGTTTTTTAACTAAACTCGCCTCTGTAAAATTGGCAACAGGTTTTGTAAAATGTTGACTCTTTTCTATTTTTTCAGCATTTATTACATCTTTAACTTCAAGTTTTGGCAAAGGTTCATCCTTAATATCACTTGAAGTATATATCTTTGAAAATCCGTCAAATAAAGTGTATCTTCCATTTAATTTATAGATACAATTATTTGAATTTAAAACTATTTGTGTACTTTCATAACTTTCAGCTTTCATTTGAGAAGCGACTGTTCTTTCCCAAATCAATTTATATAATTTATATTGATTTGCAGTTAAATAGCTTTTTATTTTTTCGGGACTTCTAAAAATACTACTAGGTCTAACACCCTCATGAGCATCTTGTGAATTCTTTTTCTTTAAATTGTATTCATTACCTTTGCTTGCATAATTTTTTCCATAATTTTCAATAATGTACTCAATTGCCTCTGCAACTATTTCTGATGAAATTCTAGTTGAGTCAGTTCTCATATATGAAATCAAACCGACGGAACCCTCTTTACCTACATTTATCCCTTCATAAAGTTGTTGGGCAATACTCATAGTCATTGAGCTTGAAAAACCTAATTTTCTTCCCGCTTCTTGTTGTAAAGTACTTGTAGTAAAAGGTGGTTGAGGTTTTCTCTCTTTTTTTACCTTTTTTACATCTTCTACGATAAAGTTATCTTTATCTGTTTTTTCTACAACTTTTAAAGCCTCTTTTTCGTTTTTTATCTCTTTTTTTACTATTTTTTTATTTTCATATTCTCCATAATATAGTGATTTAAACTCTATATTTTGGACATTATGTATACCTTCAATCTTCCAAAATTCTTCAGGAACAAAATTATCTATCTCTTCTTGACGTTCACAGATAATTTTTAAAGTTGCAGATTGAACACGTCCTGCTGAAAGTCCACTCTTTATTTTTTTCCAAAGAATTGGAGATAGTTTATAACCTACAAGTCTGTCTAAAACTCTTCTGGCTTGTTGTGAATTTACTAAATTCATATCTATTTTTCTTGAATTTTTTATGGATTCCTTGATACTTTTTTTAGTAATTTCATGAAATTCTATTCTGTTATTTGAATTGATATCAAGACCTAAAAGATAGGCTATATGCCAAGAAATTGCTTCTCCCTCTCTATCGGGGTCAGTTGCAAGATATATATTTTCTGAATTTTTGTAAAGCTCTTTCAATTCCTTAATTTTGGATGCTTTTCCTCTTACATTTATATATTCAGGTTCAAAATTATTTTCTATATCTATCCCCATTTTACTTTTAGGTAAATCTCTTATATGTCCAACACTTGCTACAACTTTATAATTACTTCCAAGCATTTTGCTAACTGTTTTAGCTTTTGTTGGAGATTCTACTATAACTAAATTTTTATACAAAACTAACTCCTTACACAATCTTACTCATCGAAATATGTTCTATTCCCACTTCAACAAAAATATCATCATTATCTTTTGTATAACCTAACATTTCATAAAAGGTCATTGCATGATATTGTGCTGAAAATCTTATTATCTTTTTTTCATTTTCTTTTTTAAATTTTTTTACAGTTTCTTCCATACTTATAAATAAAAACTTTCCTACTCCCTTTCCTCTGCAAGATTTCTTTACACAGGCTCTTCCAAAATAGACAATGTCTTTATTTATATTCATAATCCTTGCAGTTGCAAGAAGCTCCTCTCCTTCAAAAACTCCCACATGAATTGTATCTTCTAAACTGTCTTTATTATCAATTTCATATTCAAGCGGAACTTTTTGTTCATCTACGAAAACTTCCTCTCGCAAAGCATATGCCATTTCCATTTCTTCGCTTTTTAAAATTCTATATTCCATAAAAACAACTCCGTATAATCTTTAAACTCTCTATATGTTATATAATTTAATTAATTTTGTCAATATATTTTTATGATTTTACAATTAAAAAAGTGTCAATTTTAAAAAATTGACACAAAAATTTAATTTTATTCTATTATATATGCACTTACAATTTCTCCATAATAAACTGTATGGTAATCTTTGTTTACCCCATAAAACTCTCCTGACACATTTTCAGGATAATTTTTTTCCTTTATTTCCTTAAGAATAGCATTTTCATCCTGTTTTTGTCTATAAATAACCTTACATTCCAAAGTTAAAGGCAATTCCTTTATCGCTGGAACATCTACAATTTCAGATTCAATTAAAGTTAAATTCAAATCTTTAATCTTGTCAGTATCTCTTCCTGACTTAGTTCCACAAACTCCAATAATATTTTTATCAAAATCATTTAAAAAGATATTTACAGTAAATTCTCCACTTTCATCAAGTATTTTCTTTGTAAAACGACTTTCTCTGACAAATGCTGTAAAAATTGGTCTATTCCATTCAATTCCCAAAGTTCCCCAAGCAATTGACATTGTATTTACCTTTTCTTTTGACTTTGTAGTAAGTAAAACTCCTTTTTCAACTGCAAACATTATTTCTTTGGCATAATCAAAAACATTAATTTTTCTTTTCATAATTTTCTCCTAAATAGCAATCGGAATATTTTTTATCTGTTCTCCACATTTATAATTTTCTATTATAACATCATCTGATGTAAAATCGTAAAAGTTTTTAACATCAGGATTTAAAGTAACCTTTGGAGCAGGAAATTTTTCTCTTGTAATAAGTTCTTTTATAATCGGAATATGTCTGTCATAGATATGAGCATCTGCTATAACATGAACAAGCTCTCCAACTTCCAAATTACATTCTCTTGCAAGCATATGAATCAAAATTGCATATTGACAAACATTCCAATTATTCGCTGCTAAAATATCTTGACTCCTTTGATTTAAAATAGCATTTAATTTTTTACCTGTAACATTAAAAGTCATACTATATGCACAAGGATATAAATTCATTTCAGATAAATCTTCATGAACATAAATATTGGTAATTATTCTTCTACTATAAGGATTATTTTTTAAATCATAAATAACTCTGTCAACCTGATCAAACATCCCTTCCTTATATTTATGTTTAACTCCAAGTTGATACCCATATGCCTTTCCGATACTTCCATTTTCATCAGCCCACTCATCCCAAACATGACTCTTTAAATTCTTAATATTATTGGACTTCTTTTGCCATATCCAAAGCATTTCGTCTGTACACAATTTAATTGCTGTTTTTCTAAGTGTCAAAGCAGGAAATTCTTCGGCTAAATTGTATCTATTTACAACTCCGAATTTTTTTATCGTATATGCCTTTGTTCCATCTTCCCAAATAGGACGAACTTTTTCTCCCCTTGTATCTACTCCATTTTCAAGTATATCCTTACACATTGAAATAAATATATCATCTGCTCTACTCATAATTATCTCCTAAACTTAAAAAATATTTTTAAACTAATATGAATTTAATTATATCATAATTTCTATTAAAATTAAATTCTAAGAAAAATAGGAACATTATTTTACAATAACATTCCTATTAAAAATTTAATTTTTTACATATTTTTCTAATCTATAGCTTCCCATAGTTAAAAGTACTAAGGACATTAAAATTACTATAAAAATATTTGGAAACAAAACTTGTTTAGTTATTATTTCAAAAACCCATGTAAGTGGAGATAAATATGATATTTTCTTTACAATAGCATTTTCCATTACATCACCTGCTAATGTCATTCCAATTATTAACATTGGTATAACAACCCCTGCTATTCCTAAGAATATTTTATTTTTAAAAATTCTAAAAATAGAAATACCGAGTGATATTGTAAATAATGTCATCAATAAAATTGAAATTATAAAGGAAACAAGTTCTGTTTGATTAAATCCATATATTTTCTTATACATTAGAATCACTAATATATTTAAAGTAGATAGTACTAAAAAGTGGCTAAGTAAAAATGAACTTGTTATTGATAAAGACTTATTTGGTGATAACAACATTCTTTTTATCATTTTATTTTCCCTACTAAGCGATAAATCTCCTGATACTGATGATGTATTAAGCAATATATATATTATCATCAAATTCATTATTGTTAAAGAAGAAAATGAGGTATTTTCTTCATTTTCTTGTAAATCAAAATAATTAACATAGTCTAATTTTAATTTATTTTCTTCATAGATTCCATTACTTTTTAATATTTCTTTTTCTACTTCTTTATTTACAACTTCAGAAAATTCCGTTTCAAAAAGCTGTGATCTATTATTAGCCTTTCTTACATATATTTTTATTTCCTCTTTTTGACCTTTAACTAATTTTTGCACATAAGAATCAGGTATTTCATATATAATTGAAATATCTCCAGTGTCCAATCTATCTTTTGCTTTATCTAAACTAGTTTCAAAAGAAGGTTTGTAATTTTTTTCAATCAATGAACTTTTTAAAGCCTCATTATTTTCCCCCCAAACTATAGCTTTGTTAGTATGTGTTTCACTTATATTATTATCAGATTTTTTAATCGGAGAATTATAAAGGAATACAAAAGCCATTCCAATAAAAGTAAAAGCTACCATACTAACAATAACTTCCTTAGTTCTTAGAATTCTATTTATCTGTGCAATTAATAATTTAAAAAAATTCATTCTAATACTCCTCTCTCTTCTTACTTATATTCAAGGATAACGCTAAAAATACAAGAGATATCAAAACTATTGTTGCAAAACCAACAATGTGTTCAGAAATAGATTTTCCTTTTATTAAATTGATATATGGATTTATAAAATAATCTTTATAATAATTGTGATAAATTAATTTTGTGAGAATACTATTTTCCCCAAATATTCTTTCAAAAGGTATCATACCTGATAATAAAATTGGGAGCATATTAAACAAACTTCCTACTAGAGATATATATTCTTCTTTTATTATAGTAGCTATAAATTGAGCTACCGACATAACTAAAAATAACAATACCATATTTAATAAAGCAAATAATAGTATATTTCCAGAAAAATTAGAACTATCTATTAATTTAAACAAAACTATATAAATAATAGATATTCCAAAAAATGAAATATAATTATCAAAAAACGAATATAACTCTCTCTTAATGGTAGAAATTGGAATTAATGATAACCTTTTGTTTATAGCACTAAGTTCTTTCTTTTTAGTATTTATAATAGAACTTAAAATTGTCATAAACAAAAAAGATAAACCAATTACAGAATAGTATTGAGTTCCTGTTAAAGCATTTTCTCCATTGTGTATATTTTCTTTATAATCAACAATAGACTTACTTTCTATTTCTTTTATTAGCTCACCGGCTAAATTTTTATCTTTGTTGTTATTAGCCAATAATTCACTGTAATTTTTTATTTTTAAATCATTTTTAATCAAAGAATTGCAAATAGCTTTAATAATTTCAAATTCTACTGCTGCTGTATTTTTTTCTCTTTTTATTTGTAATTTTTTAGAATTATCTCCATTTTTTATAGACTCAAAAAATCCTTTTGGAATCTTAATTGAAAAATCTGATTTCCCCTTTTCTACTAATTTCAAAACTTTTCCTTCTTCTAAATTTTTAAAATAAGTATCCAAATTTTCTTTTATAAAACCTTCTTCCTCAATTACAACTTCAGTTTTAATTTTTAGAGCATGTACACTAGGATTAAATTTATTTCCAGCAGTATATCCTAAAAACAAACTTAATAATAACGGCAAAAACAAAATAGATATTAATAACAAGCCCATTTGAGAAAAATTAACTCTTTGATTTGCTATAAAATATTTTTTAAAATTCATTTCTTCCTCCTAATCTCTAAGGCTTTTTCCAGTTAGTTGTATAAAAGTTTCTTCTAAAGTAATCTCATCAACTGAAACTGATTTTATAATAGAATCTGTTTTTTCAATCTCTTGAATTAATCTCATCATAGAAAAATCATTATTAGATATTGTTAAAATCAATTCCTTATCTTTAATTTCAGCATTAATTACGCCGTTTACCTTGACATTAATATTATCAATTAATTCATTTGGTAGTCTATCGAAAAGAACATTAACTTTGGAATTATGAGAAACCATTGACTTAATTTGATTTTTGCTTCCTGAAGCTACCTCTACGCCTAAATCCATTAATAAAATTTGATTACATAAAATTTCAATTTCCTCCATATAATGGGAGATATATAGAATAGTTGTTCCTTCTTGATTCATTCTTTTCAAAAAATCAAATACAAAATTTCTAGATTGAGGATCTACCCCGACAGTTGGTTCATCTAAAATTAATATCTCCGGTTTATGCAAAATAGCTGCTGCTATATTTAATCTTCTCTTCATACCACCTGAAAAGTTTTTAACTTTTTCCTTACTTCTATCAGAAAGACCTGTCATAATTAATGCTTCATTTACTCTTTCTTTTAATAATTTTCCAGTTAATCCGTATAGAGAACCAAAATAAATTAAATTATCTTTTGCACTTATATTTTCCATTAGCGCTAAATCTTGAGGAACTACGCCAAGTTTACTCTTTATCTTAACAATATCTTTTTTTACTGAAAGACCATCTATAAAAACTTCTCCGGAATCTGCTTTAATTAATCCTGTCATTATATCTATTAAAGTAGTCTTTCCCGCTCCATTTGGTCCTATAAGTCCAAAAATTTCTCCTTTTTCTATGTCGAAACTCAAATCTTTTAACACTCTATTTTCATTATATGATTTAAATAAATTTTTTACTTCAATATATGCCATAATTTTATCCTCATTTCTTAAATATTGTATAATTATTATAAACTTTTCAAACTCAAAATTCTAATACATAAAGTAACTTTTTACCATTACTTTAGTCACTAAAAAACAGTTACTAATTATTTCTAATTAATAACTGTTTTAAATAAAAACTATTTAATGCCATGCTCATGACCAAAAATCGCAAGTTGAGTTCTATCTCTAAGATTTAATTTTAATAAGATTGCACTTATATTATTTTTAACAGTTCCTTCTGATAAAAATAATATATTGGATATTTCTTTATTATTATATCCTTTTGAAACCAGTTTTATATAATCTTTTTCTCTTTCTGTCAAATTAATATCTAAATTTTTTTCAAAAGTACTCTTCTCTTGATTAATTAAAAGCAAATTTGATATTTCTGAATCTAAAATTACCTTTCCTGAATAAGCTAAATTTATAGCATCATATATTTCTTTATCCGAAGAATCCTTTAACAAATATCCCGATGCTCCTAAGTTCATAGCTTCTACAATATAATCAACATCTCTAAAAGTTGTTAAAACTAAAATTTTAGTTTCCAATCCAGCATTTTTTATAAATCTAATCCCATCAAGTCCACTATATTCAGGCATTCTAATATCCATCAATACCATATCCGCCTTATATTCTTTGACTAATTCATAGCCCTCTTTTCCATCTTTTGCTTGAGCCACTATTTCTAAATTGTCATAACCCTCAAGCATCATCTTCAATCCACTTCTTATTAATTTTTCATCATCTACTATTACTAATTTTATTTTTTCCATTATATAACCCTCGGAATATAAACCTGTAAATAAAATCCTTTATTTTTTACAGATTCTACATTCATTTCTCCATGTAATTCATTTACTCTTTCTCTAATTGAAAGCAAACCGCCTTTTTCTTCAAAATCATCACAACCCTTTCCAAAGTCTTTCATACTTAAGACAAGGGAATCCTCAGAAAAAATTAAACTTAAATTAATCTTATTTGTATTTGCATACTTTTGACTATTCGTTATAAATTCTTGAATAATTCTATAAATAGCTTGTTCTTGTCTTTCATTTAATGTCCAAGTTTCTTCATTAACTATAAAATTAACTTTTATCCCTGAATTATTTATCAGTTTTTCAATATCATCTTTCCAACTATTTTTATTTTCACCTTTCATATCATGAATAATTTTTCTTACTTCTCTAAGCCCGTCTTGTGTAAAAACTTTTAGTTCTCCAATATTTTCACTTATTTCCAAATCTCTGCTCTTCGTAATTTTTTCTAAAGCTGTTAACTGAATAGATAAAGTTGACAATAAATGACCCACCGAATCATGTAAATCTCTGGCTATTCGATTTCTCTCTTTTGTCTTACTCTCTCCTAATAAATCTATTTGATTTTTCTTTAATTCCTGCATTTTTAAAGCTAAATCATTATATTTACTTTCAAAAACCTTTTTCTCATATTCCAAAGAAACAACTTTTCTATTAATGTAAAAATAAGCTACTATAAAAATATTTACTATCAGATAAAATATTAAATATATTTCTAAATTACTAATACCCTCTAACTTTATAGAAACTAAAATAATATAAACGAAAAAATTAATAATTAATGCCAATTTAATTTCTAAATATCTATATAATTGAAAAATTAAACTTATAATTAATATATAAAAACTTTCTAATTTATAAACAGACATAAATATAAAAAATATAAAATCTATAACCAAACTATATTTTTTATAATTTAAATTTTGTACTTGGTAAGTTCTAATATTTATAAAAAAAACATATAAAAGTAAAAAAATCAAATTATATTCTGAATTACTACTTTTAAAATCATATATAATATATTCCACAAATAATAAGCATATAATAAAAATACTTAAATACCTAGTTGATTTATCCTCCATTATTTTCTCCATTACGTAATTCTATATTCCATTTAAAAAATGTACTATTAGAATAACATTTATAAAAATATTTTGCAATCATAGATAGATATTTTTTTAATTTATTCGATGAAACTACTTGATTTATATTTTATGATATGGTATAATATGCGAAGTGATTAATTTACAATATTTAAGTGAGGTGAATACAATGAAAAAAGGAATACATCCAGAATACAATAAAGTAGTTTTTATGGATACAACAAGTGGATATAAATTCATCTGTGGTTCAACAAAAACTTCAAATGAAACAATAGAAATGGAAGATGGTAACACTTATCCATTAATTAAAATCGAAATCAGTTCTGACTCACATCCATTCTACACAGGTCGTCAAAGATTTGTTGAAAAAGGTGGTAGAATTGAAAAATTCAAGAAAAGATATAATATGGACTAGTAAAAAGCAGAACAATCTGCTTTTTTTGTTGCAAAAAATTAGGAGCTTTTTTTGATAAGTATTATAACGTAAAAAATTTCGTCTTTTCTATTTATAAAATACCATTTATGTTTTTTACTATATCTTCCCCAACAAAAAAGAGCTGTTTTCACAGCCCTTTTGAATTAACAACCACCCTTTAATTTTTTACTCCTTATATAAATCTTCGGGAATTTATCATGTTGATTAAAATATCCCATAAGTTCAAAAAATTGAAAAGCTCTTTTTTGTTGATCAACAGTCATATCAGTTTTTTCTTTGATAAGTTTTTTTGCTCTTTTTGAGTAAACAAAATATCCTTCAGTATTTATATCTTTAATAACTATATCATATAAATCATAATACTCTTGCTTCATTATTGTCCCCTTTTGCAGATTGAATTTCGTACCAAGTTTTATATTTACCATTTAGAGCGATAAGCTCGTCATGTGTACCTGTTTCTAAAACTTTTCCATTTTCTATCATAACTATTGTATCACAATTTTTTACAGTGGACAATCTATGTGCAATAATCATCGTACTTCTACCCTGTTTCAAAACTTCAATTCCATAGTTGATTATTTTTTCCGTTTCAGTATCAATATTTGCAGTTGCTTCATCTAATATTAAAACTTTTGGATTTCTTACGATGGCTCTTGCAAAGCAAATGATTTGTTTTTCTCCAAGAGATAAATCCGAACCACTTATTGCCAGTTCATAATCTAAATTATTATCTCTTTTTTGTAAAAGATTTTTACCACCAACTTTTACAATTGCATCTAAAACTTCACTTTCAGTTATACTTTCATCTTTAAGTGTGATATTATCTCTTATGCTTCCTGTGAAAATATATGGGTCTTGAAGAACTACAGCCATTTGTTTTCTGTAAGAAGCTTTGCTTAATGTTTTTATATTTTGCCCGTCAAGTAGAATATCTCCTTTTTGATTTTCATAAAATCCTAAAATCAAATTCATTATAGTTGACTTTCCACTTCCGGTAGCTCCTACAAACGCAATAGACTTTCCTTTGTCAAGTTTAAAATTAACATCCTTTAAAACTGGAACATTTTCTTTGTATTCAAATCCTACGTTTTTAAATTCGATATTTCCTTCAAGTTCAATTGCTCTGTCCGTAGTTTTTTCTTCTTCTATTTCAAAAATTTTAATTATTCTGTCGCAAGAAACAAGCGCTGTTTTATATCTATTTATTTGTGATAAGAAATTCATAAAAAGTTTTAAAATTCTTTTATTATACTCAATTAAAACATACAAAATACCTACACTTAATCCCAAACCATTAATCTTTAAAATTGTAAAGACTAAGATTATCATAGCATTTGTAAAAATCATAACAAAATCAATTAAATTCCAAGAGAATAAAGCATTTAATATAGTTCTTTTTATATAATTCTTTTGAACCTCTTTATTTTCTCTTTCAAAAGATTCAATCATCAAATCTTCAGTACCATAAACTTGAATTACAGGTAATGATTTAATTGTTTCATTGTAAATTGAACTTGTAATTCCCTCATGTTTTCTTATAGTCTTAGTAACTGTTGTAAGTTTTTGTCCATAATATTTTGTTACAACATACATCATAGGCAAGTAAATCAAAACAATTAAGAATAAATATGGACTGATATAAAACATAACTATAAGCATAACAAACAAGTTAAGAACAAAAGCTAAAAGCTCATTTAAAAGAGTTTGATATAACTCTTTAATCGTGTTTGTATCTGTTGTAAATCTTGAAACCAAATCCCCTGCAAAAGAACTGTCAAAATATTGCATCTTGAAGTTTTGCATACGTTTAATTAAATTAAATTGAATTTTGTATGCAATATTACAAGCTAGTTTATTAAAAGAAAATCTAATTGCAATAAACAATCCTGAAACTATCAGATTTAATCCAAAATATAACAATATTTTTTGAATCAAAAATGGATAAAAGTTTTCCATATTGACTAAGTCGGAATCTATAATTGAAGAAACTACAATTGGTAAATATACATCTAGAAAAACTCTGAATACAGTACATATTGATCCTGTAAAAAGTAAAAGTTTTTCTTCTAAAAGGTAGGAAGTTAAAAATTTCATCTTACTAGTTTTCATCTTCTTCCTCCTTATCCAAACTTTGATACTCAAATTGTTCCTTATACCAAGAATCTCTTGAAATAAGTTCTTCGTGAGTACCTCTGTCGATTATTTCTCCATTGTCCATAACTAAAATCAAATCAGAATGTTCAACTGCAGAAATTCTATGAGAAATAATTATATTTGTTCTATTTTTTCTATTTTCTTTAAGAGAATTTACAATTTTACTTTCAGTATTAGCATCAATGGCAGAAAAAGAATCATCTAAAATCAGAATTTCAGGATCTCGATATAAAGCTCTTGCCAGAGAAATTCTTTGCTTTTGTCCTCCTGAAAGTCCAAGTCCACGTTCTCCAACAACTGTATCAAGTCCTTTTTCTAAATTTTGTATATCTTTATAAAAATCTGCCTTTTTTATAACATTTACAATTTTTTCGTCATTTTCTGCAATACTTCCAAATAAAATATTTTCTCTGACAGTTTTAGAAAGTAAAATATTCTCTTGACTTACATATCCGAATTTATTTCTTACTGATGTAATGTCATAGTCTTCATAAGGAATATTATTTATAAAAATCCTATTTTTATCAAAATTATAAAATCGCAAAATTTGTTTAACTAATGTACTCTTTCCACTTCCACTTTTTCCTACTATTCCTAAAGTTTCCCCCTTATTTAACTTAAAGCTAATATCTTTAAGTGAAACTGCTTTTTCTTCGGGGTAACTAAAAGAAAAGTTTTTAAATTCCATATTGGAAAAATCTTCTAAAATCTTAGCTCCATTTTCTATTTCCGTCTTATCATCAAGCAAAAGATTTATTCTATTTATCGAAACCAAAGCCCTTTTATAAGTATTTATACAATCTCCAAGTCCCCAAAAAGACCAAGTTAAAATTTCTCCAAGTCCAAAAAATGCCACCAATTTCCCAACTGACATACTTCCATTTCTTACCAAAATTGCCCCATAAAAAAGTCCAATTACCATAGAAATTGTTCTGATAAAAGTATTGGAAAAGAAAGACATTACCCAAAGATTTGCTTCAATATATGCCAACTCAAAATAATATTTAATTACTTTGGAAATATGATTTTGCCTAATTTCCTCATTTACATAACTTTTTATAAGTTTTATTCCCTCAATTATTTCTAAAATTTCTTGACTTGATTTTCCAAAAGTCAAATTCATTTTTTCATTCGCTTTCCCAATCTTTTTACTTATACTATTCGTAATAATGGCTGTAAAAACGAAAGGAAACATAACTGCAATTGTAAGTTTCCAAGAGATAAAAAATACTAAGTAAATTGCACATATCATAGGCATAATAATAGAATCACATGCCATTAAAATTCCAAAAGTAAAATAATCATATATATATTTAGTTTCATTATCTGCAAGTCCAATTATATCCCCTGCAGTATTTTTTTGAAAAAAATCGGGAGATTTTTTTAAGATTTTTCTAAAGATTATATCTTTATAATACATTTTTAGTTTTGCACCCGAGCCATAAGCTACATATGAAAAAGTCATAAAACTAAAAAAGTTAACTACTCCTAAAAATATCATTAAGCCCACATATTTATAAACTTTTATAGCTTCAAAATTTGGACTTTTAAATAAATCTACAACATTTCCAACTAAAAATATTATATAAATTAAAATCCAACTACTTAAAATATCAAAAATAAGACCAAATAAAAATCTGGTTTTTGCCTTTTTAAAGCCGTCTCGGACAGCCCAATATATCCCCATTAAATCACCTTCTCTCATTTCAAAAAAAGCTCTTCAAAAAGAAGAGCATTTTTAAAATTTTTTTACTTTTTTTTCTTAGTAAATGTTGCAACTGAACCTCTTTCAATTATTCTTGAAGGTAAGATTGTAACATCTTTTAATTTTTCTTCATTTCTAAGTTCCTTAATCAACTTTCTCATAGAAATTGCTCCCATATCATAATATGGCTCTTCTATGGTTGTAAGTGCAGGTCTGTAAATTGAAGCAATTAAATCATCGCCAAACCCTGCAACTGAAATGTCTTGTGGAACTTTAAGACCATTATCGTAACAATAACTTATAAAGCCGATAGCCAAAGCATCTTCACTTGCAAAAACAACAGTTGATTTATTTTCATTGATAAGTTTGAAAATCTCTTTTCCCATATCATATCCTGCTTGAACTGTTATATCTTTTGCATTTATAAGTGCTGATTTTACTTTTCTTTGTGCAACAGCTTCATTAAATCCTGCAAGTTTTTCTCTACCAATTCTACTCGTAACATCTTCACTTATAAAAACGATACTTTCATGACCTTCATCTACAAGATAATTTGTCATTTTGTTACAAGTTGATTTATAATCAATACTTACAGTATGTTCATCTGTATATTCGTAAAATTTATCAAGTCTTACAAAAGGAATTTTTTTACTTTTCAACTTAAACAATATTTCAGGATTAATCTTTTCACTAATCATAATTATACCTTCAACTTGTTTAGTGCACATAAATTCGATAATCTTATGCTCTACTTCAATATCTCCATACGTACTAGAAAGTAAAATATCGTAATTGTACATTCTACCGATTTCTTCAATTCCTCTAATGATTTGAGCCATATAAGAAATACCAATATCTTTCACAATTACCCCAATCATATTTGATTTTCTCATTACAAGACTTCTTGCCAATTCATTAGGCTTAAAATCCAATTTTTTTATTGCATCTAAAACTTTTCTTCTTGATTCCGGACTAACAGGTTTTGATTCATTCATAACTCTTGAAACAGTAGAGATTGAAACTCCTGCTAATTTAGCTACATCTTTTATAGTAGGTGCTGACATTTTATCACTCCTTTAAAAATAAATTTATAATTACAATTAAATCGTTTACAAACTCCAACATTATTATATCATAGATTTTAATAAAATAAAACACTTTAGAAAAATAAATTCACAAATTTTCCCTATAAAATACATAAAATTTATAAAATAAATTTATCAAAATCAAAAAATATTAAAGTAAAAAAATACTGTAAAATGATTTTCAAACTATTTCACAGTAAAAAAATTTATTTTTTTATTTTAATATATAAACTGTACAAAACAGTAGAAATAAGCAATGCAATAAAACATACTGCAATTTCTATTTCAATATAATTAAGTAAAGCCTTTTTTACAGGTAAAAATCCACCTGCCAACTCGTGAAAAACAGGATAATCAAAATCAATTTTCCACTTCCAAAAGTATGAAAAAACTAAACTTAATCCAAACTGACTTATTATTAATACAATATTAATAATAAAAGAAATAATAGCCTTAGAAACTATAAAACTCGTCTTTTTTATAGGAAGTGTAAATAAAAATCCCTTATGATAGTTAAAATCTAAATAAGTAGTTATAAAGAAATAAAATAGAGTTACTAAAAAAATTACAGATAGAATATACTTTATATTATTATATTCAACTAAAACTCCATCCAATGGAGCTTCTTCATATTGATAAGTTCCATTCACTTTAATAATTTCGGATAGCCTTTCTTTTTCATGTTGTGCATAACTTTTTGACATAGAAAAATCTATATCACTTTCCTTAATTTCAATGATTTTTTCGTACATCACAATTGCACTCTCCATAAAGCCTCTTTCATTTCCACTATATCTAAGTTTTACAGTATTTTCAGCTATATCAAGAGATTCCTTTAACAAATCCATTTTTTCTTTATCAGCAGAATATATACAAGGCGACTTTCCGTCAGCGGGATATAAAATGTCTCCTATTCCTTTTTTTATCAAAAGTAATTCATGTTTTTTATCGGCATCGACTTGTTGATAATTTAAATAATTTTTATAAAATAGAGAAGCTAATAAAACTAGTATAACTCCTAAAATTACTACAAATATTCTACTTCTTATAAATTTTTTACATTCTAATATCAAAGTATTCATAACATTCACCTACTCAGCAAACAGTCTTTGATACATCTGTTCAGACGCATTTATATGCTCTCTTATTTTAAATAATTTTATGCCTTTATCCTGTATTGCCTTAATTGCATCGTCAAAAGAGTTCTTTTTAAACTGGCAAATTATCATATCTTTTTCAATTTCGGCACTTACTACAAATGGAGATAAAATTTCTAAAGTTTGATCATTTGAAGTAGTATCAATGGCATAGATTAAAAATTCGTCTTCTACAATTTTTTTGACAATTTTTTTGTCCTTTATGAATAAAAGATTATCAGTTAATTGACTAATTTCTCCTAAAAAATGTGTAGATAAAATTACCAGAGTTCCCCTTTCTGAAATTTCTTTTAACATTACTCTAAGCTCTATTTGACTGCTCGGATCAAGTCCATTAAAAGGTTCGTCAAGCAATAAAACTTCAGGATTATTTATAAGTGCAATAGCCAAAAGCAATCTCTGTTTCATTCCCAAAGAATAAGTCTTTACAGGTCTTTTATAAAATTTTTCAATCTTTGTCAAACTTACAATTTCATTTATTCTAGTCTTTGGTAATTTTTGTATATTTGCGACAAATTTCAAATGATCAAGTCCTGTTAAATTTGGAAATAAAATACTTGCATCCTGTAAATATGACAATTTTTTAAAAATAGCATTATCCCTATTATCTATGCCATTTACAGTAATCTGTCCGGATTGATAACTAATCAAATTTGTAACACAATCTAAAAGAGTAGTTTTTCCCGTTCCATTAGGTGCAACCAAAGCCCAAACCTCTGCATTTTCAAGTTCTAAAGACAAATCATTCAAAACTATATTTTCTCCATATCTTTTAGTAAGATTTTTTATACACAAACTAGGCATATTTACTCCTCCTTCTATCCTGCATAAAAGCTATACAAATTAATAAAATTGTTAAAATACAAATTCCAATTGCTAAAATTTTACAAGATTTGTTAAAACTATAAGTAATTGTTTTAAATAAAAAATTTATACTACCATCAGCTATTTTTCCAACTCTCCAGTATGAAAACGGATTATACCATTTATTAAACATCTGTAATGTTGCTATAACTCCAAAGGATAAAATAACAGATTTTACACTCGATTTTACAAAAGTAGAAATTGCACTTGTAACAAGGAATATAAATATTCCATAGAGCAAGAACAAAATAAAACTTTTTATTAAAACATCAGATATTGGAACAATCTTATATCCAAAACTCATAAGTGAAAAATAATCACTTTTTACTATATAAGTTGTAATCGGATATTTAAAAGATGATGCCCCACTTATTAAAAATTCTATTCCAAAAAATATTGCAGGTATCAATAGTCCAAGTATAATCGTTAAAATTCCACCTGTAAAAAGTCCCGACGATACAATCCTAAATTTACTTGCTCCCGATGTCCTTAAAAATCTAATTGTTTTATTTTGGCTCTCCTCCAGTTTTGAAAATAAAATACCAAAAGTTACTACAATTATAAAAGTATAGATTAACACCAAATTATTTGTAAAAAAGTCCCATAATCTATGTGAAGTTCCGATTAATGTTTTTTTACTATTTAGATTTAGAGCTTCCTCTTCTTCTGAAGTTCTAGGTTGGTCAAACTCTGTTCTCTGCAATTTTAAAGGATGAGCTGAAGGAATATTATTGTCTTTTAAATATTTTAAGGTTTCATAAGTTATTTCAATAGTTAATCGATGAATATCAATTGTGCCTAAACCCATAGCAATAAAGCTATTAGTTTTTTCAGGTTTAAGAAATTTCATATATATTTCATATAGAGTTTTCCAATCATAATTTTTACTAGCTTCATATTTAACCTTGTCATCTTCTAATAACTTTGAAAAATCTTCTCTTTCTCTAGTTAAATCTTCTATTTCCTCCTTAGTAAGATTGTTTTGAGATAATTTTTCTTCAATTTCTTTGATAATAGATTCATGATATTTTAATGATTCTTCCTTAGAAGAAATATATTCATCATTAGTCTTCTTGTTTTCAATTTTTGAAACAGAAGACATAACAATTCCAATAATTATAATTATAATAAGAAATAGAATATTTTTCTTCTGTTTTATAAAATATTTAAAAAACAAATTACACATAACTACCTCCCAAGCAAAAATCCATCCAAAAATATTTATATTTAAGATATATTTCAATAAATTTTAATTTATCTATTTACTTTCTGTTCTAGGTAAATCATTACCACAAGAATATCATAATTGTTATTTTTGTCAAATATATTGAAATATAAGCTTTATATTTTAAATAAAGATTAAAATTTCGTATATTGTAAAATTGTGTCCATTTACTTGACTATGTTGCAAATGTAAATCACTTTTGAACTCATTTGTTTATTTAATTTTTCTTTCCACTCATAAAAAGAACTTTTGTTTAGTTTAGCTACCTTTAACCATTGTAATATTGTAATTGATTTATATTCTTTTGCCTTGCTTAATTCAATTATCACTTTCGCTTTTTCCTTGTTTTTAAGTCTTTCTCCATAAGCAAGGTTTGAAGTTTTTTTCATAAGCTATAGCCGCCTTTAAAAGGAGATTTTCTCCTCTTAGTCTTAAAAGCTCCTCTCTTTCACTTTCTTTTAAATTTTCTTTTCTTTTTTGTTTTTTTGGTATAGTTTTTTTCATTTTAGGCTTTCTTCCTTTTGTTTTACTATTTAAACCATCTAATCCACTTTCATTATATTTCTTTTGCCAATTAGCTATGATAGAAGCATTAGATATATCAAATTTAACAGCAGTTTCTCTAAAAGTTAAATTATTGGTTTTTCTATATTGTAATACAAACAGCTTAAAATTACTAGTATAACATTTGTTTTTAAATTTTTTACTTATACCTTCAATACCATTATCAGAATACCATTTTATCCAATTTGAAATAGTTGTTTGTGGTATCTTATATTTTTTTGATAATTCAGATTGACTAATATTATTTTTCTCATATTCTTTAATTACTTTTATTTTTATACTTATATCAAAAAACCCCCAAATCCTTTGTCAGGATTTAGGGGTTCACATCAGAAAGAGTAGCATTTATTGAAAATTGGATAAATAATTATTCTAAAAAACTATTTAATTATAAAACACCTTTTGAAGTTTTTTCAATTGACCAACTTATTCTTACAATTTATATTTTTAATTTTTTCTCTATATTTATAAATTAAAATTGCTCCTGTAAATGCAATTAAAACAAGTAAAATATGCGTTAAACCATATTTTTCTATGTCATATCCCTCAGGCTTTGACCTAAAGAAATAAATAAAAAAATCTAAAATTCTTTCTAAAAAATTCAACCCTACTCTCCTTTAGTAAAAGACCAAGCATTCTTTATCTGAGATTTTAATCTTTCAAAACTCCACTTTTCGCTTGTATTTGTAGGACTATTTGGGTCATTTATTATGAACATACCATCTTCATCAACTCCAACCAAAACAATATAATGTCCTATTGAAGAAAAATCTCCAGGCCCTACATTCGCAATTATAGGTCTTCCACTTTTTAATTCATTTTTAAAAACTTCTTCATCTGTCTTCAAATCTTTAACTTTTAATCCATATTTTTTGGGAACTTCTTTAAAATAATTCCAACCCGTTCCTGATCCTTCAGCGTATTCTTCATATTTTGCCAATTCAACAGGAGTTATGGAATTATCTTTCAAAAGTCCAGAAACAACCATTGCCATTGAAGTTGGTCCACAACCATTTATTGCTATATTATCATCAGTATATTTCTTTTGTCCCCAACGTCTATCCCATTGTAAATAATATGGAATATCTCTTTTAAAATCAACACTTTCGCCAGTAAAATTATCAACTGTTCTATTTTCAAGCTTGTCCTTAACAAAAAGTTTTGCAGAAGGATTTTTATAAAGCATAGCTAAATAACCATAACTTAATTTATCTTTGCTTTTTAATATTTCTTGAATATCTGAATCCTCACTATTTTTAAGACCTTCAAGAACAGTTTTTTCAGTTAAAATACTTGCCTTTTTACCTGTATTAACTTTTGTTGAAAGTTTAGTTACATCTATTCCATTAGCATTTAAAGGTTTTGGCTTAGTTTCAACCTCTTTCACTGTATTAACTACAGCTTTATTTTCTTTTTTCGCAAAAACGAAATTGAAAAATACGAAAACTCCAAATATATACAATACAAGATAAATACCAATTTTAGTTAATTTATTTTGTAAATTTTGATTCATAATCTACTCCGCAATTGCTAGCATCTTTTTAGCTTGATCACTTGTAATTAGAGCATCTATCATATCTGAAATATCTCCGTTTAAGAAACCATCCAATTGATAAATAGTCATATTTATTCTATGATCTGTAACTCTTCCTTGAGGGAAATTATATGTTCTTATTCTTTCAGATCTATCTCCTGACCCTATTTGTGATTTTCTTGCATCTGCAATGTCCTTATTTTGTTCTTCTTGATACTTTTCATAAAGTCTTGATTTCAAAATCTTCATTGCCTTATCCTTGTTCTTAAGTTGCGACTTTTCATCTTGACAAGTTACAACAACTCCTGTAGGAATATGTGTAATTCTAACAGCAGAGTCAGTTGTATTTACACATTGTCCACCATTACCACTCGCTCTATAAACATCAATTCTAAGATCATTTTGATTTATAATAACATCGACATCTTCAACTTCCGGTAAAACTGCAACAGTTGCTGCAGAAGTATGTATTCTTCCACTTGATTCCGTAGCAGGAACACGTTGAACTCTATGAACACCACTTTCATATTTTAGTTTTGAATATGCACCCTGACCTTTAACCAAGAAAACAACTTCTTTTATTCCTCCGACACCTTGTTCTGAAATACTCATTATTTCAGTTTTCCATCTTTGTTTGTCAGCAAACATTCTATACATTCTAAGCAAATCTTCTGCAAAAAGTCCCGCTTCATCTCCACCAGTACCGGCTCTTACTTCCATAAATACATTCTTTTCGTCATTAGGGTCTTTTGGTAATAATAAAATTTTAAGATCTTGTTCTTCCTTTTCAATACTATCTTCCAGCTCAGAAATTTCTTCCTTGACAAGTTCTTTCATTTCATCATCCAGACTTTCTTTTAACATCTCTTTATTTTCTTCAAGTTCTTTCTTATGCTTGGAATATTCTCTATATTTTTCAACAATCGGCTTCATATCGCCATGTTCTTTAGCAAGTTTTTGCCAAACATTCATATCTTTCATAATTTCAGGATCTATGATTTTCTTTTCAAGTTCCTCAAATTTTTCCACTAATAATTCTAATTTATCAAACAAAGTATATCTCTCCTTTTGTAACTACAATCAACTTTAATTTATCTTAACAATTTATTTTTATCTAAAATATGTAGCTTTATCAACAAGTGTAAAGCTAATAATTAAATCACAAATCCTTTTTGATTATTTTTTATGCTTGTTATGATGAAATATAAGTAGCTTTGCCATTGGGCGCAAAGCTACCTATATTATATCACATATATACACATATTGTAAATTTTTTTCACTAAAAAATCTGCTATAAAACAACCCGACACATAAGTATCGGGAATGAAATTCTTTTATCTTTATTTAGAAAGTTCTAAATTTTTGTTATTTATAGTATAAATTTCATCAGCAATTTCTTCATAAAGCAAATCGTGAGCTATTAAAATCATTATGCTTTTTCTCTTTTCTTCTTCTAGAAAATCTCTTAAAATAGCTTTTGATTCAACATCTAAATTTGCTGAAGGTTCATCAAGTAAAATAATACTCTTTTCTTGCATAAATGTTCTTATCAAAAATAGTTTTTGCTGTTCTCCAAGTGAAAGATTTGCAGGATTTGTTTTAACTTCATAATTTTCATCTTTTGCATTAAATCTTTTCAAAAGATTTCGCATCTTTGAAATTTGTTCTTCCCTTTCTATCTCAGTTAAAACTATATTTTCTCTAACAGTTCCGTTAAACAACATTGCAGGATTATATAAGTAGGAAATATCCTCTTTTTTATCCTCGGATATTCTAAAATATCCACCTTTTTCCTTAATTTGTTTTATGGAATAAACTCCTGCAAGTAAATTTAAAAGCGTAGTTTTTCCTGTTCCATTATCACCTTTTAGAATATAAAGCCCATTTTTAGAAATTGTAAAATCATCTATTTTAAATAATAACTCATCTTTTGCATTTGTAATTTCGACATTTTTAATTTCTATAGAATTTTCTTGTTTTACAAAAAGTTTTGAATAATTATTTTCTTCATTTTCATAGTTTAAAAAGTTTCTAATTCTTTCAAAACTTGCTACTGAAGAATTTGCATTTGCCTTTAAATTTGCAATGGACGTTATCGGAGTATAAATCATTTGAGCATATTGTAAAAACATAATCAATGTTCCAATAGTAAAAATTCCTCTACGAACAAAACTTGCCCCCAAGATTAACACTATAAAAGGACTAAGAGTTGAAATAAATTTTGGAAATTCCATATTTAAAATTAAAAATTTATGTTTTGTACCTGTAATATTCCAACGTTTTTCTGCTATATAATTAAATTTCTTAAAAAACAAGCCCCAAGCCTTAAACAACTCAATACTTGTTTTTTTATAAACAACATCTTCTTCTTGCTCAAAAATTTTGTCATTTAATTTCATCTCTTCACTTGCAAGTTTTTCCATTCGATTTTTATTAAAATAATTTCCAAGATAATAAATCGGTATTAATACAAAAGTTATTATTGCAAGTATGTAATTAATTTTTATCAGTATAAGAGCTACTAATAAAATCTTTATAGAATCCACTACTAAATCTATTTTTAAATTAATATATGTATAAATTACAGCTATATCATAATTCAAAAGATTCAATACCTTAGCCTTGCTCATCCCCTCATAGTCCGGTGTATTTATCTTAGAAATCTTTTTTACAATTTGTTTTTGATATTTTAAAGCAGTTTTATTACAAAATATCTGATTTAGATAATCACATAAATAGCTAATTCCATGAACAAAAACTGCAAATACAATTATCCCAAATATGTATAAATATAACTTTCCACTGTCCATATTCCCTACATTATCAAGAATACTCTTAAAAATATAAGGAAAAATAAGTGAAATAAAATAAACTCCCAGCGAAAAAATACATAGAAAAATAACACTGGATTTTTTTAACTTAATCGGCAAATAGAATTTTGAATTTTTCATTAGAAAACAACTCCTCCTTAGGAAATATATATTTAACTTAGATACATTTATCAGTTTTTTATTATATTAATTTTTTCTCCTGTAAATTCTAAAATATAGTCATACATTATTAAATTTTCTTCTGAATAATTGTGAGAAATATTAATAAACCCTAAGTTTTTATCACTTAAAATCATTTTTTCAATTATTGAAATTGAATTTTTATCAATATTGCTCATGTCCTCATCAAATACCAAAAAATTACTATTTCTAAGTAAAGCTCTAGCAATTATAATTTTTTGTTTTTCACCACCGGAAATTGAAAGATTCAATTCATTCAAATTTTCGTTTCTATTTTCTATAAGTTTTTTATCCAAATTCACTTTATTTAAAATATCATAAATCAAATTATCCGCAAATTTTTTAAATAAAGTTATATTTGAAACTATATTTTCATTGAATAGGAAAGAATTTTGTTCAACATAGACAAGATTTTTTGAAATATTAGGATAATCCTTTATATTTTTACCATTTATCTTTATATTTCCACTATAATTTTCAAACTCCCCAAACAATAATTTCAAAATTGTACTCTTACCGGATCCATTTTGACCTCTTATGAGATACTTTTTCCCACTTTCAAAAACATTTGAAAAATTATCAATAATATATTTATTCTCATTATAAGAGAAACTTACATTTTCAAATTCAATTTTCTCAACTCTCTCTTGCTTATTTTCTTCAAACTCACAATCGGATAAGGTATTAAATAAATCATTTTTAACTTTCTTTATAGAAAATACAGTTATCAAATAGCTGGAAATGGTATTAATCGGATAGATTAACAACTCTGATAATTGCAATATGGCAATAAAAGCACCTATTGTTTCTTTTCCGCTGACAATAGAGCTGATTACAACATAATAAATTAGAAACTGGGATATAAACGAAATTGCTCCCATGCTAATTTCTAGAACTGCATTTTTTATGCTATATCTATAAGCATATTTTTGTTCATCAGATGAGATAGACTCCATTTTATCATTTATATTTTTTTCTACGGAATATCTTTTTATAGTGCCTATTCCCTCAACAATATCGTAAAAAGCTGTATTTAATCGTCTTAGTCCTAAAATGCTCTTTTCCCTTATTCTTTGCATATCTATTTCAAAAAAATAAGGAATTAGAATTGATATAATATTTGTTCCTAGAATAATAAATGATGCAATAATATTTAATGAAAACAGCAAATACATATACCAAATAATAGATACTGCTTGAAATATAATATGTGGTATTGTTAAATAGTATTCTTCTACAACAGATTCTATCTCATTATTATAAATAGAATAAAGCTCTTGAGGATTTTCTCCCTTTTTACCTTTAAACAAAATTCCTCTGACAAAAAGATTTCTAAGCTTCATGTATAATAATCTTCTATACTTAGCATTCAACAATTTACCAACAAATTCAGAACACAATACTAAAACTATTAGTAGTGCATATTTTACAAAATATCCAAAAATTTTATCAAATTGTTTTTCTGTAATACTATCAGTAATTTCCTTAATTATCATTGGCATATTAGCATTTGAATAAACTGTAAAAATACTAAAAATAACAATTAATATAGAATATAAATAAATATTTTTCTTTAATTTTTTCATAATAACTAATACTCCATAAATTTCAATTATACAAAATAATTTTTCAATATTTTACATAATCATTGTATCATAGTAAATGAGTTTTTTCAACGATTTAATAGTTTCTTATCTTTGTCTATAATATAGCTCTTGAATAAAAAAATAGCTATGCAAAAATTTTACATAGCTTATTTTCTATAAATTTTAAGTGTGGTATTTACATCCTAATAATATGATTGTGATTAGTGTGTTTATATTTGTTATTTTAAATCTATTCAAAATAATTATTACTTAAGAAGTAAATGTATTTTCAATATACCCTTTCTTAATAAAAAATATTTATTTTATAAAGATTTCTTCTAAAAATATTAAATCTTAAATCTATTCTTTATCATACTACTTAAATTTTAAATACAGTTTGTTCTTTAATATCAGTTGTTAATGCTTCTAAAGCTAATTTTGTTCTTGAGTAACGTAACTTATATTGTTCTTCTTTACTTGTACTAGGATCTCCTAGTGGATAAGGAATTGATATTGTAGGAACAATTCTATTTGTTCCTACTGTAATAGCAACTGGAACCAAATTACACATTTGTACGATTGGAATTCCTGCCTTTTCAATTTCTTTTACTATCGTTGCTCCGCAACGTGTACAGGTACCTCAAGTAGAAACCATAATACATGCATCAACTCCTGCCTCTTGAAGTTTAGCTAGCATTTCATGTCCCATTCTCTTTGCTTCTGCTTGTGTAGTTCCAGTTCCTACTGTTGAATAAAAATATTCATGTAACTCGCCGAATACACCTTCCTTTTTAAGCTCAACCAGCACATCCCAAGGAACAATTACATTAGGATTAGCATCTGCTGCCGCAGGGTCAAATCCGGCATGAATTGTTTTAAATTCTCCACCTTTTAATCTTTCCATTGATGAACAGTTATAACGTCCCCATCTTGTTGCTGATGCAGATTGAATCCTATCAGGATTGTCAACAGGAACAATACCTCCTGTGTTTAATACGGCAATTTTAGCTTTTTTCAAATCTTTTATAGGACTTGCTATTGGTACTAAATCTTTTTTAGGGATTGGAAGTTCTGTAATATATTCTTCTCCTGCAATCTTCTTAAGAAGCATATCAACTCCACGTCTTGCTGCTGAAACAGGTTCTTCCAACCAAACTTGATGTCTAATTCCCCTTTCGAAATATCCTTCAACTTTTGCACCTTTTGTTTCTTTTCCTAACAATATTTTATTTACATAAAGAGCCATTTTTTCTGTATCCTTTTTAACAAAAGCGGCTGAATTTCCTCCTTCAAAAATGGGCATCTTAAGTTTAAACATTTCTACACCTGGATTTTCAACATGCATTGAAGTTACAACAGGAACGTTAAATTTTTCTTTTACTGCTTCACAGATGTTTCCACAAGCAACACCATAACGTCCAGCTTGAAATGCAGGTCCTGCTATAAATACATCAAACTCAATTTTTTCCAACATTCCTAAAATTTCATTGATAGCATCTTGAGTATTAGAACCCATGTAGTTATCTCCACAAACAACTGTATGAGTTATTTCAGCATCCAATTTTGATTGTAGCGCAATACCGGGACCAATTTTTCCCTCTTTTAATTCAGGTTTGTAATCAGCCTTATCTTCTCCACCAATACCAGCAAAGAATTGATTTATATAATGAACAACTTTTTTCATATTAACACCCCTTAAAATTCTTTCATAGTTTTTATAGACCATCCTGCAATAGCGTCTCCACAGAACATTGCATTATTTTCCATAATTATAGAACCATCTTCTTTTACTGATGAACCTAGAATTTCATCAAAAGGCCAACCACCTGATAATCCATCTCTCGCAAGAGCTTCAAGTTCTCCAATAACTTTCTTTCTTGGTGGCAACTTAATTAATTCAGAAACATTTCCTGAAGAAACTAATGCATTAGCTTTTTCATCCAAAACTACAAGCGGTTGAGATGCTCCATCACGACCTGTACATTCATTACTGATACCTACAGTTTTAACTCCAATATCTTCTAAAGCTACTATACATCTAATATAATCAGTATCAGGATTACCATATCCCTCTTCCGTGACTATTGCAGCTTCAGCTCCCAAATATTTTGCTATATTAGACATTATAATTGCTGATCTTTCTTTTTGATCTAAAGCAACATTTAAGTTAGACATTATAACTCCTACAAAGTTAATTGTTTTTCCGTGTTCTTTATATAGTTCTCTGATTGTTGGGAAATTTTGAAAATCATAAGTTGACCATTTTGATGAACAAGGCATAAAACTTCCTGAAATTATAGCTCCATCAAGCACTTCACATGGATTCATAAATGTAGGTACAAAATGATTCATATCCCATCCATAAATTAAATCATTATATCCCATTTCTTCCATTTGTGATTGAGGTTGCATTACCAAAACAACTTTAGGTAAACTATTTATTTTTTCACTTCTATTCAAGACTGGATCAAATTCAAAAACTTCTGTCTCTTCTGGATTTAATTCTTTTACTGTTTTTCCTAAATATTCCGCAAATTTGTGAGTTGCCCATCTAATTGCATGATTTTTCTTTTGTTGTTCATGTCTTTCAAATTCTTCATCAGTATCTGCAACAATGCAAATGTTAATTAACTGCCCAAATATAGTGTATTTTTGCCCTTCTCCGCACATATCAATCAATCCGTCTCCAAAACTTCCCCAGTGCATACCTACACCAAGAACACTTACACCTTTAAGAGCATGAAGTTTACCTTCTCCACAAGGAACTATATCTCCTGTTACACCCGGAAATAAGGTTCTTCCATCAACTCTAACTCGAGGTTCAACTGCTTCTTTTATAGGAACAATTCTAACATCTTCTCCCGGTTTTGCAATTTCTATATCAACTTCTGTGATATGTTCGTCTTGTAAAATAAATTTACAAGCCTCTTTTTTGTTAATTGTTAAAATTCCGTTTTCAAAGAAAGTTTTATCTCCAAAAACAACATCTTTAACATGAAATTTACCTATTTCTAATTTCATAGAAAACCTCCTTATTTTAAATTACTATATTTTATTATCTATTACAAACTCATCTGTTTTCAATGCTTTCACAAGGGAATACATACTTAACAACATTATAAATGCAAACGGAAATGCAGCTATAATTGAGATAGTTTGTAACATTTTTAACCCATTTGTTGAACCTATCATAAGTGATAATGCAAGAGCTGACTGAACAACTCCCCAAATTGTTTTCTTTGTATTTGTAGGATTCAAATCTCCTTCTTGCGATAACATCCCTAAAACAAAAGTTGCAGAATTTGCTGACGTTATAAAGAATGTGAACAAAAGGATTATAGCAACAAATGATAGAATAGCCCCAAAAGGAATTTCACTCATTACTATAAAGAATGCAGTTGCTGAGCTTTTACTTGCTTCAAGTAAAACTTTTCCAGCAGTAGAAAAGTCAATTCCTGCAAAAATTGAAAACCAAATAAATGAAACTATTGTAGGAACCAACATAACTCCTGCAATAAACTCTTTTATGGTTCTTCCTTTAGAAATTCTTGCAATGAAAATACCTGTAAATGGTGCCCATGCAATCCACCAAGCCCAATAAAACACTGTCCAATCTCCAAACCATGAACTTTTTCCAAAAGCACCAACTTCCAATGAATTTTGAACAAAATTTTGAATATAAAGTCCTGTTCCCTCAACGAAAGTTCTTAATATTTTAACAGTTGGTCCGAGAAGAAATGATCCAGCTAACAAAACTACAACCAAAATTAAATTCAAATCCGAAACAGCTTTAATTCCTTTTTCAACACCTGAAATAGCTGTCCAAGTATAAATTAAAGTAATTGAAATAACTAAAATTATCTGAACAATAGGAGTTTCAGGAACTTTGAACATATAATTCAATCCACTGTTGATTTGTTGGGTTCCAAGTCCTAAAGAAGTTGCCATTCCTGCAGCAGTAGCAAATACAGCCAAAATATCAATTATTTTCCCTAATGGACCTCTAACTCCTTTTTCCCCTAATATAGGAATAAATATACTACTTATTAAACCTGGTTTTCCTTTTCTAAATTGCATATAAGCAAGTCCTAACCCTAATATACAATAATTCGCCCAAGGATGAAGTCCCCAGTGTAAAAATGATTTTGTAATTGCAAACTTAGCTGCTTCTTCTGTCATTCCTTTCCCATTTATTGGATTTAGATAATGACTTAAGGGTTCAGATATTCCAAAGAATACTAATCCAATTCCCATACCAGCAGAAAATAACATTGCAAACCAAGATGCATTTGAAAATTCCGGTTTTGAATCATCTCCACCTAACTTTATGTTTTTATACTTACTAAAGAATCCAATCCAAATTGCAAACACAATGAACGAAGTCATAGTAAAAGTGTAAAACCAGTTAAAATTTGTAGATAAAAATTTAAAAGATGCATTACCAGCCGTTTCAAAAGATGACGGACTTAAAAAGCCCCAAAAAACGATTGCTAATGTCAATACTATTGAAGCATAAAACACGGTATTACTTTTTTTGTTCATTTTTTCCTCCTTTTTTCTTTTTTAAATTCTTTTTTCTATCCTTTAAAATATAAAAAAACCACAAAAATTTCAAACTCTTAATTTTAATCACAGCAAATCTTTTTAAATTAATTTATTTTATAATCATGATTATTTTTTAACCTATAATAAATATATCATAAATTTTAATCGTTTGCAATAGATTTTTATAAAAAAGTAATTTTATTTTTCTATTATTTTATTTTAAGTTGATATTAGATTATCAATTTTTTTCTAATTGAATTACTTTAAACGATATATAACAATTCAAAAAATATATTTTAACAAAAAAATACAAAGTTGGTTAATATTAATATATTTTTTAAATACTAAAATTGTTATATTTGATATTATCTCAATTTTATGTTAGAATAGTACGGTATATAGGAGAGTTGATATGAATGCTTTAGATAAAAAAATGATACAAAAATCTCGAATGGTAAAATATTTTGTTGATGCCACGATAGATATAATAGAAAAAGATGGCTATGATGCTGTTACAATACGAAAAGTTGCCGATATAGCCGGATATAACAGTGCAACCATTTATAATTATTTTGACAACTTAGAACATTTATTATTTTTTGCATCAATGCATTATTTACAAGAATATATAGATGAACTGCCAAGTTATGTAAAATCAGCAAATGATTCTAGGGATATATATTTACTTGTTTGGCAATGTTACACAGATTGTGCTTTTAGAAGACCTGAAATTTATTATACTATTTTCTTTTCAAACTTAAAACAAAATTTAGAACAGTATGTTGAAAGTTATTACAGTTACTTTCCTTTAGATATTAAACAATATCCAAAAGCAGTTAGAGAAATGCTTTTGTCTAAATCTATAAAAACAAGAAGCTTTTATTTGATGCAAGATTGTATTGAAGAAAATATAGTTTCAGAAGAGAGAGCTGAAATTATTGATAATTTAGTAATTTGTGTATTTGAAAGTATGCTATTAAAAGTTTATAGTGAAAGTATAAGTGCTTCTGTCGCAAAAGAACTTGTAAATAATTATATAATTGAAATATTTGATAAAATGAGATAAGTATTTATCTCGTTTTTTTATAGGAAAATTTAGAATTATTTTGAATATAATATATTTGTAAAATAAAAACTCTTAAAACTTGACAGCTAATCATAATTAGCTCGAGAGGAGAATTTATGAATACTAAAGATAAAATAATGTATGAAGCCTTAAAACTTTTTGCTCAAAAAGGATACTCTGATGTTTATGTAAAGGACATTGCAATGATGGTTGGTATTAAGGCTCCTAGCTTATATAAACATTTTAAAAGTAAACAAGAAATTTTTGAGAGCTGTATAGAAATATTTTATAAAAAAATGAATGAGAAACGAGATATACTTTTATTGCCTAGAAATTCTAACAACAGTGATATGTATCTTAATAAAAAAAGAGAAGATATTATTGAAATTTCAAAGGAATTATTTGAGTTTTATATTTTAGATGAAATCGCTTCAAATTTTAGAAAAATGTTAATAATAGATCGTTATAGAGAAAGTCAAATCAATGATTTGTATGAAAAAATCTTTTTAAATGAACCCATAAAATATCAAACACAAGTGTTTTCTCAATTAATCCCACCTAAAAAACTGAAATCTACCAGTGCAGAAGATATAGCTAAAATATTTTATTCCCAAATCTATTTTTTACTTCAAAAATATGATTGTAAAAAAGAAAGTTTAGAAGATGGAAAAAAAGAGCTTGAACACTTTATAAACCTATTTTGTAATACTTTGGAGTTGTGATGAAAAATTTAAAACTATTATTTGTTATTATAATTATATCTATATCATTTTATACTATAATTATGAGTATTAAGCTGACTATTGATTTAAAAGACGCTAAAGAACAATTAAAAAGCTATCAACCGAGTCAAATGATTCTATCTTATGGAAATATAGAATATCTCGACAGAGGAGATGGAGAAGTTTTACTAGTCTGCCATGTTATCTTTGGAGGTTTTGATCAGGGTTATGAAAGTTTAAAAGATTTAACTAAAGATTTTAGAATATTGTCCCCATCACGTTTTGGATACCTAAACAGTCATGTATTAGGAAAAGGAACTCCTGAAGAACAATGTAAAGCATATATTGAGCTTTTAGATAAATTAAATATCGATAAAGTATTTATTGTAGGGACTTCAGCAGGAGGAACTGTAGCAATTCGTTTTGCACTGGACTATCCAAATAGATGTAAAGGACTTATTCTATACAGTTCTGCAATGCCTGAGACAGAAAAACCTAAGAAAATAAATTTATATCAAGCACCTCCTAATTTTTTATGTAATAATCTTCCTATGTACTTGATTAGTCCTTTCTTTAAAACTATTATGGGTATGGAAAGGAATGTAGTCAAAACAATGTTACCAATTGATAAAAGAAAAAAAGGAGTAAAAATAGATGGAGAAATTACTAATCCAGATATGGCAGTGAATTATGATAATTATATTATTGAAGAAATTGAAATCCCAACATTAATTTTTCAATCAAAAGATGACAAAATAACAAAATATGAAAAATTTATTACTTCAGTAAAAAGATTTAAAAATAGCACTTTGAAAATATTTGAAACTGGTGGTCATCTTTTAGTAGGGCATGAAAAAGAAATTAATGACACAGTAAAAAATTTTATTAATGCTCATAAGTAAGTAATAAACAACAAAAAATGAGAGTTAACAAACTCTCATTAAAAATATATAATATTATTTTTGGGATCCTCCACTTTTTGATTCTTTTACATTCTTAATATAATTTTCAGCAGCCTTTCCTAATTTAATTACTTCTTCTTTATCAATTTTGTCTTCTTTAACTTGAGCAATTAAATTTTCATATTTTTTTTCAATGCTTTCTTTGTCAGAATCCTTTAAATTAGGAATTATCAATTCAAGTGCTTTTTGTTCTTCTAAAGCCTTAATAGTTTTATTCTTTTCTTCTTCAGAAGCCTTTTCCTTCTTAGGTTCTTCTTTTTTTTCTTCCTTCTTTTCTTCTGCTTTCTTGTTTTCAGCTGGTTTTGATTGACAAGCAACCATTGATCCCATTAGGAATATAGCCATAGCAGAAATTAAATATTTTTTAATTTTCATATAAAACCTCCTAAAAATCTTTGTCCACAATGGATTATACTATAAGAAAACATTTTTGTCAATGAATTTAACTAATTTTTTCAACTAATTCTGCAATTTTATCTACAGAAAATCCATCTGCAATATCTTTCATATTCAAAGCCATATATTCTACTCTTCTTCGATTTTTGTAAAACTTTTTTATTTCCTTTATAACAGCATCAACACTATTTGCATAAACACCTATTTCTTCCTCGACAATAAAATTTTTATTTTCTTCTTCATGTCCTGGAATAAAAAATGGGATTATAAGAGGAATATTTTTAATAATTGCCTCTGAAACTGTAAGTCCACCAGGTTTTGTAATCAAAATTTGATTTTCTTCCATCAGTCTTGCTATTTCATTTGTATAACCTAAAATTTCAAGTCTATTTTCATCTACGAACAGACTGTATTTTTTCTCAAGTTTTTCTTTTAATTCCTCATTTTTACCACAAACCATAGTAAGTTTGATATCATTTGAAATATCAAGTATCGGCATTATATATTCTGAAAAATCATTCATTCCCAAAGTTCCAAATATAGTTAAAATATTAAAGCCATCCTTTTTTTCAAAATGTCTTTCCTTAAAACTATCACTTATAGGAATTCCAAAAGCACAAATCCTATCTTGTTTTATTCCGTCGTCAATCATTCTATTTTTCGTGAATTCACTTGCTACAACATAATAATCCACATAGTCACTAAAATACATCTTATGTGTTATAAAATCTGTAATTACAGAAATGAAAGGAACATCATAATATTTTTTTTGCTTTATATGTTCCATTACCCCGATTGCAAAAACATGAGTACCTATAACTACATTAGGTTTTCTTTCTTCTAAAATAGGTAATATTTTATTGCTTAACATATTTAAAATCGGTTTTGAAAAAATATTTTGCGACTGTGTTATATTCGTTCCTTTGTATATAAGTCCGAAAATTTCGGGAGTTTTTGTTACTATTCCCAAATATCCACCAACAAGTAAACTATCTAACTTTTCAGAAATTCCTTTTAATAAATCTATTTCTTCTACATCAAAATCTCTTTGTTCGAGCTTTTCTCTTATATTATTAGCTGCCTTATTATGTCCACCACCAAAAGATGCTGTCAAAATTAAAGCTTTTTTCATCTTAATCCTCACTTTATAGAAAGAGTCGGAAAATTTCCGACTCTAAATATTATTCTTCAACTTTTTCCACGATTTCAACTTCTTCAGTTTCAACTTCTGTTTCAGTTTTTTCTTCTAATTCTTCTTCGATTGAATCGTCAACTTCTTGAATTTCTTCAGAATCACTATGTTCAAGAGTTTCTTCTCTAGCAAGTCTTTCTTCTTCCTCTAGTGTTTCATAATCAATTTCGATAGATTTATAGACTTTCATACCAGTTCCGGCAGGGATAAGTTTACCTAAGATTACATTTTCTTTTAATCCTATTAGTCCATCTGCTTTTCCTTTAATAGAAGCATCAGTTAAAACTCTAGTTGTTTCTTGGAATGATGCTGCTGATAAGAAACTTTCAGTAGCAAGCGATGCCTTAGTAATACCTAACAATACATTATCAAAAGTAGCTGGCATCTTGTCTTCTTCAAGCATTTTTCCATTAACAGCTTCTACTTCTCTGAAAGGAACTAAGCTTCCTTCTAAGAAATTAGTATCTCCTGAAGTATCGATTTTAACTTTAGAAAGCATTTGTTTTATAATGATTTCGATATGTCTATCATCGATGTCTACCCCTTGATTACGATAAACTTTTTGAACTTCTTTAGTGATATATTCTTGAACTCCTGTTGGACCTTTAATGGCTAAAATGTCATGTGGATTTATAGAACCCTCAGTAAGCATATCGCCTGCCTTGATTTCTTCTCCATCTTTAACTTTAATTCTAGCTCCATAAGGTATAGCATAAATTCTTTCATCACCATCGTCGGCAGTTACAACTATATCATATCTCTTCTTATTATCAACTAATTTTACAGTACCATCAATTTCAGTTATATAAGCAAGTCCTTTTGGTTTTCTCGCTTCGAAAAGTTCTTCAACACGCGGAAGACCTTGAGTGATTCCAACACCGGCAACCCCACCAGAGTGGAATGTTCTCATTGTAAGCTGAGTACCAGGTTCACCGATTGATTGAGCAGCTATAATTCCTACAGCTTCCCCAATGTTAACTGGATTTCCTGTTGCAAGGTTACGTCCGTAACATTTTGCACAAACGCCATGTTTGGATTTACAACCTAGAACAGAACGAACTTTTATTTCTGTAATTCCAAGTTTTTCAACTTTTTCTGCTAGACTTTCAGTAATCATTTCATTCTTATGAATTAAAATTTCTCCTGTAGTAGGATTTAATACGTCTTCGAATGAATGTCTACCTACAATTCTATCAGCAAGTTTTTCAACTATAGCATTTCCATCTTTAAAGTCTGTAGCTAATACATATTCATCTGTACAACAATCATCTTCTCTAACAATAACATCTTGAGAAACATCTACAAGTCTTCTTGTTAAATATCCAGAGTCAGCCGTTCTAAGAGCAGTATCTGAAAGTCCTTTTCTTGAACCATGAGTTGAAATAAAGAACTCTTGTACAGAAAGACCTTCTCTAAAGTTTGCTTTGATAGGAATTTCTACGATTCTACCAGTAGCAGAACTCATAAGTCCACGCATTCCCGCTAACTGTCTAATTTGATTAATATTACCTCTGGCTCCTGAGTCAGCCATGATTGAAATACTATTTGTAGGATCTTGCTTTTCAACAAGAATCTTTGTAATATCTTCTGTGGCTTTTGTCCAAACAGAGATTACATATTCATATCTTTCTTGCTCAGAAACTAAACCATCTCTAAACAATTCTTCATAAACTGCAATCTTTTGTTCTGCTTCTTTAAGAATTTCCCATTTTTCTTCCGGAACTATTACATCATTCATTGAAATTGAAATAGCTCCAACAGTTGAATATTTATATCCTGTAGATTTTATATAGTCTAAAACTTCAGCAGTTTTTATATTTCCATGTTTTCTAAAACATTTATCTACAATTTTACCAAGCATTTTTTTATCTACAAGTCTATCAACTTCTAATGAGTATTTATCTTTATTTCTATCAACAAATCCTAAATCTTGTGGAAGATGTTCATTAAATATAAATCTACCAACAGTTGATTTTACGATTTGACTTTCACCTGTTTCTTCATCTCTATATAACACATTAACAGTATCATGAATTTTAACATTATTTGTAGAATAAGCCTTAAACATTTCATCATAATCCATAAATGAACGAAGAGCTTGTTCTTCAACAGTTCCACTTGTTAAATAATATGACCCCAATACCATATCCTGAGTAGGAGTTGTAATAGGCTTACCATCTTTTGGTGCCAAAATATTATTTGTAGAAAGCATTAAAAGTCTTGCTTCAGCTTGTGCTTCAGTTGATAAAGGTAAATGCACAGCCATTTGGTCGCCGTCAAAGTCGGCATTATATGCAGTACAAACCAATGGATGTAATTTTATTGCCTTTCCTTCAACTAAAACTGGTTCAAATGCTTGAATACCAAGTCTATGAAGAGTCGGTGCTCTGTTTAGAAGTACAGGATGATCTTTGATAACTTTATCCAAAATATCCCAAACATTTGAATTTAATCTTTCTACATATTTTTTCGCACTCTTAATATTATGAACAATTCCGTCTTCCACTAATTGTTTCATAATGAAAGGTTTGAATAATTCAAGAGCCATTTTTTTAGGAAGTCCACATTGGTGGAATTTTAAATCCGGACCTACTACGATTACAGAACGTCCTGAATAGTCAACACGCTTTCCGAGTAAGTTTTGTCTGAATCTTCCTGTCTTTCCCTTTAACATATCTGATAAAGATTTAAGCTCTCTATTTCCCGCCCCTGTTACAGCTTTTCCATGTCTACCATTATCAATTAATGTATCAACAGCTTCTTGTAACATTCTCTTTTCATTTCTCATAATGATTTCCGGAGCATGAATTTCTATAAGTTTTTTCAATCTGTTATTTCTATTTATAACACGTCTATACAAATCATTTAAGTCTGAAGTTGCAAATCTACCACCTTCAAGTTGAACCATAGGTCTTAAATCAGGTGGAATAACAGGGACAACATCAATAATCATCCATTCAGGTCTATTTCCTGATTTTCTGAAAGCTTCACAAACTTCAAGTCTTCTTGAAAGTCTAATTTTCTTTTGACCAGTTGCATCAACAAGACCCTTTTTCAATTCATTTGAAAGCTCATCTAAATTTATATTTTCCAAAAGCTCTTTAATAGATTCAGCACCCATTCCAACTCTGAAATTTTCTGCACCGAATTTTTCACAAGCTTCTCCGTATTCGCCTTCAGTTAGCAATTGTTTAACATAAAGGTCAGTATCTTTTGCATCAAGAACAACATAATTTGCAAAATATAGGATTTTTTCAAGAGCTCTTGGGCTCATATCCAATATAAGACCCATTCTTGAAGGTATTCCCTTAAAATACCATATATGAGAAACTGGAGCAACAAGTTCAATATGTCCCATTCTTTCGCGTCTTACTTTAGCCTTTGTGATTTCAACTCCACATTTTTCACATACGTTTCCCTTGTATTTTATTCTTTTATATTTACCACAATTACATTCCCAGTCTTTTACCGGTCCAAAAATCTTTTCACAGAAAAGTCCATCTTTTTCCGGTTTTAAAGTTCTGTAATTTATAGTTTCTGGTTTTTTAACTTCTCCTCTTGACCAACTTCTTATCTTATCAGGTGAAGCTAAGCCAATTTTCATTGCATCAAAATTATTTAATTCCAACAAGGAGTCCACTCCCTTCCTCTATGTTATTGATCAATATCTTCTTCTATAAATATTTCGTCTTGTTCTACTTCTTCTGAACTACTTTTTCCTTTTTCATCTTTATCCTCTAAGAAACTAAGGTCAAAACCGTCAAAATCTTCTTCCTTATTTCCAGACTGATCATAGAATGAATCAAAGTCAAAATCTTCTTCCTCTTCTTCGTTGGCATACTCTTCATTTAAAACAAGTTGAGCCTTGATTTCATCGGAATTTTCTCTAAGTTTGATTTCTTCTCCTTCTTCATCAATCAATTTAACATCTAAGCATAATGATTGTAATTCTTTCATAAGAACTTTGAAGGATTCAGGAATACCCGGTTCAGGAATATTTACACCCTTAACAATTGATTCATAAGTCTTAACTCTACCTACAATATCATCACTCTTAACAGTCAACATTTCTTGTAAAGTATGACTCGCACCATATGCTTCCAATGCCCAAACTTCCATTTCCCCAAATCTTTGTCCACCAAATTGTGCCTTACCACCAAGTGGTTGTTGTGTAACTAAAGAATAAGGTCCGATAGATCTTGCATGAATCTTTTCATCTACCAAATGGTGAAGTTTTAACATATACATATAACCAACAGTTACAGGATTGTCAAATTCATCTCCAGTTCTTCCGTCTCTAAGTTTTATTTTTCCTGATTCAGGACAACCAGCAAGCTTTAATGCATCAAGAACATCAATATCACTTGCTCCGTCAAATACAGGTGTTGCAACTTTCCAACCAAGTCTTTTAGCTGCAAGTCCTAAATGCACTTCAAGTACTTGTCCGATGTTCATACGAGAAGGTACCCCTAATGGATTAAGAACGATTTGTAAAGGAGTTCCATCTGGTAAGAATGGCATATCTTCTTGAGGCATTATTCTTGAAATAACCCCTTTGTTACCATGTCTACCACACATTTTATCCCCTACATTAATCTTTCTCTTAGTGGCTACATAAACTCTAACTACTTCATTAACTCCTGGTGGTAATTCATCTCCATTTTTTCTACTGTAACATTTAACATCTACAACAATACCAGTTTCTCCATGAGGAACTCTTAAAGAAGTATCTCTTACTTCTCTAGCTTTTTCTCCGAAAATAGCTCTTAAAAGTCTTTCTTCAGCACTTAACTCAGTTTCTCCCTTAGGTGATACTTTACCAACTAAGATATCTCCCGAATTAACTTCAGCACCGATTCTTATAATACCATTTTCGTCCAAGTTTTTTCTCATATCTTCACCGATATTTATAACATCTCTTGTGATTTCTTCAGAACCTAATTTAATTTCTCTAGCTTCACATTCATGTTCTTCAATGTGTAGTGAAGTTAAAACGTCATCTATAACAAGTTGTTCATTTAACAACATCGCATCTTCATAGTTATAGCCTTCCCAGTTCATAAATGCCATTAAAATATTTTTACCTAATGCGATTTCTCCATTTTCAGTTGAAGGACCGTCGGCAATAATATCTCCGGCATTAATTCTGTCATTTTCACTAACTATAGGTCTTTGATTGATTGTTGTTCCTTGGTTTGAACGTTTAAATTTAAGTAATCTATATTTATCAACTACATTATCTAAATCTCTTTTGATATGAATTTCATCACTATCAACTCTAGTAACAATTCCTGAATTTTTCGCAACAATAACAACACCACTATCTCTTGCTGCCTTATGTTCTATACCAGTTCCTACAATAGGAGCTTCAGTAACAAGTAGAGGCACCGCCTGTCTTTGCATGTTTGAACCCATCAATGCACGAGTAGCATCGTCGTTTTCAAGGAAAGGAATCATCGCTGTACCAACTGATACAATTTGTTGTGGAGAAACGTCCATAAGTTGAATTGTATCTCTTGGATAAATATCATTTTCGCCATTAATACCACGACCACTTACTCTTTCGTTTACAAAACGTCCATTTTCATCAAGTGGTTCATTGGCTTGAGCAATAATAACTTCATCTTCTTCATCGGCTGTTAAATAAACAATATCCTTTGTAGCAATTCCGTTATTTACAACACGATATGGTGTTTCAATAAATCCATATTGATCAACTCTTGCATAAGTTGTAAGAGAAGTAATAAGACCAATGTTTGGACCTTCTGGAGTTTCTATCGGACAAATTCTTCCGTAGTGACTTTCATGAACGTCTCTTACTTCGTATCCTGCTCTATCTCTACTAAGACCACCAGGTCCTAAAGCTGATAATCTTCTCTTATGAGTAAGTTCTGCAAGTGGATTGTTTTGATCCATGAATTGTGATAATTGTGAAGAACCGAAGAATTCTTTTAAAGATGCAACAAGAGGTCTTATATTAATAAGTCCTTGTGGCGTAGCAAGATCTGGATCTTGAGTTGACATTCTTTCTCTAACAACTCTTTCCATTCTTGATAAACCAATTCTAAATTGATTTTGTAAAAGTTCTCCAACGGCTCTAACTCTTCTATTTCCTAAATGGTCAATGTCATCACAAATTCCAAGACCATAGAATAAGTTAAATTCATAACTTACAGTAGCTTCAATATCATCACGAATAATATGAGTAGGAGAAAGCTCTTTAACCCTATTTCTTACAGCTCTCTTAACTTGTGTTTCATATTCTTCGCCTTCATATTCTGATGCAGCTTCTAAAATTTCCATCATAACCGGATAGTAAATTTTTTCTGAAAGTCCGTTGCATGAAATATCAAATCCCAATTCAAACGCACTAATATCAACAAAGTGGTTGCCAACAACGATAATCTCTTTGTCTTCAACTTTTACATGAACTCTCTTATATCCTGCATTTTCAATTTTTTCAGCAAGTTCTTCTGAAATATAATCTCCAACACTTGCGATTTTTTCCATTTCACCGAATTTATCAGTCTTGAAAATATCTTCAGCTAAAATTGTTCCTATTAATCTATTTCTTAAAGCTAATTTCTTATTAAATTTATATCTACCAACTTTTGCAAGATCATATCTTCTTGGATCGAAAAGTAAATTATGTAATAAACTTTCCCCACTTTCAACAGTAGCAGGATCCCCCGGTTTTAATTTTCTATAAATTTCAAGAATAGCTTCTTGATAACTCTTTGTTATATCTTTTTCCAAAGTAGTATGAAGTTCTTTAATATCTCCGAAATTTTCAACCATTTCTTCATTTGTTTCATATAACAACGCCCTAATCATAGTTGTTATAGGCAATTTTCTTGTTCGGTCAATACGAACACTTACAACTCCGTTTGTGTCGGTATCATATTCTAACCAAGCACCTCTGTTCGGAATTACTGTTGAAGAAAATAACTTATTACCTGACTTGTCAATTTCTTCTCCATAATATACACCCGGACTTCTAACAAGCTGACTTACGATAACTCTTTCAGCACCATTAATAATAAAAGTCCCATTGTCAGTCATCAAAGGAATTTCTCCCATAAACACTTCTTGTTCTTTAACTTCACCAGTATTGTTGTTTGTTAAACGAACATCTACTTTTAGAAGTGTTGAATAGTTCATATCCCTATCCTTACATTCTTGTTCTGAATACTTTGGAGCATTTTCTAAACGATAATTTAAAAATTCCAACTTCATCGCTTCGGAATAGTCCCTAATTGGACTAATATCGTCAAAAACATCTCTAATTCCTTGCTTAATAAACCAATCATAACTATCAGTTTGAATGGCAATTAGGTTTGGAAGATCCAAAACATTTTGAATTTTTGAATAACTAACCCTTTCTGTGATTCCATACTTTTCAGTATGTGTCATAAAGCTTCACCCCTTTGAAAAATTAAAAAAAGATAAAAATACATATTATCCCACTATTACATTATTATCTTTAAATTCTAACAGATTTTTTATAAAATGTAAAGTCTTTTTTTGGAATTTTTTTACTTTTTTACACAAAAATTTACCCTTGAACCTGATAATTTTAATTTCACATTATGAATACTTTAATTAAATACTATATTGTGGTATAATACAGTTGTAAATATATTGTTTTGATAGTTCAATAAACTACTATTTAATATTAATCTAAAGGAGGCAATTATGAGAAAAAAATGGATGAATTATTTAACAATCACTATAATAGTATTTTTAATTATATTTCATTTCAAAGAGCTTTCCACTATAACATTTGTCTGCTTTGGAATAGTATTAGCCTCTCATTTATACGATCTATTTAAAGATAAATTTTAATTTAATTTCAGAATCAAAAAAGGAAGTAATTTTTATCACTTCCTTTAAATAATTTTTTATTTCTTTTCTAACTTTGACTCCAGTTCTTTTATTGTATTATTTAATTCATCCATTTTAGATATCATTTTTTTATTATTTTTCTTAATTGTTCTCTCTACACTGTAAATTGAAAATACTATCACAGTACATTGTATAGATAATAATGTAATCTGTAATCCATCTAAATTACTCATATTAAACCCTCCTATTAAGCCAATAATCTTTAAAATTCATATTTGATTTCATATTCTATAAATAAGTTTTAAAATAAATATAAATCAGAAAACGATTTCTAACTAACATTATTTTTTTGAAATTCTAATTCCAAGATATTTTTATTTAATTCATCTATTTTAGACAACATTTCTTCTTTGCTTTTCTTAATTGCTTTTTCCACACTATAAATAGAAAATACAATTGCACAACATTGCACTGATATTAACCCCAATATTATTATTACTGAATCGGACATATAAACACCTCCACATACTATATTTATATAATTAGATTAATAAGAGTATAAATAAACCATCGCTCTACTCTTACAACTTAATTGTATACTTGTAAATGAAAATTGTCAATACTGATTACTGTGTTTTGAAAAAATATTTTTATAATTTTTTCCTAAATTCATATGCTGAATATTTTATATCAGTTCCTGATTTAATAAATTCAGTTTCTTTAAAAATTTCAAATCCATTCTTAAAACAAATCTTCAAAGATGAAATATTATCTTTTGCAATTAATGTGTTTATAATTTCTGCATTATGTAATTTTAAAAATTTACACAAACCATTAACGAGTTCCGCCCCATATCCTTTATTCCATTCGGTTCGCTTTATCGAATATCCAATACCCCATATTCTCTTACTCTTTTCAACTTCAAAAGCACAAGCTGTTCCAATTATTTCATCATTTTCTTTTTTAAAAACAGAAAAATAGAAATCGTCAGTCCATTTTTCTGAATTTTCCAACTCATCTTTCAATATATCTCTAAGTTCATCTCCATTTTTGTAAAATGGATTACATATATTTCCCGGATATTTCATTTCCCCATTCTTTTGCTGCGTAGTCACAATCAGAAAACCTCATATCCGCTATATTCAATCTTTCTGTATAAAATCTAATATTCCTCATAACATCACCTAAAATATGTATTTATATAAATAATATAAAATCAATACTTTCACGACAAAAAACAGTGGTACTAAAATCCTAAATTTCAGCTTTTTAGTTTTATGTCTAAATATTTGCATGGATAGAAAAGCTCCGATAGAGCCGAACAAAAAAGCTGATAATAATAAATTATTCTCTGAAATTCTATTCTTGCCTTTTATAGCTTTTCTTTTATCAATATAAAATATTGTAAAAGATATTAAATTCATTATAAAAATTATAGAAATCAATAATTTATAGTTGTTTAACAAACTGCCCAAAAGCAAATATAAGATGAAAAAAATTCTCATATACCCTCCTAAACAAAAAAGTCGCAACTCAAAAGAGCTACGACCTTATTTAATTAGCTTCGATTATATTTTTTAATGTATGCCAAGCAAGAACTGCACATTTAACTCTTGCAGGCATTGTAGAAATATTTTGAAGAGCTATAGCATCCTTAAGTTTTTTAAGCTCATCTCCCTCAAGCCCTTCTGTAATCATTGCCAAAAATGTTTCACAAAGTTCTTTTGCTTCATCTAAAGTTTTTCCCTTTATTAAATCAATCATAAGTGATGTTGAAGCTTGAGAAATAGCACAACCTACACCAACATAAGAGGCATCTTTGATAATACCGTCTTCAATATCCAATTGTAATGTAATTTCATCTCCACAACTTGGATTATGACCTTTTTCTTCGTGTGTCGGATGATTTAAGTATCTTTTGTTTTTTGTATTTCTACTTTCTTCTGTTATTATCTCAGTATAAATTTCTCTAATGTCCAAGATGTAATATTCTCCTTACTTCTTTTAGTTTTTCAATGAAATATTCTACTTCTTCTTTAGTGTTATAGAAAGAAAAACTTACTCTACAAGTTGCATTTTCTTTTAAATATCTATGCAAAGGCTCTGCACAATGATGTCCACTTCTTATTGCAATTCCAAAGCTATCAAGTATTGAAGATACATCATGTGGATGTACTTCTTTTACATTAAAAGCTATTACAGGACATCTATTTTCGTCCTCCGTAGTATAAGTCTTTACGAAATCTAACTTTTTCATTTCTTCAAAAGCAAAATTCATAAGTTCTCTTTCCAATTTTTCTATATAATCAAATCCCAATTCTTCAAGATAGTCAATAGCGGCTCCAAGAGAAGCAACAGCTCCTACATTTTGTGTCCCTGCTTCAAAACGTCCTGCAGGTAAAAGATATGTTGAATAATCTTCATATACATATTCAATCATATCTCCTCCATAAAGGAATGGATCCATTTCTTTTAGAAGTTCAAACTTTCCATAAAGCACGCCTACACCCATTGCACTTAACATTTTATGTCCTGAAAAAACTAAGAAATCAATATCTAAATCTTGAACATCCAATTTTTTATGTGCAACAATTTGTGATGCATCAACTAAAACTTTTGCCCCATTTTTATGTGCAATTTCAATAATCTTTTTGATGTCAGGCATTGTTGCTACCACATTTGATGCAGCAGTTATACAAACTAATTTTACCTTTTCAGAAATTTTTTCTTCAAAAGATTTCATATCCAATTGAAAATTATCATCAAGATAAATATACTTAAGTTTAGCACCTGTCTTTTCTTTTAAAAATTGCCAAGTACATAAATTACTATGATGTTCCATAATACTAAGTATTATTTCATCATCTTTTTTCAATTTATTAAGATGACAATGAGCGACTAAGTTAAGTGCCTCACTTGCATTTTTTGTAAAAATTATTTCAGTAGTTCTCTTTGCATTAAGAAAATTTTTAACTTTCTTTCTTGTTCCCTCATAAATATCAGTCGCAGACATACTAAGGTAATGACTACCTCTATGTGGACTTCCATTTTGATAAGAATAATAATTTGTTATAGTTTCAATAACAGCTTGTGGCTTTTGGCTTGTAGCTGCATTGTCTAAATATATAACTTTTTTACCAACTTTTTCTTCATTCAAATATGGAAAATCTTTTCTAATATCAAGAATAGTTTTAGTCATATTATACCTCCGAAAGTTTTTTGGATAAAGTTGTATAAACTCTCTTTCTTATTTCTTCATTTTCTATCAGATCAATAGTTTCAGCAAATTTTGATTCTAATATCAATCTCTTTGCTTCAGATTCGCTAAAACCACGACTCATAATGTAGAACAATATATTATCATCAATTTCCCCTGCACTTGCTGCATGAAGTCCTTCAACATCATCTTCAGTACAAAGCAAAATTGGAACTGCAACATTTTTTATATCATCTGAAAGCAATGTTACATATTCTTGCTCAGATCCTTTTGAAGTAGATGACCCACGTTTAAAGTCGATGGTAACTTTACAAGTCTTTTGAGCTCTATCAGCTAATGCTCCCTTAATTGCCAAATCATAATTTGTAGCACGTCCTCTTTGAATTGCCACATAGTTATAATCTAGTTTTTGTTCGTTTTTACCGAAATAAATAGAATTTACATTAACATTTGAATTATTGTCAACAAGATCACCAATATAGGATAGATAATTTTCTTTTCCTCCTAAATCAACTTGAACAAATTCAACATTCGCATTTTCTTTAACTTTGTAATAAACACTTTGAATACTCAAAATATCTAAAGAAAATCTTTGAGAAATGTAAATTTTAACATCACTATTTTTTTCAGCTTCAACTTCTATGATAGAATGTCTAAAACCTTTAATATTTTCTTTTGAAAAATAATCCAAAGTTAAATTTAAAGTTGAATTTTCTTCGGCTCTTATTTTTATAATATCAATTAATTGATTATTTTCGTCGTTTAACTCTAATGAAACCACTTGATTTAAAGAATTATCTTCTGTTGAAATAAAATCCAATTCAAGATTTGTAAATTTTTTTAATTTTTCAGTTAATTCATTTGAAAATGAAAATTTTTCATAAGAAAAATCAAGATTTTTGTTTTCACCCTTAATTAAAGAATATTCTTTTGAATTTAGATTAGGCAATAGCACTTCTGTATTATTAACTCTTGTTGCATTCCAAGTGTTACTTGGTATAAAATTTCCTCTCATACAGACACCCCCTAACCAATAGTTCCTTCAAGTTCAAGATTAATCAGTGCATTCATTTCAACAGCATATTCTAAAGGCAATTCCTTTGCTATCGGTTCAGCAAAACCTCTTACAATCATAGCTTTTGCTTCTTCTTCAGGAATGCCACGAGTCATAAGGTAGAAAATTACATCATCATTAATCCTACCTATTTTTGCTTCATGTCCTAAATCAATGTCTGATGTTTGAATATCTATAACAGGAATTGTATCTGATTGAGATTCTTGATCCAACATTAAGGATTCACAAGTTACAGTTGATTTACAACCATGACAATTAGGTTTTACACTTACAAGTCCTCTGTAAATTGCAACTCCATTACCCTTAGATATGGATTTTGAATTTATTGATGAGCTTGTTCTTGGAGCTGCATGAATTACTTTTGCTCCAGTATCTAAGTACTGATCATTCCCTGCAAAAGTGATTCCTGTAAATTCACTCTTTGCTCCTTCTCCTCTCAATACACTCATCGGATATAACAAACTTACCTTTGAACCAAAAGATCCTGAAACCCATTCAATAGTTCCATTTTCATCAACCATAGCTCTTTTTGTATTTAAGTTATACATATTTCTTGACCAGTTTTCTATTGTAGAATATCTTAAGGTTGCATTTTTCTTTACGAAAAGTTCAACCGCTCCTGCATGAACATTTAAAACATTGTATTTTGGAGCTGAACAGCCCTCAATAAAATGGCAATAAGCTCCCTCTTCAATAATAATTAAAGTATGTTCAAATTGCCCTGCACCCGGTGCATTAAGTCTGAAATATGATTGTAGTGGAATGCTTACATTGACTCCCTTTGGAACATAAACAAAAGAACCACCACTCCAAACTGCATAATGTAATGCAGCATATCTATGATCTTCAGGTTTTATACAAGTCATAAAATATTCTTTTATTATATCAGGATATTCTCTTACAGCAGTTTCAAAATCAGTGTAAATTACACCTTGATTTTTCATTTTTTCAGTCAAATTGTGATAAACAACTTCACTGTCGTATTGAGCTCCAACTCCTGAAAGTGCACTTTTATATTCTGCTTCTGGGATTCCAAGCGCATCAAATGTTCCCTTAATATCCTCAGGTAACTCATTCCAATCTTCACTCATCTTTGCATCTGGACGAATGTAAGTTGTAATCTCATTTATATCAACAGGAGATAAATCGGGTCCCCAGTTTGGATTTTTAGAATTTTCAAAAACTTCCAATGCTTTAAGTCTTAATTCCAACATCCAGTCAGGTTCATTTTTCTCCTTAGAAATTTGCATAACAATATCACGAGTTAAGCCTTTTTCAGTTTTTGAAAAATACCTTACTTCGTTTTTTATATCATAGACACCTCTGTCCATTTCTTCTACTTGTGTTTTTTTTCTTTCTGATGTCATAACTACACCTCTTGCTCAACCCAAGAATAACCTTCTTTTTGGATTTTATCAATCAAAGAAGCGTCTGATGTTTTTACAATTTTGCCATCATATAAAACATGAACATAATCCGGTTTAATTCTTGATAATATTGCTCTATGATGCGTTATAATCAAAATTGATTTATTCTCACTTTTAAATTTTTCAACATTTTCAGAAACAACTTTAACTGCATCAATATCAAGTCCAGAGTCTGTTTCATCCAACATTACAAGTGAGGGATTTAACATAACCATTTGCAAAATTTCAGTCTTCTTCTTTTCTCCACCAGAAAAACCAACATTCAAATATCTTTGGGCATAAGAAGTATCCATTGTTAAATTTTCCATTTTTCCTTCAAGCTCTCTTTGAAATTCAATAACACTTTCTTTTTCTCCTGTTATTGACATTCTTGAAGCTCTAATGAAATTTGAAACGGTAACTCCAGGAACTTCTTCCGGATTTTGAAAAGACATAAACATTCCAAGTTTTGCTCTTTCATCTGCCCTTAATTCATTTATATTTTCACCCTTAAAAAGTATATCTCCAGATGTAACTTCATAATTAGGATGAGCCATAATAGAATTGGTAAGTGTAGATTTACCAGCTCCATTAGGTCCCATAATAACATGAACCTTTCCTTCAAAAATATCTAAATTGATACCTTTTAAAATTTCTTTATCTCCAACATTAACATGGAGATTTTTTACCTCTAATATTTTCATATATGTTACTCCTTATAGTAGTTTTATTTAGCATAATTGTAGTACCCAAAGAGTAAGACAATAAACTAATATGTATAACTCAACAAATATTAAAGGCTAGAATTTTCTAACTAACAAAATAGTCAAAAGACCATCGTCAGAATAAGAAACTATTGCTTCGTCAACCATAGATCCCAATGCATCTATATTTGATATATCACTTGAATTACTTCCCAAGCCTATTAAATTATCATAATAATTTTCAAACTCTGGAAGTCTTGCAGAATTCGAAATTCTATTTAATTCGTCCAAATCTTTCGGTTTTATTTTAACATTTCCCTCAGCAATAACTCTTAGAGAATTTTTTTCTATTTTAAAATCTATTTTTAAATCTTGAACTCTTTTACTAAAATAATAATGAACGAGTCCACTAACAATTAACTTAGCACAATTTTCTTCATTTTTTATTGTATTCAAAACCATTCCTCCCCTGTTTTATCAAAAAATCTCGAATTTCTAATTGACTCAAAAATTGGAACTAAAGTTGCAGCAACAAATCCACCTGAAAATCCGTTGTTATAAAGATTTAATCCCCCATGTAAAAGCCCTACGCTAGAAACAATAGAAACATGACAGAAACCTGCAAACATTCCAGCAATAAATCCATACTCTCCAGCAACTGGAGCTAAATTTGTTGCAAATAAAATAGTAACTGTTGCAGAAACACTATGTGGATCATAAATATTTAAAAAGTATGCAATTAATGTTCCTACAAGAATTGGTAATACATTCCTTATGTGCTTTCCAAATATTCCAAAGCCAAAAATTGTAAATATCCCACCAAGAATAGGTCCGTTTAAAGGTTGATTCATAATCAAAACATAAGTAGTATATAAAATTGCCAGTGCAGACATATTAATCATGCTGACCCCTCTACCATAAATATTCCCAAAATCAGAAGGTGCCCTACCACTATTTTTTAATAAATTTCCTAAATTTTTAAAACTAAATCCATTCAGATAAAATCCTAAAGCAAAAACTATAACAAAAAAAACATACATTATAATTGCAATCCGTAAATTTCCATCACTTACAACATTTACATTTTTAACTTCTAAATTAAAAGATTTAAAAACCCCTTGAATAAAAAGTCCAATAACTCCACATGTAAACCCAATATTATATAGACTGTAACCTTGATGAAAACGTAAAAATGAAGATGAAAGTGCCGGAATAATAATTCCAATTAAAATACCGACTGCATAAGAAATAAATAGTCCTTTAAAAAACGGAAGTCCAATTCCAAAACAGAGATAACTTACAACAGGGCCAAGAGCAGTACCAAATAGACTATTCATTGTCAATGTATTAAATTTTAAACCTTCGATTTTACCATAAAGGTAAACTCCAAAAGTTATTGGAATTGTATTAAATAGATTTTTTCCAAAAAGGGAAAAACCAAAAAGCGTAAAAAGCGCAGCTATAATGGGGCCTGTCAATAATTGTTTTCTTCTCCACAACACAAAAGATGCAAGTAACATAAGAAACCCAGCATTTAAAAAGGTTGCTCCTATTCCTCCTACTGCCATATAGTCAGTAAGTAAATGACTTGGAGATTTTAAAATATTAATATATCCGTATAAAATTTCTTTAGGACTGTCAAAAAGAAATCCTACAGACATCGATAAAATAGAAAATATAAATATCGCATCATATCTATAATGGTTTTTTACATATATTTTTTCTCTACTCAACACATTTCCTCCAAAATTTTCTCACATATATTGTAACATATTAAAAAAGAAATGTGAATAACTAAAGTACTTAAATATAAAAAAGATTATAAAATTTAGTCGCTACACAAAAATTATTTATTTTCTTATCGATATTTATTATTAATAACAAGTTTTAAAAATATTTTTCTCCTCTAGTCGTATTAAATAAAGACGTTCTCGTCGCTAACTAAATTATACAACTTATATTAATAATTTTCAAGAATAATACTGGACTTAATTATATTTATAATAAAGTTATATATAGCAAAAAAGCAAGTTAGTTTTAAAATAACTTGCTTTTTATTGTGAAACAACGAGGTTCCCGGCTACCCATCCGATGTGAATAATCGTGGAAGGGTGGGGTTCTTATTAAATAAATTCTTCCTTATATTCATCTAAATACAAAACATTTACCATATTTGACCAATTTAGTATTGACCCTATAAAATCTTGAATATCTAATCCAGGCATTTCATAAGTATTTTCATCACAAACCGTTCCAGTTGCATCTTCTATAAAATAGACCTTAAAATTTTTATCAGCAGCAACTATAGACGTAAACAAACAACAATATTCAGTATTAAATCCACAAATTACCAATTCTGTGATGCCTTCATTTTTTAAAATTTTTTCAAGATTAGTATTAAAAAATGAGTCTGGCATACTTTTCTCAACTATATATTTTGCATTTATATCCAAATTATCTATTATTTCAATACCTTCACAATTTTTGTATAAAGGGCTTTCAACACTTTCATCCAGATGTTTTGTAAAAACAATTGGCATATTTTTACATTTAAAATCCTTAATCAACCACTTAATTTTATTTATTTCATTACTACAATCTCTTTGACTTATTATCCCCTTCTGTAAATCAATTACAAGTAATGCTCTCATATATTCCCTCCATTAAAATAATTATTCTATACTTATTCCGTTTGATAAATCAAAAATCGGTATTGCTATTGCAAATACTATAAATGCAACAAATAGAGAGATTAAAATAATTATTACGGGTTGTAAATATTGTAAAATTTTATCAACTGAATAATTTATCTTTGAGTCATAATATTCCGTTGCACTTTCCAGTATTTCAACTAAATTTTCACTACTTTCTCCTATTGCAAGCATATTAATAAATGCCGGATTAAAAATTAAATCATTCTCTAGTGCCTTTGAAATTAAATTACCACTTTTTATTTCTATTATTGCATTTTCCAAATGTTCTTTTATAAATAAATTTCCTGTAGAGTTTTTAATTATCTCTAAACTGTCAACTATATTTATATTTCCATTTAACAAAATGGTAAAGTTTTTTGCGATTATGGATGTGATATAGTTTTGATAATGCGACTTTATATATGGGATTTTAAAAAGTAATTTCCCAAAAAATCTTCTAACTTTATACTTTTTTAAAATTAATTTTAAAAATACAATAAAAATCAAAATCCCTAAAATTACAAATAGATAATTATTTTTTATAAAATCCATACTTTTAATTAAAAATTTTGTAATAGCCGGTAATTCAATATTACTGTCATTAAAAATATCTAAAAACACAGGTATTACATTATTTAAAAGGAAAATTAAAACTACAACGGTAACAGACAACAAAATAATCGGATAAGTTAATATACTTATAAGTTTTTGTTTTAATTTATACTTTTTCTCATAATAAGATGAAAGATATAAAAAAACTTCTGAAAGCCTTTCAGAACTTTCTCCGGACTTTATTAAAGCTAAAAATAAATTGTCAAATTTATTGACCTTTAAAAAGGAATTATACAAATCATTACCACGCAATAAATTTTCATAAACTTCTGAAAAAATTCTCTTTAAATTCTTATTAGGAGAAGTTTTTGAAAGTAAGTTTATCGTTTCGGCAGTATTAATATTTGATTTTAAGAGAAGTCCCGCCTCTTTTAAAGAAATGCTTAAATCCAATAAATTGTGTTTATTTCCTATTTCCATATTCAAAATATTAGAAACTTTTTCTTTAAAGCCCATTTTAAAATTCTCCCAATGAAAATAAAATCTTATTTACTTCTTCAAAACTCGTTATCCCATCTGCAATTTTTCTTAACCCGTTTTTATATAAACTTTCATTTCCATTTTTCCTAAAATATTCATAAAGTCTTACACTATTACAATTTCCATTTATTATTTCTTTTATCTCATCATCTAAAATTAAAGATTCCAAAATTAAAGTTCTACCAATATATCCTCTATTGCAATGTTCACAACCACATTTTTCATAAATATATTCAGGTATTTCAAGATTGTTTTTCTTAAAAATCTCTTTTTCAAAATCTGTTAATCCCTTTTTAATTTTACATTTTGGACAAAGTTTTCTGACAAGTCTTTGAGAAAGAATTGCTATTACCCCTGATGAAATAACATAATTTTCTATTCCTAAATTTAAAAGTCTGATTATTGCTGAAACTGTATCTGCAGTATGCAAAGTTGTAAAGATAAGATGCCCTGTTATTCCCGCCCTTAGAGCTATATTTGCAGTTTCTCTATCTCTCATTTCTCCAACTAATCCAACTTCGAAATCTTGTCTTAACATTGCCCTAAGACCTGTTGCAAAATCAAGTCCCAGAGCCGAATTTATATTTATCTGATTTATTCCACTAATCCTAACTTCAACAGGATCTTCTAAAGTAATTATGTTGATATTTTCATTTTGTAATTTTTTTACAAATGAATACAATGTAGATGACTTTCCACTTCCCGTAGGACCACTTATGATTAGAACTCCATTTGGACTTTTTATTATATTTTCAATCAATTGTCTTTCTTCATCATATAATCCTAAATTTTCTATATCGATTTTAAAATTTCCAGCATTTAAAATTCTCATTACAATTTTTTCGCCCAAAATTACAGGAACTGAAGCAATTCTAATGTCAACTAAATTTCCATTATAATCAAAATCTAGCCTACCATCTTGTGTCATTCTCTTAATTGTAATATCCATTTTTGAAATAATCTTTATACGAGAAATAATAATTGGAGCATTTAAACTATTTATTTGATAAATGTCAATTAGCTCTCCGTCTATTCTAAATCTTATATAAAAATTGTCTTCTCTAGGCTCAAAATGTATATCTGAAGCATTATTCTTTATTGCATTTAAAATAACTTCATTTACAAAATTTTCTACATTCTCAATTTTTTCAACAAAATTCTTTTCCATAATTTCCTCTAAACAAATTTTCTTATAGCTTTTGCAACCCCATCATTTTTATTCGTGTCAGTTATATAATCAACATTTTTCTTAACATTTTCCATTGCATTTCCCATTGCAATAGAAAGCCCACAAATATTGAGCATTGGTATATCATTTTCTCCATCACCCATTGCAATAGTTTCAGATATATCAATATTGTTAAGTCGACATATTTCTCTTAAACAAGAGCCCTTATCCGTATCTTTTGCCATTAACTCAAGAAAAAATGGAAGAGAAAAAGAAATGGTGTATTCATTCTTTATGGTATTGGTAAATTTATCGTCCAATTCTTTTAATACATCATATTCTTGACATATTCCTATTTTCAAAACTTTTTCTTCCAATTTATTATCTTTAATATATTGTTTTACATCTTTAACTCTAGCTATTTTTGGATTTATAAATTTTGAAATAATTTCAACATATTCATCTTTTGAATCTTTTGTAAAAATAAAGTCCTTTAAGAAAACTATAGGTGAAAAACTATTATCTTCAATAATATCTAAAATATCGAAAAGATACTTTTTTTCCAAGCTCTTTACGAATTTTGGGACTTCACTATAAGTTGTAGAGATTAAACTACCATTTAAGGCTCCATAGTAAGTATCTAAATTTAAACTTTTTAAAATTTCCTTGATTGTAAATTCTTCTCTACCTGAAATAAAAGCGATTTTAACACCTTTGTTCATCGCATAAAATAAGCTGTCTTTAACTTCTTCAGATATTTCGTGATCCTCGTTAAAAGTAGTGCCATCCATATCAAGTGCTATTAACTTATACATAATCCTCTCCTTTATATAAAAAAAGGGACTTCCCAGTCCCTTTAAATCTATTCAACCGTAACAGATTTTGCTAAATTTCTTGGCTTGTCAACATCATTTCCCTTTGCTAATGATGCATAGTAAGCAATAAGTTGACTTGCGACAACTGAAATTATAGGCATTAAAATTTCGATAGTACCAGGAATTAATATTCTTTCATCAGAAACATCAAGATTGTTATCTAAATGAGTTATTTCAAAAACTTTAGCTCCTCTAGCTTTCACTTCTTTTACATTTGAAATAATCTTTTCATATAATCTTTCTTGAGTTGCAATTACAAAAACAGGCGTTCCGTCCTCAATCAATGCAATAGTTCCATGCTTTAACTCTCCAGCTGCAAAGCTTTCAGTGTAAATATATGAAATTTCTTTTAATTTCAATGCACTTTCCATAGCAGTATAGTAGTCAAGACCTCTTCCTAAATAAAAACAAGTAGTCTTATCCTTTAATTCTAATGCAATTTTTTTATAAATTTCTGTATCTTTTAATAATAATTCTATTTTGCTTGGTAATTCCTTTAAATGATTAATTATTTTCTTATATTCATCGTCAGAAATTGTTCCTAAAATTTCTGCAAATTTTAAAGCAATCATATAAAGAGCTGTAACTTGTGTTGTATATCCTTTAGTACTTGCAACAGCAATTTCTGGACCTGCCCAAGTATAGAATACATTGTCAGATTCTCTAGCTATTGAAGAACCTACAACATTTGTAACACTCAAGATAGTTGCTCCTTTAGCTTTAGCTTCTCTTAGAGCAGCCAAAGTATCAGCAGTTTCTCCAGATTGACTTATTATTATAACTAAAGTTTTATCATCAATCATTCTGTCAGAATATCTAAATTCAGAAGCAACATCAACAATTACTGGAAATCCCAAAGCCTTTTCTAAAATTTCTCTACTTACAAGACCTGAATGGTAAGCTGTACCACAGGCAACAACATAACATTTATTGAACTTTTTCAAATTTCCTTCTAAAAGATTTTCCATTCCATCTAGGATTAATTTATCATTTTCATTTAATCTTCTACAGAAAGTTTCTTCTATTACTTTTGGTTGTTCGTAAATTTCTTTTAACATAAAATGATCATATCCGTCCTTAGTAGCTGATTCAACAGACCAATCAATATGTTTAATTTCTCTAGTTACAACATTATTTTTTTCGTCATAAATAGTATATTTTCCATCTTTAAAATGAATTAAATCACCATTTTCAAGATAGATAACATCTCTTGTATATTTTAAAACTGCAATAACATCTGATGCAATATAAAATTCGCCATCTCCAATACCTACAATCAATGGACTTTCTTTTCTTGTTCCGATAAGTTCATTAGTATCTTGTCTTAAAATACCAAAGGCATAACTACCCTTAACCTTTTCTCTCATTTTAAAAACAGTGCTTAAGAAATCTCCATCATCCAAGTCTTCCAATAATTGTGGAATAACTTCTGTATCAGTTTCAGATTTAAAAACAAAATTTTTCTTTAAAAGTTCTTCTTTTAAAAGCAAATAATTTTCTATTATTCCATTATGAACAACTGCAAATTTTGAATTCATACTCAAATGCGGATGTGAATTTTCATTTGATGGAACTCCATGTGTAGCCCATCTTGTATGACCTACTCCAATATTTGAAATTTTATTTTTATATTCACTTTCTAATTTTTCTCTTAAATTACTAATTCTTCCAACAGTTTTAACAACATCTATCTTATTATTTTCTAAAAATGCAATTCCTGATGAATCATATCCTCTGTATTCTAAAGTTTCCAGTCCATTTAAAATTATATCAATGGAATTTGAACTGCCAATATATCCAACAATACCGCACATAAAATTTCCTCCTAACAATAATTTTACTGCTACTTATTGACATATTTTATCATATTTTACAATTATTTTCAAGTGACCAACTAGCCTAGATTGATAAATCCAGTAGTCTACTATTTTGATATTATAAATTTTTAACAAGTTCAGCAAACAAAAAAACAGTAAATCATCTAATTTACTGTTTTCATTAATTAATACACTTTTTCAAATACTTCACATACCATTGGAGCTTGTTCATAAAATTCTTTACCTACATTTTTAAATTCTTCCTTAAAAAATTCATCATGAACTCTTTTCCAATACTCATAACTCCTATCACCCTCACCTTCAAGAAAAGCATGATTAGATGATATTACATTATATTCTAAAATATATACCTCTCTTGTAACGGTAATACATATAGGCTCATCTGAACCATTTAAAATAATATTGTATTCACCAACTTTTGGAATTTCTTCATCTTCTTCGTATAAATCATAAGCTCCTGTTGTGGCAGTTTTAATCCCCTTATTGACTAAATCAGCTAACTCATCAGCCATTTCTTTAGTATTTCCAAAACTCCATGCTTCATATTTTGTATCTAACGGAATATTCTTTTCCTTACAAAAACTTTTCCAATATTCTTTAATTTTATCATTCATAAATCTAATCCCTAAAAATACCTATTATTCAAACAAATCTATCCAATATCTTTCTAAATAAACTTTATCTTTTAGCTCATAAACAGTAGATTCATAAATTCCTCCATTGTTTATAATTACTCTTTTACTCGCTTCGTTTTCCTTTAAACAGGTTATTAATATTTTTTCAAATCCCATTTCTTTACATATGGGTAAAATTTCTTTTAACATTAGAGTTGTATAACCTTTTTTTCTTTCAGAATGACATACTGAATATCCAATATGGCCACCATATTTTTCAAAAAAGTCATTTAGATAATGCCTTATTTGAATAACACCTATAATTTTTTTGTCATCTTCCCTAATAAAAATAAATTGAGTTTGTGGTACATATTCTTTTGGACAGGTATTCTCGGATGAAAAATCTTCAATCTGTTTTATCCAGTCAGAAATATTTTCCGTTTTCCTTAAAGATAGGCAACCATCCATATCTCCACCATTTGTTAAAAATTCCTGTCTAAAATTTTTTATTTCGTTTTCGTATTCCATTGTAGGAATAATCAATTTAAAACCTTTAGCCATATTATCATCCCTATATCTAAAATCTGTCATACATAACAATTATTTTATAATTGCTATTAAATATTTCAAACCGTAAAAATTTGTAGAAGAAATTTCAACAAATGCATCTTTTGGAATTTTCCTACTTACATATACATTATATTCATCTACCTTAAAAAAGTCAAAAGCATTAGTATTCTTTGGTATACCAATCGAAACCGATGGTTTTAATTCAGTTGAACAGTTTCAGTTACTCCAACCCTTAAGTTCAACAATTATATCTCTTTGATTTTCTTTTAAAAGTTTGTTTGCTTCTTTATTTATAACAACTTTAATAAAAACCACCCCTAACAAAAAAGACTGAATTAACAGCCTTTTAAACAATTATTCCATTAACTACTAAATTTTCAATAAAAAGAAAACTCATAGTTGAAACATTAACAGTATCATTAACTGCATTTATTCCATTCATAACATACACATCTATACCATCTACATTTTCTAATGTGTATTTTTCTAAATCTAAAGGTCTACCTAATGAAGCCATTGGTTTTAAAACAACACCACTTCAAGAACTACAACCTTTAACATCAATGGTAATGATATTATTATTTTTTTTGTTCAAAAATCTTTTAGCTTTTTCATCAATTAAAATTTTCATAATACTCTCCTATAATGTTCTGATATGAAGAATATACCCATCACAAAAGTTATATAACTTTCTATCAAAATATTTTTCGAATTATATTTTTATAAATATCATCCATTGGAGCAAAAAATTCTTTATTATTAAGATAACTCAAATCTCCAACAATATCTTTAAAAATTATTGTTTCCGCATGTAAAAATTGGCTTCTTAAATCAAAATTATCTCTAAAAAACTTATTTATCTCTGATTTCCCATATTTAATATCACCTATAATAAAGAATCCCTTACTACTTAAATGACTTCTAATCTGATGTGTTCTTCCGGTAATAAGTTTTATTTTAAGCAGACTAAAATCATCATTATTTTTTTCTACATAAACTTCTGTTATTGAGTCTTTCCCATTTTTAGAAATAGTTGATTTATTTTTTTCTTCGTTTTTTTCAAGTCTTTCATTAATTACAAAATTTTTCTTAACTTTTCCAATCACAATAGTTTTATAATACTTTTCAATTGACTTTTCTTTTATCCTATTTAACTCTCTAAGTGCCATTGAATTTTTAGCACCTATAACAAGACCTGAAGTATTTCTATCCAATCTGTTAATTATTGCGGGAACAAAAGTTTTTTCAGCTCTAGGATTATACTCTCCATTTTCAAGCAAATATCCAATCATAAAATCAACCAGATTATTCCCATAATCTTCCTTAGAAGATGCATGAGATAATAAATTTTTAGGCTTGTTCATAACTATAATATTTTCATCTTCATAAACAATATCTAGCTTTTTTGAATATGAATATTTCTTTAACTTTGAAACAATCAACTTTTCTAATTCTTCCTCGTAAATAAAAATATTGATTACATCATTTTCAGCTAAAATATAGCTTGAATCAACCTTTTTTCTATTAACTTTTATCTTTTTTGTTCTTAAAAATTTTTGAATCATAGAAGTACTTGCATTATTCAAATATTTTTTTAAAAATCTGTCAATTCTTTGTCCCGAATCATTTACATTAACTTCAATATCTCTCATAAATCTCTCACTTATCTAAAATTTCAAATCAATAAAACAAATTATAAACCATAAATTTTTTTATGTCAACAAAAAATCTCAAAGCAAAACTTTGAAAACATCTTAATCTACTCCTCTGAATTCTCTAAATATTCTCGAATAAATTTTTTAAGAAGTAATCTATTCTTTAAAAACGAATTTTTAGCACTTAGTATTTCTCTTCCCAAAACTAAACTGTTCATAAAATCTGTTAAAAAGTCATATTCATAATAATTAAAGGAAAAACCAAACTTTTCATAAATTTTTTTTAACTCAATGAAAGTTTCTTCTTTCAATTTCAAGAATAATTTTTCTAAATTTTCATCGTATTGCTTCTCTTGAAGAAACATAACATAAACTTTAGATAGTTCATTATCATCTAAAATTTTATCCGTCATCATTTCTGCAACAGCATCATATTTATTCAAATTTTTATTACTTGTCAAAAAATTATCTACTATATTATATCTATATTCACAACCATCTTCCATTAAATCAAAGAGCATGTCAGAAATGCTTTTATAATATCTATAAACTCCACCCTTGCTCATTCCACTCTCTGAAATAACATCCTCCATAGTTGTGTTATGAAATCCCTTACGAAGAAAAACATTTTTAGCTGCATATCTTATCTGCCATTTTCTCTCCTCTGCAGGTAATCTTTCATTACGCATATACTCTCTCCTTTAGTTCTTCATATGTAAAAAAATCCACCCTTACGTAATGTGTTATATAGTAGAAGGGTGGATTTATATAATTATCTACTTATCTATTTTTCTGCTTTTGATTCTTCAATAATCTTTTCCGCAATATTTGCAGGAACTTCTTCATACCTATCAAATTCCATTGTAAAGTCTCCTCTTGCTTGAGTCATTGATCTTAAATCTATAGCATATTCAAAAAGTTCTGAATGTGGTGCTTCTCCAATAACAAGTTGAGTTCCATCTTCAAGCATTTCCATACCTAAAACTTTTCCTCTTCTCTTATTTAAGTCGCCCATTACATCTCCCATATAACTTTCTGGAATTCTAACTTCCACTTTCATTATAGGCTCAAGTAAAACAGGATGTGCTTGTTCCATACCTTTTTTAAATGCTAGAGAAGCAGCAATTTTAAATGCCATTTCATTTGAGTCAACAGGGTGATATGAACCATCATAAAGAGTTGCCTTAACATTTACAACAGGATATCCTGCTAAAATTCCTTTTTCAAGACTATCTCTAATACCTTTTTCAACAGCAGGGAAGTAATTTCTAGGAACAGCTCCTCCAAAAACTTCTTCAGTGAATTCAAATTCTTCTGTTGAAGGTTCAAATCTCACAAATACATCTCCGTATTGACCTGCACCACCTGATTGTTTTTTATGTTTTCCTTGAACATCCGATTTTCCTTTAATAGTTTCTCTATAAGCAATTCTCAAAGGAATAATATTTGTTTCTACACCATAAACATTTTTAAGTTTATCTAAAACTATTTGAAGTTGAACATTTCCTTGTCCACCTATTAAATGCTGTTTAGTTTCTATATTTCTTTCAGATACAAAGCTTGGATCTTCTTCATGTAATTTATGAAGAGCTTGTGATATCTTATCTTCATCATTTTTAGATTTAGGTTCTATTGCAAAATAAAGATTTGGTTTTGGATATTTAATCTTCTTATAAAGAGTTTTATTTTGCTTATCACAAATAGTATCTCCTGTTTCAGTTAAATTAAGTTTTGAAACAGCTCCAATATCTCCTGCAACAATTTCTGATGTTTCTATTTGAGTTTTTCCTCTTAGGAAGAAAAGACCAGCAGCCTTATCCAATTCATCTTTAGTTGAATTGAAAATTTCAGTATCTTTAGTGATTTTTCCACTCATAACTTTAAAAATAGAAATTCTTCCAACGAATGGGTCAACAATAGTTTTGAAAATAACCGCTGAGAAAGGTTCATCTACACAAATCTTTCTAACGTTATCATCTTCATTTCTAAAGCCTCTTTTTGCTCTTTCGTCGTTTGGAGCAGGCATATAATCTGTTATAACATCAAGTAACATATCAATTCCAGCACCTGTTGTCGCTGAACCACAAATCAAAGGAACAGCTGAACCGTTCAACAATGCGCTTGTAACGCCCTTCATAAATTCTTCATGGCTAAATTCTTCTCCATCAAAAAACTTTTCCATAAGTTCATCATCGGTTTCTGCAACAACTTCCACTATTGTATCATAAACATGATTTACTTCTTCAATTCTTATTTCAGGAATTTCAACTTCTTTTCTTTCAAATCCATCATATTCATAAGCTTTTTTATTTAAAACATCAATAATACCTTTAAAATTTTCACCTTCACCTAATGCAAGTGTAAATGGAATAACTTTTTTACCAAAAGTTATATGTAAATCACTAACCACTTTTGCGAAGTTTACATTTTCCTTATCCATTTTATTTACAAAAATGATTCTTGGCAACTCAATACTTTCAGTATATTTCAAGACCTTTTCAGCCCCTACTTCTATACCATTTTGTGCATCCAAAATAACTAAAGCAGCTTCTGATGCTCTAAGAGAGCTATAAACTTCCCCACTAAAATCAAAATATCCCGGAGTGTCAATTAAATTTATCTTAAAGTCTCTCCATTCAACTGGTGCAATTGCAGTTGAAATAGAAACTCCTCTTGAAATTTCTTCTTTATCAAAGTCAGTTACGGTGTTTCCGTCCTCAATCTTACCAAGTCTTTTCAAATTGCCCGTTTTATAAAGTAAAGCCTCACAAACTGAAGTCTTACCACTGGCACTATGTCCAACTAATGCAAGATTTCTAATCTTTTCTGTCGAATATGATTTCATATCTAATTCCCCCTAACATATTGTAAAATAGATAAATTAATACCTTAAAGATATTATAATATGGAAATGTTTTCAAGTCAAGTTTTTTTATAAAAAAACTATAACTCATTTCTCGTCTAATTAAATTCATTATTTTAAAATATACACTTTTACTCTTGTTCTTTCCAAAAGATTTAACCACAAACTAATTTTGTAAATGCAAAAAAATATTAATAGTAAATAATTAAACTACTTTAACTGACTTAACAAATTTTTTAAAATCTTTCTTTATTTTTTCTTGTAATTCTAGTGGAGTATTTACTAAATCAATTTCAAATGTAAGCTCTAGTACTTCTTCTCCATCTTTATATAAGTATGAATGTTTTTCTATCTTTTTATTTTTTCCAGAAATTTCTACATAGTATTCTTTGTCGTCAATCTCTTTATACTTAAAAGATTTTAAATCCCCATGCCATCTTGTCCATGTTTTCTTTATATCTTCACTTGAAAAACTTTCATATGCAGTATCTATCATAAATCCTATATAGTTATTTTCATATTCTTCATGAATATATATTTGATAAGCATCTGTATGTCCATCTTCTATATCAATGTATTCATCCGGCAGAAGTTTATAACTAACTTTTGAATCATCTGCAGTTTCAAATCCACCACATTCAAAATCTATATCCTTAGAATTTAATGCTAAATTACGTACAGTTTCTCCCAAAACTTCCGGATTGACTGGTAACAATAACTCTACAATATTATTAGGATTCTTACTTCCAATATATCCTTTCCCAATACTAACCCAAAGTTCAACCTTAATCCTATCATCATATTTTAAAATCTGTATGAATTTATATTTTTTACAAAATGTATTATAAGATTTTATTCCTGTTACTGTCCAAAAATCTTTTTTAGAATTTTTATGTTTTGAATTTTCTGAATACTCTAATTTAGTTAATATCTCATTTCCAAATTCTGTATTAGTCATTGAATATGAATAAATTTTATCTTGATATTGCCTTACCCATAATCCTCTTTCATCCCTAAGACTGTGAACTATTAATATATTATCACTTACATATACTGATGTGCTTGCTTTTGATATCATTTTTAATTTCCCCCAACTATTATTTTTACTATTATATTGTTTAGTTTCCCATATTCAATAGCATTGTTAATACAATTTATTTGGCTTTCGTTAAGCGTTACATTTGGAACTACTACTTCTAAGCATTTAAATGAATAATCTTCAGGAGTAACATCTATATTATTCTTACTACCTCTTTCAAAATCAATTAACTTATTAATATCACTTTTAATGGTATATTCCAATCTTTTTCCAGTTAAATAAGATTCTGCCGATAAATCTCTACTTTTTATACTTGTTATTACCCTATTTTCTAGTCTATCAATAACAGGAAAATTATGTCCTAAATTGTTATTACCCTCCATGCGATCAATAATTATTCCTCTTGATGTAGGCAATTCATTCCAAGTTTCGTCACTAACTATAATTTTCTTTATTTTTACATCAATTTTTGAAAATGAGTCGTCTAATTTAAAAGTCCTATTCAAAGTAAAATCACTAGCAATTTTTGAACCTGCATATGCTCCTAGCATGGAAGCTATAAACTGTCCAATTCTTGCATTTTCTTCTGAAAATCCAAGTTGTTTCAGTCCATAATAGCCAACCTTTCCTCCAACCCATGCTCCTGCACTTCCTGCTAAAAATTGAATACTTCCTTTAACAATACTATTTGTTTTTCCTATTGGTATAAGTATTGATGAACCTGTTGTAAAAATCTGTCCTAATCCATGGTACAATTTATCATTTCCTAAAAATACAGTATCTCTTATAGGATTAATAGCACCTGTTTTGTTATCTCCTAAAGAGCCATAAATTACATCTTGACCAGCTTCTGTCATATTAGATACTGAATATGCTACTGTTCCTGTTCCACATATTTTCCCAGCAAAAGCTACTAATGGTATTGCTGATCCTCCCGTTGCTACTATTGCTGCTGTTCCAACTAAAAGTATAAGTCCTCCAACAATTAAGTTTTTTATCCCTTTATTTCTTCTCTCTTTTGCGAAAATTTGTTCCCATCTAACTTTATCTCTTTTGTCTGCCTCTTCTATTATATTTTTCCTATTGGAAAGATATCTATTAGAATTATCTAAAGCAACAGCTAATTCTTTTGCAAAGTCTATTTTAGCTAAGTCTCCTGATTGGTAGGTGCTTATATCACGAGCTTTATTGCTATAGTTTCCCATGAAATTTCTTGTAGATACCAATAACTCCTTGAAAAGTTTTAAATCTTGCGATTGATGCAATTTCTCATATGAAACTATTCTGCTATTAAGAGTGTCTAACCCACTAATTAAAAAATTATAGTTAGAAATCATAGTATCATGACTATTTCCACTGTAACTTATTAAGTCAGAAACTTTATTTTTTGTTGCTACTAGTAAATCTATCTGATTTGCAAAATTACTTCTAGAATAGGACAATTCATTCCTTAAGTTTACAAAAGTTTGTTCAGAGAGCTTTGCTTTAGAATCACTATCTATATTATAGTATCCATCTTTATATAACAAGTAAGAATAAGCATAATCCTGAATTAAATTTTGCATCGAAACTAACAAAGTTCCGTGAACTTCACATAGATATACTTTAATGCTATCCATTGTCTCTCCCTTAAGAGAAGAGTCATCAGAAAAATTTTTAATTGCTTTTAAAAGATTATTTATTGAATTATTCCAAATTGCTATGGAATTGGAGAGTTCTCTTTGAACATTGGTTATATCTTCAAAATGAATTTTATATTCCACTTCAATATCCCCCTATCTATCATAAACTAAAAATCCTTTTCAACTTACTATGTAAACATATTAGTTAAATTAAGTTTTGAAACTAACATACATTTATTATATCATTAATATAATATAATATTATCTATTATGTAAATTTAATATGTACACTCATTAAACAGCATTTCTATATCTTATATTATTATATCATTAATATAAAAATAATACAAAAAGAGAAGAAATCATTAAATTTCTTCTCTAATTAAGTTTATGCTACTTCATTTACTTTTTCAGCCATTTTCTTTATTAATCCTGGATGAATTGCATTTGTAGGACATTTATCTGCAGCTTGTAAAAGTAAATCTTCCTCTAAACCTTGTTTATAATTTACAACAGCCAAATTGTTTTCAATTACAAATGCTTCAGGATATACTCTTGCACACATTTTACAACCGATACATCCAACTTTACAAGCATTTTTAACAACATTTCCAGCTGCAAAGCTCTTACATTTTACCATAACTGTTTGTTCATAAGGAACTAAATCAATTAAGTTCTTTGGACAAATTTCTATACATTTGTTACATGCTGTACAATTTTCTTTATTTACAACTGCAAGTCCATTTATCATATCTATTGCATTGAATCCACAAACATCTTGACAAGTACCACAGCCCAAACATCCATAAGCACAAGTCTTACTTCCTCCTTGCATTGAGTTGTTTACTCTACAATCTCTAATGCCAGTATATATGTATTTTTCTTTCGCGAAATCCTTGTCACCTTGACACATTACACAAGCTACCATTCTTTGAACATCGCCAGCTTCAGTTCCTAAAAGTTTTGCAAGCCTTGCAACTAAGTCAGCTCCACCAACAGGACAAGCATTTATTCCTGCTGATCCTTCAGCAATAGCCTTCGCAAGACCATCACAACCCGGAAAGCCACAAGCACCACAGTTTGCGCCTGGTAATTCGTTTCTAACTTGTATAACTTTTTCATCAACTTTTACAAAAAATACTTTTGATGCAAATCCGAGTATCAATGCAAATAAAATACCTAAAACACCAAGTAACAAAACCGGTATCATTATATCATTCATAATCTCACCTCTATACTAATCCCGCAAATCCATAAAATGCCAAAGACATAAGTCCAATGGTAATTAATGTAAGAGGAACTCCTTCAAGATTTTTAGGAACTTCTGTCAATTCCAACTTTTCTCTTATAGAAGCCAAGCACACAATGGCTAATAAAAATCCAAGTGATGCCCCCATACCATTAAATATTGTTTCTAACAAATTATATTCTTTTTGTATATTTGTAATTGCAACTCCTAAAACTACACAGTTTGTAGTTATAAGTGGAAGGAAAACTCCCAATGCATTATAAAGATTTGGACTCATCTTTTTGAGTACCATTTCAACAAATTGTACTAAAGTCGCTATTACAAGTATAAACACAATTGTTTGTAAATATTCAAGTCCTAAAGTATCCAATAATGTTTTTTGAATTACCCAAGTTACAGCACTTGAAATTGTAATTACGAATGTAACTGCCATACCCATACCAAATGCAGTTTCAACTTTATTTGATACACCAATCAATGGACAAATTCCCAAGAATTGTCCTAAAACATAGTTATTTACTAAAATTGATGCAACTAAAATTTTTAATATTGTACCCATTAGTTACCTCCTTCTTTTTTAGCATTAACTTTTCTACTTATCATATTAAATCCTGCTACTAAAAGTCCAAGAATAATAAAGGCTCCTGGAGCTTGTGTGATAACACCTATACTTACATAATTTTTCCCAAGAATTGGAAATCCTAACCAAGTCCCATTACCTAAAATTTCACGAACACTTGCCAGTACAATCAATGCACAAGTAAAACCAACTCCTTGTCCTATTCCGTCTATCATTGATGAAAAAACCGAATTCTTTGATGCAAAAGATTCTGCTCTTGCTAAGATTAAACAGTTTACTACTATTAGTGGTATAAAAAGTCCCAAACTATCATATAGTGCAGGTATGTATGCTGATAAGAACATTTGTACTAATGTTACGAATGTCGCTATAATTACAACATACGCAGGTATTCTAACTTTATCCGGAATAAACTTTCTAAGGATTGAAATTACAATATTTGAACAAGTTACTACAAATATTACTGATGAACCCATCCCTATTGCATTTACAACGCTTGTTGTTACGGCTAATACTGAACACATCCCAACAAGTTGAACAAGTACAGGGTTATTTGAAAATATACCATCAAAGAAAATCTTTTTTAATTTCATATCATCCCTCCTACTTTTCAAGTTCTTGTAATGCGTCTATTGCAGCATTTAACCCATTTAGAACGGCATTAACACTTATTGTTGTTCCTGTTATTGCTTGAATATCATTATCTGCATCTGGATTTAAATTTTTAACTAAATGCTCAGTAACTTTATTTCCAACAACACTTTTAGCATATTCGTCAGTTGTTACTCTACTTCCAAGTCCAGGTGTTTCACTATGTTTTAAAACTTTGAAACCAACTATAGTTTTATTTTCAATATTTACAGCCATAAGCATTGAAATATCTCCACCATAACCATTTTTCCCCAATGTTTTAAAAACATATCCAACTGTTTTATCTGATTTCTTCGCAACTTCTATCTTTTCTATGTTTTTTATCTTTGTTTTTATTGTATTAAGTTTTGCTTCTTCTAAAGTTTCAAACTTATCTGCATCGGCAAAAACTTCTTTTAAAGCTGCCTCATATTGAGCCTTTTCTCTTGCTTTAATCACCGGAGAAGTAAAACTATTTGCAAATGCAAGAACGAAACCTGCAATTGCAGTAATTAAAAACAATCTGACTGTCAATTTAATAGTTTCTTTCATTACTTTTTAACTCTCCCTTCTCCAAAAACTTTAGGGACACAATATTTTTCTAAAAGTGGTGTTAAAATATTCATAAATAGGATAGAATAACTTACACCTTCAGGTAAATTACCAAAGTTTCTTATAAGTGCGGTAATTATACCACAACCCATAGCGAAAAATACTTGAGCCTTTCTATTAACGGGAGCTGATACATAATCAGTAGCCATAAAGAATGCCCCTAATATTAGTCCACCCATTAAAAGTTGAACTGGTAAATTTGCTACAGGAGTTCCTGTAAGAGCTAAAACAACTGCTGTTGTAGATATAAATACTAATGGAATTCTAAGTTGAATAACTCCTCTATACAATAAATATCCAGCTCCAATCAATAAGCATATAGTTGAAACTTCACCAATACAACCTCCTCTAACACCTATGAATGCTTCAAGAAAATTTACTTGAGTTCCCTTTGATAAAGGTGTCGCAAAAGTTGTAGCATCTAGTGAAGAATAAGTTGAGGAATTTATTAAATTTGAAATCCCTGAGTTAGGTGCAACGTAATTTGCCATCGCCGTTGGGAATGATGCCATTAATGCAGCTCTTGCAGCAAGTGCAGGGTTCATAAAGTTCATTCCAAGTCCCCCGTATAATTGCTTAACGATTATAATGGCAAATATACTTCCAAGTGCAACCATCCAGTAAGGAATAGTAACCGGAACATTGAAAGCTAAAAGCATTCCAGTAATTACTGCTGAATAATCTTTTATAGTAATTGATTTATGTGTTAATTTTTCGTAAAGATATTCAGAACCTACAGCAAAAACTACTGACACTAATGTAACCAATAAGGCTCTAAGCCCAAAGAAATAAATTCCAGCAAGTAATGTTGGTATTAAAGCTATAACAACATCTCTCATAACAGTACTTACTGTTGCTTCACTTCTCAAATGAGGAGATGATCCTACAAATAATTTGATTTGAGGTTCTTCATTACGTCCACCTCTTGCAGGTCTTTCTCTTCTTTCTCTTGCAGGTTTTTCTTCTGAAGCTTCACCACTTTCTGCTGACCTCTCTCTTCTTTCTCTTGTAGGTCTTTCAGATCTCTCTCTAGGTTCTCTAGGAGTTCTTTCGCGTCTTTCTCTAACTGGTCTTTCGCTTTTTGCCTCTTCTCCTGATTCTGAATTTTCTGTTGTTTCAGAACTTGTTGATACCTCATCAGAGGCAACCCTTGAGCTTCTTTCTCTTGCAGGACGTTCCACTCTTTCTCTAGGCTCTCTAGGAGTTCTTTCACGTCTTTCTCTAACTGGTCTTTCAGTTTTTGTTTCTTCTGAAGTAGAAGTTTCTTCAACATTTTCAGTTGCAACCTGTTTTACTTCTTCAACTTTTTCAGACACGATTTCAGTTTCTCTTGTATCTATATCTGTTCCCTTTTCCAATTCAGAAGGGGCTTCAACTTTTAAATCTTTTTCGTCCATAGTACCCTCCTTATGCTCTCTTTCCTTTACCTTGTTTTCTAACTTCGGCTTTTCCAAGTCTAATAGTTTCAACTAAAGGTCTGTTTGATGGACAAATATATGAGCAGGAACCGCATTCAATACAATCCATTAAATGTAATTTTTCCGCATCTTCAACTCTATGTTTCAAAGTATAAAGCTGTAAATATAAAGGCTGTAAGTACACAGGACATATATCAACACATCTACCACATCTTATGCAAGGACTTACAGCTTTAGGAGCGCTTTCTTCCTGAGTCATAAAAAGTAGTCCACCCATAGCTTTACCTGTAGTAACATTAGGAGTATATTGTGTTTCACCCATCATCGGTCCACCTGAAATAATTTTTCCAGGTTCACTTTCATATCCTCCAATAAATTCTACAATATCAGAAACTTTTGATCCTACTCTAACCATAACATTTTGTGGTTCTTTTAGTGCATGTCCTGTCATAGTAACCAATTTTTCATATAGAGGTTTCCCATGCAAAACAGCATCTTTAATTGCAATTGCAGTATTAGCATTTATTACTCTTATACCAACCGCAGAAGTAGAAGCTCCTGAAGGTACAACTATTCCAGTTGTAGCTTGAATAAGTCTTTTTTGATCTCCTTGAGGATATTTAGTCTTTACAACACTTACAGTTACCTCAGGATAAGACTTTGACGCTTCTTTTAACTTGTCAATAGCAAGTGGCTTATTGTCTTCGATACCTAAAATACCTTTTTTTGCCCCCATTGCCTTCATTGCAAGTAAAAGTCCCATAACAACTTTTTCAGGATATAATTCCATCATAAGTTGATCACTTGTTAAATATGGCTCACATTCAGCGCAGTTTATTATTATGTAATCTGTAATTTGTCCTTCTCTAGCTGTCAACTTTACATGAGTAGGAAATCCTGCGCCCCCAAGTCCGACAATGCCGGCTTCTTTTATGGCGTCTATTATGTCTGTCGCGCTTACTTCGTCAATAGTTAAATTCTTTTCTTCATATCCCAATTCGTCCAAACCGTCATTTTCGATAGTTACTCCTTGACACATAACACCTGTTGCAGTCATAATCTCATCAATAGACTTAACTTTCCCACTAACGCTTGAATGTACATTTGCAGAAATAAAAGCTGATGCTTCTCCAATTTTTTGTCCAACTTTTACCAAATCATTTTTGCTAACCAAACAAGTAGCGGGTGCTCCTGAGTGTTGTAATAGAGGTATTGTTACTATCTTAGGAACAAAACCAAAATTGACAGGTTTCGAATTAGTCAACTCTTTAAAGTCGTGGATATGCTTTCCACCTTTAAAAGTGTTCACACTCACTTTATTCACCTCTTTTTATTATCACAATTTTTAAAACCTCTGTATAAACAAAATTAACAATATCAATAATTGCTAGTACAGAAAAACAAAATTTTAAAAACTTGTATTCATAATTATTTTACAACATTTTTACTTCAATGTCAATTTAAAATTAGGTAGTAAAGCGATTTAATTGTTATGATACAATTGATGTGAGACCAAGGGTACAAAAAAAGATTGGGATTTTATTTCCCAATCTCCAGAGTGCAGACAAAGCATAAGTTTTGTCTGTGCTTTTTTTACAAATTAAAAGGCTGAAGATCTTTTACTCCCAAACCCTATACTGAACCTTAATAAAAAAAGAAGCAATATTAATGAAACTGCTTCTTCAAAAATATATTCATCACAGAATATCATTCGCAACCTTTATGGCAATAAGTCTCGTTCCCATCCAAATCAAATATTTTATAAATACACTCCCCCAGTACTTCTGATATATCATTGGCTAGTTTCAAGCTCGGAACAACTTTACCAGTTTCTATTTTATTTATGCTCACTCTCGAAACTCCTACCTTTTTAGCCAAACGATGTTGTGATAGCCCTAATGGTTTTCTATATTCTTTAATTCTATTTCTCACTATTTAACAATCACCTTCCATATAATAATTTAATATAAAATCCTATTAATTATCTTCAAAAATCAATAATATCACATTGAATACAAAACTACACTTCTTTAATCTTTTTATTTACGAATAAGGTTAACGCAATCATACTGATAATACTAATAGATGTAACAATTAAAGAATTCCATTCCATTGAAACTATTTTAATATATCTCATTATAGCGACAAAAATAAATAAAACTATCCCTACTCTAAAACAATATTTCCCACATAACAAATTTGCTTTCTTCCAATTTTCTTCATTTTTCATTGATAAAGAAGTCCTCATTCCCGAATAACGATTAATATCACCATTAGCAATTTTTTTCCACCATGGATATGAAACAATCATTAGAACCGGTATGATATAATCTATGACCATAAAGAAATATTTCATGCTAAATCACCTCCACTTGTCTAATTACTACTAATTGTTCTAACTTGCTACATGTATCCAATATTGAACAAATAAACACTGCTTTCTTGTATTTCAAATATTTTTCATCATTCTTATGTAGCATTTTCAACATCTTCTTTTATATTATTATACTACTTTTTCCTTATTTTCTCCACTAAAAAAGTGCCAATGTTTTATCATTGACACCTTTGTCATCAGTCTGAAGATTGGGATTTTTATTCCCAATCTCTTCTCTATCAAATATTTACTTTTTCAAGAATTTATTTCTTTTTCTTTCTTCTATATCTGATCTTCATCGCACCTAGTGCTCCTGTTGATAATCCCAATAATACTGTATACAATGCTGTGTTTACTCCGTATCCTGTTTTTGGTATTGCTGGCTTCGGTCTTAATGGTGTTAGATTTGTTGTTTCATTTGTATCAAATTTATTACTTCCATCTGCTACATTTGCCTTATTTAAGATTCTTTCTCCATTTACATTTGCGTTTACTTTTACCTTGAATGTAACTTCTACTGTTTCTCCATCTGCTACTTTTTCCTTTGTCCAAGTAATTTCTCCATCTTTGTAAATTCCACCATTATCTGCTGATCCTTCTACATATCTCGTATGTTCTGGTATCATATCCTTTATTACAACCTTTTGGACTTTTCCTGTTGTATTCTTGTAAGTTATCTTGTAAAGTAGTTCATCTTTTCCCCTTACTCTCTTACCATCAATACTTGTCTTATCATCTTGACTATTGAATACATCCTTAAAAGGTCTTGTTGCTGTTGGATTTGTTGTTTCATTTGTATTGAAATTATTATTTCCATCAACTACATTTGCCTTATTTAGAATCTTTTCTCCACTTACATTGTCATCTACTTTTACCTTAAATGTAACTTCTACTGTTTCTCCATCTGCTACATTTTCTTTTGTCCAAGTGATTTCTCTGTCTTTGTATACTCCAGCATTATCTGCTGAATCTTTTACATAAGTTGTATGTTCTGGTATTCTATCTTTTATTACAACTTTTTGTACTTTTCCTGTAGTATTCTTGTAAGTTATTTTGTAAAGTAATTCTTGCCCTGCTTTTACTTCCTTACCGTCTATACTTGTATTTGTATCTTTACTATCAAAAACATCTTTTAATGGTTTTGTAGAAGTTGGATTTGTTGTTTCATTTGTGTCAAATGTATTACTTCCATCTGCTACTTTTGCCTTATTTAAGATTCTTTCTCCATTTACATTGTCGTCTACTTTTACCTTAAATGTAACTTCTACTGTTTCTCCGTCTGCTACATTTTCCTTAGTCCAAGTAATTTCTCCGTCTTTATAAATTCCTTTGTTATCTGCTGAATCTTTTACATATGTTGTATGAGCTGGAATCTTATCTTTTATTACAACCTTTTGTACCTTTCCTGTTGTATTTTTGTAAGTTATTTTGTAAAGTAGTTCTTGGCCTGCTTTTACTTCATTACTATCTATACTTGTCTTATCATCTTTACTATCAAAGACATCTTTTACAGGTTTTGTCGCTGTTGGATTTGTTGTTTCGTTTGTATCGAAATTATTATTTCCATCAACTACATTTGCTTTATTTAAGATTTTTTCTCCATTTACATTGTCATCTACTTTTACCTTAAATGTAACTACTACTGTTTCTCCGTCTGCTACATTTTCTTTTGTCCAAGTGATTTCTCCATTTGCAAAAGTTCCACCATTATCTGCAGAATTTTCTACATAACTTGTATGTTCTGGGATTCTATCTTTTATTACGACCTTTTGAGCTTTTCCTGTTGTATTCTTGTAAGTTATCTTGTAAAGTAGTTCATCTTTTGCCTTTACTTCCTTACCATCTATACTCTTTGTAGTATCTTGACTATTAAATACAGACTTAACAGGTTTTGTCGCTGTTGGATTTGTTGTTTCATTTGTATCAAATTTATTACTTCCATCAGCCACTTTTGCTTTATTTAAGATTTTTTCTCCATTTACATTGTCATCTACTTTTACCTTAAATGTAACTTCTACTGTTTCTCCATCTGCTACATTTTCTTTTGTCCAAGTGATTTCTCCGTCTTTGTAAATTCCTTTGTTATCTGCTGAATCTTTTACATATGTTGTATGAGCTGGAATCTTATCCTTTATTACAACCTTTTGTACCTTTCCTGTAGTATTCTTGTAAGTTATCTTGTAAAGTAGTTCTTGGCCTGCTTTTACTTCATTACTATCTATACTTGTCTTATCATCTTTACTATCAAAGACATCTTTTACAGGTTTTGTCGCTGTTGGATTTGTTGTTTCATTTGTATCAAATGTATTACTTCCATCAACTACATTTGCTTTATTTACAATCTTATCCCCATTTACATTGTCATCTACTTTTACTTTAAATGTAACTACTACTGTTTCTCCATTTGCTACATTTTCCTTTGTCCAAGTAATTTCTCCGTCCTTGAAGACTCCATTATTATTAGCTGATCCTTCTACATAAGTTGTATGAGCTGGAATCTTATCCTTTATTACAACCTTTTGTTCTTTTCCTGTAGTATTCTTGTAAGTTATCTTGTAAAGTAGCTCATCTTTTGCTTTTGCTTCTTTACCATCTATACTTGTTTTACTATCCTTAGGATTAAAGACATCCTTAACTGGTTTTGTTGCTGTTGGATTTGTTGTTTCATTTGTATCAAAATCATTACTTCCATCTACTACATTTGCCTTATTTAGAATCTTTTGTCCATTTACATTGTCATCTACTTTTACTTTAAATGTAACTACTACTGTTTCTCCATCTGCTACATTTTCTTTTGTCCAAGTGATTTCTCCATTTGCAAAAGTTCCACCATTATCTGCAGAATTTTCTACATAAGTTGTATGAGCTGGAATCTTATCCTTTATTACAACTTTTTGAACTTGACCAGTTGTATTCTTGTAAGTTATCTTGTAAAGTAATTCATCTTTTGCTTTTACTTCCTTACCGTCTATACTTGTATTTGTATCTTGACTATTAAATACAGACTTAACTGGTTTTGTCGCTGTTGGATTTGTTGTTTCATTTGTATCGAAATTATTATTTCCATCTGCTACATTAGCTTTATTTAATATTTTATCTCCATTTACATTATCATCTACTTTTACCTTAAATGTAACAACTACTGTTTCTCCATTTGCTACATTTTCTTTTGTCCAAGTGATTTCTCCGTCTTTGAAGACTCCATTATTTGTTGCTGAACCCTTTACAAAAGTTGTATGTGCAGGTATTTTATCCTTTATTACAACCTTTTGTACTTGTCCTGTAGTATTCTTGTAAGTTATCTTGTAAAGTAGTTCATCTTTTGCCTTTACTTCCTTACCATCTATACTTGTATTTGTATCTTGACTATTAAATACGTCCTTAACTGGTTTTGTTGCTGTTGGGTTTGTTGTTTCATTTGTATCGTAACTATTTTCACCATCATTTACAGTTGCATGGTTTTTAATTACTTCTCCATTAACCTCTTTATCAATCTTAACTTTAAATGTAACTGTCCATGTTTCTCCAGGTGCAATCTTCTTATTCCATTTTACAGTTCCATTTTCAAAAGTTCCATTATTATCTGCAGATACAAAGCTTGTATGATTAGGAAGTTTATCTGTAATTGTTGCATCAACTTCTGTATACTTGGTATTTGTATATTTTATTGCATAAGTAAGCTCTTGTTCTGGATTAACAGTTTTACCATCTATATTTACTGTAGACTCACCTGTATAAACTTCTTTTTGAGGTTTAGTAGGAGTTGGTGGTATTAATTTTGTTTCAACAGTATTGGCAAACGCAGGAATCCCATCAAAATACATTCTTGCAGTGGAGTTAATTACCTTGTCATCACCATTTACTAAAGCTTTTTCATTTGTCTCAGTATTATAAACAATTTCATAAACTTTTCCAGCTTTATCTCTACTAAATAAAGATTTATTAATAATATCTATTTCTATAGTGGGTGGCACCCCTTGAGCTTCAACCTTTGTTAATTTATAATCAACATTCTCAGTTAAAATTTTTCCGTCTAATTTTACTTGTGCAGATTTAAAATCTACTTTCTTATCAAATTGATCAGTAAATTTTAATGTCTTTATATCGTCAATTATATCAACTCCAGGTCTTGGAACAGTATAAGTAACTGTATAGTTTATTGGTTCGCCAATTCTCTTAGGAGCTTCTTGCCTGTCAACAACTTTTTTAGGAGTTTTTTCTGGATTGTTATAGTAAGGTACTTCTGCAAAGAATTTGAAAAGTCCTCCACTAGTAGCTGCCGTATTAAAACCGAAAGATACTTTGTTGTTTACAGAACGCATAACGAATCCGGTTTTATTAAATTCGTCAGGACCTGATGTTCCTTGAGAAGATATTGTTGATTTTGGACGCCAGTAATGCCAAGCTCCTTCGTCATACTCTATTAAATCATACTGTTCATTATATACTAATTTATCAATTGTTTGAGTATAATTTTCTACTAACATACATTCATAAAATGTAGTCTTATGATTATTTGCTATAGTATTACCAGGTTTTACGTCTATGTCTGTAGGTACCATTGTTAGTTTAACATCACAAGGTGTTCCATCATCATATTCTAATGTAACAGTACAATTTGTTTTTGTATTGAAACCTTGTTCATTGTTATCATTGAAATTAGGATGATCAGGATAAACATAGTCCATCAACTGAATACCACTATCTCCCCAGTTTTGGTCGACTGTTAAAAATGGCACTCCAGCATTCTCATTATTAAAATTATCTTGTTTCCCATAATATTGAGTAGGATTTAATTGTAAACGATTAACCTTAACTCTTACATTTACCTTTTTCCCATTAATTCTTCCAGCGTCTGTAAATAGCAATTCTAAAACATCGTTGAAATTTTGTTGGTGTGGAGTTCTATTAAATTTGTGCATAAACACAGTACTCTCCTTCCAATTGCCATTTGGAACGACATGCTTTTTCAATACGCTTTGACTCATATGAATAACTTTCATATTTTCTTGTCTACATTTAAACTCATACAAATCTAGTTTTGATAAGTCTAAATCGGTATGAGAGACTTCAGGTTTAGCTCCAGGTGCCGCTTCTGTAGTAACACTTGAAATAAAAACCTGAAAAACCATACAAATCATCATAAATAATGACATAATTCGTTTTGAAATTTTCTGTTTCATTATTTCTTGTTCCTTCCATAATAAATACTAAACTTTCAAGTAAAATTTCCTTAAATCTCACTTGAATAAAAGTTAACTACTAAATTTACATTTTAAATAAATACAGGCTATTATTTCAATGTAAACCGATATAAAAGACTCCCCATCTTGTGTAGAAAAGCCTAAAATCTACACAAGAAGTCCCTTTTGAAGATTATAACATAATTTCAGCTTAATGTCCACAATTATTGAAATAGGTTCAGTAACTAAGGCTGAGGATCTTTTACTCCCCAACCTTAGTTACTGAACCTAAAAAAACTCCATTAGTTTAACTAACGGAGTTGGTGCAGAAAAAGGGATTCGAACCCTCACAAGCTTTGCTCACTACCCCCTCAAGATAGCGTGTCTACCAGTTCCACCATTTCTGCATAAATAGGACTTAAAAAAGTCCGTTATTAACTTAATCTGTTTGGAAATACTTTACATTCCATTTTTTTTGCAGATGGACAAGCTGCACATCCACCTAAAGCTGTTTCTCTCAATGTTTCAGGTAAGGCATTTCCAACTTCATACATTGCTTGAACTACTTCATCGAAAGGCACTATACATTCAACCCCCGCAAGCGCAATATCACTTGCAACTAGAGCATTAATAGTTCCTGTTCCATTTCTTAAAGCACAAGGAAATTCTACAAGGCCTGCTACCGGATCACAAACCAATCCCAATACTGAAAGCATTGCAAATGATGATGCTGTCAAAGATTGTTCAGCAGTTCCTCCATGCAATTCTACTATTGCTGCTGCACTCATTGCTGCCGCAGCTCCACATTCAGCTTGACAACCACCTTCAGCTCCAGAGATTGTTGCATTTGTTGCAATAATTCTTCCAATAGTTCCAGAAACTAAAAGTGCCATTAGCATTTCATCATCTGTAAAATTATATTTATCTTGAATCCAAGAGAGACTTCCAGGTAAAATTCCAGCACCTCCAGCTGTAGGTGCAGCTACGATTTTTCCCATCCCTGCGTTTACTTCAGAAGTTGAAAAACCTCTAGCAATTGCAGTAACCATAGACTCTCCTAAGATGCTTTTTCCACTTTGTGCATATCTTAAAATTTTCTTTGCATTCCCACCAGTTATCTTGAATGGATTGATTTTATCATTCGTTATAACATCAGATGCTGAAGCCTTCATTACCTCATAGGTTTCCCTAAGCATCCCTAAAAGTTCTTCTTCTGTTATACCCATTTCTTCTAGTTGATGTTCTAATGCAATTTCACTGATTTTTTTATTTTTTTCTTTACATAAATTTAATAATTGTGCTCCTGAAGAAATCATATAACCTCCTATAATGGTTTTAAAATCATACATTCTAACATATCTGGTAATTTACTTATTCTATAAATAGCCATTTCATCAATTCCACCATCAATTTCCATAACCGCAGATGCAACTCCCTCTTCTCTATTCATAATCAAACTACCTATATTTATCTTGTTCTCAGCTAAAATCGTACTAACTTGTGCAATCATTCCGTATCTATCATTATATTTAAGGATTATTGTATTATAGACTCCTCCAAATTTAACATCAACCCCATTAATATTTGTTATTTCAATGGCTCCACCACCAATTGAAGAGCCTATTACATAAAAGCTCTCTCCGTTTGGATCAATAAATTCAGTTTTAACAGTATTTGGATGTGCATATAACAAATCCATAGGAACGAAAGAAAATTCTATCCCTCTACTTTTTGCAATAGTTAAAGAGTCCCTTATTCTTTCATCATCAGTATCATATCCCAATATTCCACCAACCAAGGCTCTATCCGTACCATGTCCTTGATATGTATTTTTAAAACTTCCATGTAAATGAAAAATTACTTTCTTTATATCTCTTGCATAAATAATTTTTGCAATTCGTCCAAGCCTACAAGCTCCTGCAGTATGAGAACTTGAAGGTCCAATCATTATAGGACCAATAACGTCAAAAAGTCCATAGTTTTTCATTATTTTTTCACTACTCCTTCAAAATTATTAAACAAATCTCCCTGTTTAAAATTATTCCTTTCCATTTTTTCTAAAATTTCATCTCTAATTTTCCACCAACTCGTACTCCAATTACAAAACAAACTATTTTCTTCAGGAACACGACCAAGTAGTCTTTGTAAAACTATTTTTTCATCTAAATTTCTTAAAAAAGAAATAACTAAATCAATAAATTTTTCCTTACTTATTAATTCTATTTCACCATTTGAATACATTTCTCCCAAGACCGTATTTTTTACGATATAGAGTGAATGTAATTTTACCTCTTCAACTTTTAGAGCGGATAAAATCTTTGCAGACTCCACCATATCCAATTCATCATCCCAAGGAAGCCCAACTATTATATGACTACAAACTCTAAATTCAAATTTGTGAATTAAATTAACAGCATTTATAAATTCAGCCAATGTATGTCCTCTATTTAGTTTTATTAAAGTTCTATAATTTACAGTCTGTAATCCAAGCTCAAAGTCTATTTCTAACTTTCTGTTCTTTTGAAAATTCTTTAAAAATAACAATTGTTCTTCTAAAATACAATCAGGTCTTGTTGATAGAGAAACCCCAATTATGTCCTCATCAACAATACTATCTGCAATCATCTTTTTAAAATCTTCTATTCCAAGATATGTATTAGTAAAATTTTGAAAATAGACAATAAATTTTTTTGCATTATATTTTTTTGATATATAAGCCTTATTTCTCAAAACCTGTTCTCTTACGGGCATAGAAATATTACAATTTTCAAAAGAACCGCCTTCTTCTCCACAAAAAATACAACCACCTGTTGCAATATTACCGTCTCTATTTGGACAGCTCAAATTTAATTTAACAGGCAGTTTATAAACTTTTTCTCCATAAATGTCTTTAAGATATTTTGAATATGTTCTGTAAAAATCTTCCTCTAACATTATAATTCCTTCAATGCTTCTAAAACTTTTATAGCATGATCCTTAGCCTTTACATTTCTAAACTCTTTTAAAATATTTCCTTTATCATCTAGAATAAAAGTGGATCTAACAGTTCCCATATACTCTTTACCACACATTTTTTTAAGTTTCCAAACATCAAAATGCTCTTGAATAGAAATATCTTCATCAGATACTAATTCAACACTTAAATTATGTTTTTCAATAAATTTCTTGTGGCTAGCTAAAGAATCTTTACTAACACCGATTATAACGGCATTTAACTTTTCAAATTCACTTTTAAGTTCACTAAATTGGATAGCTTCCAGAGTACAACCTGAAGTATTATCCTTTGGATAAAAATACAATACTATCTTTTTTCCTCTATACTTATCTAAAGAAAATTCTCCATTTATTCCATTAAACTTTAAATTACAAGCCATTTTTTTCTCCTAAAACATCTTTAAATAATTTCTTCAACTCAAAATATACCCCATCTTCATTATTTGTAAATTCAGTAATATTATTTGTCAAAGATTTTAATTCATCAATCCCGTTTTTCATTGCAAAACCAATTCCTGAATTTTTAATCATAGACTTATCATTAAATTCGTCACCAAAAGATACAACATCTGAAAGACTAATATTCTTGCTCTTAAGATAATTAGTTATAGCAACCCATTTATCAGCTTTTTCAGATTGAAATTCCAAAACTTTTTTTCCATTTGGAATCATATATCTATTTTTAACCAAATTATGTTCATCCTTGAATAATCCATAAAATTCATCAATCTTTTCTTTTTGATCTAAGAAAGCTATACATAAGACAGTTTCTAGAGACTTTATATCAACCTGACTAAAATATCTGATGCTGTCTGTGGCAATCTTTTTATCTGCAATATTTTCTTCGAAATGACTTTTCTTAGGTTGTCCGTCTTTTATGGCTAAATGATAACCATCAACAAAAGAATCTACATAAACATAAGGATTCATTCCACAATCCAGAGCCTTATTATAAACTTCTAAAAATTTAGAATTATTTACATATTCAACATTAACTAATTTACTAGATTCCTTAAATCTGCTCATCGCTCCATTATTTGCACAGACCATAATATCTCTTTTTAAAGGTTGTAAAAAGCCTGATGCCATATAAAAATGTCTTCCTGTAGCGATTACAACTTCTATCCCATTTCCTATTAAATTATCCAATAAAGCAAAGCTCCGAGAAGATATTTTTTTGTCATCATCTAACAGAGTTCCATCTAAATCTAAACAAATTGCTTTTAACATAAAAACCTCTTTCAAAAAAATAAAGTGCCGATAACGGCACCTTATAGACTAATTCTATTCGTCGTCTTCTTCAACTAAAGCGTCAAACGCATCAGAAACCTTGTTGAATTCTTCATCATCCTCGATTTCTTCAACTTCAAATTCTCCGTCTTCTTTTTCTATATATTTGCAAAGTAATATACTTCCATCTTCTTGACTTTGAAGAGCCATATATTCTTTTTCTTCAACTTCAAAAACTCCTATAACTTCAAAAGTTTCTTCTTTTCCATCTTCATTTTCAAAAACTAATAATTCAGCTTCCATTTCTTCTTCGCAACCACAACCACAGCCGCAGCCTTTGTTTTCTTCCATTTTGTATGTCCTCCTTAAAATTTTTAAAATCTTAAATTTTAAATCGATAAAAGATATTTCTCACAAAATTATGAAATATTTATCTACAATAATAATACCACATTTTTTAAAAAAAGCATAGCTTTTTAAAATATTTTTTAAAAAATATTTTATTCACAATTTTTTTATTGCGAAGCAACAAGGTTCTCGGGCACCCACCCGATGCAAAGCATCGTGGAAGGGTGAGGTTCTTATTGATAATGTTAAAATAACCAATTTTTTCCCGATTTCCTACCTAAAACAAAAAGTTATCCCACATTTTTATAAAAGTTATCCACAAAATAAAGGTCAAAATATCCACTTATCCACAAGTTATTCAACTTATCCACAATTTTATAAAAAACTCTTTACTTTTTTTATTATCATTTAATCACTTATAATATCATTTTTAAGTGCTAAATTTATAAAAGAATAAAAATACAAATAAACTTGATTTATAATATTACGAACTGGAATATTTTTCACTAGACTATTATTAACAACAATAAAAAAGTTTATCAAATATAAATCTGATAAACTAATTTATTAAACTATTTAATTTTATAGAATTTAATCTATATCTTACTAGTAGATAGAAAAATTCACAATTTTTCAACTCACTTTATTATTTATTTTTAAATAATCTTAAATAAAGAGTATAAACTATATAACCAAATCCTGCAATTGATGCTAAATAAACTAGAATAGATATATATAGCATAACTGTTGATAAATGATTAAAAGTTGACTTTAAAAGCAAACTAGCTACTACAACAATAATATTTACTCCTATAAAGTATAAATTCTTAGTAAGTTTAAAAAAGTCTTTTTTCTTATCAAGAACTGTACTTTTGTAAAACATAATTGCAATTAATACTATTGATAGGAAAACTAAAAAGTGAGAAAAATCTCTAAGATTAGCAATTGTCTTTATAGAATTTGCTCTAGAAGCAACTTTTGTTAATCCAGATAAAGCATCATCTGACTTATTTCCTGTAGCATTAAAACCTCCCAAACTTATAAGCTTAATAATCATATAAACTAAATCAAGTATGAAAACTACTGAAATACCACACATAATATATTCTAATAAATTTTTCTTAGAAACAAATTTATCAAAACTTTCTTTAATGTCAACTTGACTTTCTTCAATTTCATCAGATTTAGTATTAGATTCAACAACTTTTTCTTCAACTGCCTTTTCTTCAATTACCTTTTCTTCAATATCTTTTTTTTCGATATTTTCGTTAACAGTCTCTTCTTTTTTAATTTCTTCAGCTGAACCTTCTTCATGTTTTTCTTCTAAGTTTTCTTTAGCATCAAAATCATCATTTTTTAAATTATCCATAATATCACTCCTTAAAAATAATTTATATAATTGCATTTATTATACTATTTTATTATACTATTATATAAAAACTTTTGCAAGTGATTTAATCATAGTATATAAAGATTTAAAAAAGCTGTTGCAAATCGCAACAGCCTTTTTTATACTTGTTTAGCTATTATATCCTTAACTTTCATAAGTCTTGTAATAGTAGCTCTTTCGTTTTCATCTAGTTTCATTCTGATGAATTTAATAGTTTCTTCCAAATCCGGAATTGTTCTGTACTCAAGAGCATTTACTCTTCTACGAGTCTTTTCAATTTCATCTGCCATTAATTGACAAGCTTTTTCAACTTCTGCAAGTTCTAAAAGCTTATCCATTACTGAATGTAATTCTAAAATTGCATCATCTAGTTCAGAGGAGGTTTGAGCATAACCATAAGGAAATATTGCTCCACTTGATCCTGTTCTGTCAAATTCCATTTTAGGAATATTTACACTCATTACATTTTTTGTTTCAATAGCAACGGATACTTGTTCTTTCGGAAAGGCCACAGCTTGTTCCAAAAATTCGGGACTCATAACAGCACTTGCTAAAAGAAAAGATTTAAATGAATTCGAAAGTTCTTCTTCAACTTCAAGACGAAGTTTTTTATTCTTTCTAATCATTTCTATAAATCTTCTCATAAGTTCATCTTGTTTATCTTTAAGAAGTTTATGACCTCTTTTAGCAGTTACAAGTCTTCCTTTGAGATTAGAAAGAGCCATACGTGTAGGATTTACATTTAGCTTTGCCATCTATATCTCCCCTTTATTCTGTCTTTCCTAAATATTTATCAATATATTCCTCTCTAATTCTCTTAAGTTCTATTCTTGGAACTATACTTAATAATTCCCAACCTAAGTTTAAAGTTTCTTCTATCGTTCTGTTTGTTTCATATCCTTGGTCAACATATTTCTTGTCAAAAGCATCTGCAAATTTTGCAAAAGCTTTATCTGCTTCTGATAATGCAGATTCACCTAAGATTACTGCCAATTCACGAGCCTCTCTACCAGAAGCATAACCTGCATAGATTTGGTTCATTGTATCAGCATGATCTTCTCTTGTCTTTCCTTTCCCGATACCTTTATCTTTAAGTCTTGATAATGAAGGAATTACAAAAATTGGTGGTTGAATACCTTGTTTATATAATTCTCTTGAAAGAATAATTTGTCCTTCTGTGATATATCCTGTAAGGTCAGGTATTGGGTGAGTAATATCATCTTCTGGCATTGTTAAAATAGGAATTTGTGTAATGGAACCAGGTCTACCTTTAAGTCTTCCTGCTCTTTCATAAATTGTTGAAAGGTCAGTATATAAATAACCTGGATAACCACGACGACCTGGAACTTCTTTTCTAGCTGCAGAAACTTCACGAAGTGCTTCTGCATAATTTGTAAGGTCAGTTAAGATTACCAAAACATGCATTCCCTTTTCAAATGCTAAATATTCTGCACAAGTAAGAGCCATACGAGGAGTTGCAATTCTTTCAATCGCAGGGTCATTTGCTAGGTTCATAAACAACACTGCTCTATCTATCGCACCTGTTTTCGTAAAGTCGTCAATAAAGAATTGAGCTTCTTCAAAAGTAATTCCCATTGCTCCAAATACTACGGCAAATTTTTCTCCACCACCAAGCACCTTAGCTTGTCTTGCAATTTGTGCTGCTACATTGTTATGTGGAAGACCTGAACCTGAGAAAATAGGTAATTTTTGTCCTCTAACCAATGTATTAAGTCCATCTATTGTAGAAATACCTGTTTGAATAAATTCTGAAGGATAGTCTCTTGATACGGGATTGATTGGAGAACCGTTAATATCTATCTTCATTTCAGGAATAATCTTTGGCCCCTTATCAATAGGATTACCAAGACCGTCAAAAATTCTTCCAATCATATCTTCAGAAACACCAAGTTCAAGAGGATGGCCTAAAAATCTACAAGAAGTATCTCTTAAGTTAATTCCTGAAGAGCCTTCAAACAATTGCACCATTGCCTTATCTCCATCAATTTCAAGAACTTTTCCTCTTCTCTTTTCTCCATTTTGAACTCTAACTTCAACTAATTCTTCGTATTTTACACCTTCAACACCTTCAACAACCATCAAAGGTCCTACTACTTCTTTTACTGTCTTATACTCTTTAAGCATTAGAGTTACCTCCTTCGCTTATTAATTTTTCTATATCAGCCTTAACTGTTTCAAATAATTCATCAAACTTTTCCAATTCATTTTCAGAAATATTTTTACTTCTTGTTATTCCTTCACGTGATTCAATCTTCAAAATTTCGTCAAGATATACTCCTGAATCCAAAGCTTTTTTAGCTTCATCATAGAAACCTAAAATAAGATTTAACATTTTGAATTGTTTTGGAAGAGAACAATAAGTATCAACTTCATGGAAAGCATTTTGTTGTAAGAAATCTTCTCTTAAGGACTTAGCAACTTCAAGCTTTAATTGATCTGCTTCTGAAAGTGAATCTCTACCTACAAGACGAACTACTTCTTGCAAATTGGATTCTTCTTGTAAAAGTGCCATTGATTGTATTCTATGTGCAGAGAATTTTCTATCAATACTTTCATCCATAAACTTATCCATCTTATCTTGATATAATGAATAAGAATTCAACCAGTTAATAGCTGGGAAATGTCTTCTATAAGATAATGCATAGTCAAGTCCCCAGAATACTTTTACAATTCTAAGAGTGGCTTGTGAAACTGGTTCAGAAATATCTCCACCTGGAGGAGAAACCGCTCCAATTACTGTTAAAGCACCTTCTCTATCTTCGCCTAAACATTTTACAAAACCAGCTCTTTCATAAAAGTCTGCAACTCTTGATGCAAGATATGCTGGATAACCTTCATCACCAGGCATTTCTTCAAGACGACCAGACATTTCACGGAGCGCTTCCGCCCAACGAGAAGTTGAGTCAGCCATAAGTGCTACTGAATAGCCCATGTCTCTAAAGTATTCTCCAATAGTAATACCTGTATAGATTGAAGCTTCACGAGCAGCTACCGGCATATTTGAAGTATTTGCTATAAGTACTGTTCTTTTCATAAGTGATTGACCAGTCTTAGGGTCAAGAATTTCAGGGAATTCCATAAGAACGTCTGTCATTTCATTTCCACGTTCTCCACAACCTACATAAACTACAATTTCTGCGTCAGCCCATTTAGCAAGTTGGTGTTGAACTACTGTTTTTCCTGAACCAAAAGGTCCTGGTATCGCTGCAGCTCCACCCTTTGCAACTGGGAAAAATGTATCAATGATTCTTTGACCTGTTACAAGTGGCCTAACCGGATCCAATTTTCTAGAATATGGACGGCCACGACGCACTGGCCATTTTTGAATCATATTTAATTCTTTAATTCCATCTTCAGTTTCTATTTTGCAAATTATTTCATCAACTGTATGATAACCAGGTAAAATTTCAACAATCTTTCCATTTATTCCTGGTGGTACCATAATCTTATGTGAAACAACTGTTGTTTCTTGTACTGTTCCGATGATATTCCCTTCTGAAACTTCATCTCCAACATCTACTGTAGAAACAAAATCCCATCTTTTTTCTCTATCCAACGGTGATACACTTATTCCTCTTAAAAGAAAATCACCCGCTTTTGCTTGTAAAGCTTCTAGAGGTCTTTGTATCCCGTCAAACATTTGTTCTAACATTCCAGGTCCAAGTTCAATAGAAAGTGGACTACCTGTTGAATAAACATCATCTCCCGGTCCTATACCGGTAGTTTCTTCATAAACTTGAATTGAGGCTCTATCACCTCTCATTTCTATAATTTCTCCAATGAGCTTATTATCAGAAACTTCAACAACATCATATACGTTCGCATCTTCCATTCCTTCTGCAACTACAAGAGGTCCGGAAACTTTAATAACTTTACCGACTTTCAATATAAGCCCTCGCTTTCTATAATATATTTGATCCAACAGCTTTTTCAACATTCTTGTTGATATTTTCTAAGCCTATATTCAAACTACCTCTGTTGCTAGGTATTAAAATTACTGCTGGAATAACTTCGTTGTTATATCTTTGAATAGTTTCGGGAATATCTTTTGCTAATTGTTCAGTAATATAAATAATCCCATATCCTTCTTTTGCTAGTTTGTCAATAATTCTTCTGGCATCATTTCCTTCGATTGCAGTAAAAACATGAACTCCAAGAGCTCTAAAGGCAAGAACAGAATCCTTATCGCCAATTACAGCTATCTTATACATAAACTTCACGCAACCTTTCTTTTATAAAATCAGCAGATAAATCATTGACTTTTCCTACTAATATAAGTCTTAAATTTTTAATTTCCAATTCTTTAGCAAAAAGAAAACTAAAAATAACTTCTGCTCCATAATGGATTGATTTAGTTTTTCTTACTATTTCAACTAAATAATCATCCATCTTTTTTTCAAAACTATTAAGAGAATTAGTATTTTTATATTCTTCTATGATTTTTGCTAAAACTCTACCAATCTTATAAGCTTTAAGCTTAATAGGTAAAATTTCTATATCATCATAGAACATCTCTAAAATCCTTTCAGTTTCGACATCTCCACCTTCGATTAAAACTTTTTTCAAAGTTTCTTTTACTTGATTTTGTTTTCTACATCTTATAAAAGTTCTAAGATTAATAAAATCAATCATAGCTCTAAAATACTCAGAAATCATATCAAGTTTAAATTCCTCAGCTAGGCTCAAAACTTTCTCAAAATATTTTTTATCTATAAAAATGTCAATGTCTTGAGGATCTTTTGTTGTCTCATAAAATTCTAAACTTTCTTTAAAATCTTTTGATAATCCCTCATCATCCTTCAAGGCTAATTCTCTGAATGTTTCAATTCCATTTTCATCTAACATACAGTACATTGAGTTAAACTTTTCTTTTAAAATATACTCTTTTACCAAAACTTTTAAGTTATGATAATTGTATTTGCAAGAAAGTATCTCAACTAAAGATTTATCAGGAGAAATTTCCATAACATCTCTGTATGTCTTATTCAAAACATCAGATAAAACTGCTTCATAGTTTTCAGGTCTGTCTAATTTTGAAAGTTCACTTGAATAAGAAGTTTCATTAAGTAGCTTAATAGCATCTTCAAGACTTTTTGCATCAGCAAGTCTATAAAGTTGTTGTTTAGTAAGGAGTTTTTTCTCAGCATAACGAATTCTAACACTTGATTGGATAAAATCTTCTCTATCCATAATACACCTCCTATTAGCTAAATAATCTAATTGCAACTTCTTTCTCCAAGTCTTCCTTTTGTAAATCTATTAGACTTGAAAATTCATTATTTAAAATTATTTTTCCATTCTTTAATGAAAATCCACTTTCAACAGTTTCATCTGCAACTTTAATGCCAAATAATTTTTCCCCTGCAAGTTTCTTTTCACTTTCAGTAAGAATAATCTCACTATCTTCTTTAACCTCTAAAGTTTTTAGTGAATTTTCAACAAATTTCAAATAATCTTCATGATTTAGTGTTTTTAATCTTTCTTTAGTTAATTCAAAAACTTTATTTATCATTTCTTGTTTTGCAACCAAAATCATATCTCTTGCTGTTAAACTAGAGTTTGAAATTATTCTGTCTTTTGATTGCACGCCCTCTACTTTTGCTTTTTCAATGATCTTATCAGCTTTTTTTTGAGCTTCACTTTCTGTTTTTCCAACAAGATCCGCAACTTCACTTTTAGCATCTTCTACTATTTTTTTAGATTCATTTTTAGCATCTTGAAGGATTTCATCTATAATATTGTCCAAATTAGACATTCAATCACATCCTTTTTAAATTATTTAATGCTTATTAACTGAATGAAATGCTTGAAAGTAATAAGAATGACATTGCAAATGCTAAGATAGCGTAAGTTTCAACCATTACTGCAAGGATAATACCTTTTGTTTGATGTTCTTCATTTTTAGCTAAGATATTAATACCAGCAACAGCAACTCTTGCTTGATAATAAGCTGATTTTAATCCTACGATACCAACAGGTAGAGAAACCATAACATAATATAAACCTTCAACTAAGTTCATATCAACTCTTAATTTGAACATTATGAAAAGTCCAATTACGAATCCGTAAAGTCCTTGTGTACCTGGCAATAATTGTAATACCATTGCTTTACCAAATTTTTCAGGTTCATCAATAACTAATCCAGCAGCAGCTTCCCCTGCCATTTGAACACCTCTTGCAGAACCAATTCCCGCTAATAATACAGCAAGCGCTGCTCCTAATATACCAAATACTACTCCACCATTTTGTGCTAACACAGCCATAAAATCTTTCATTACAAAATCTCCTTTTCATTTTTTTATTTTTTATTTTAGAATTATTTTACTTCTATATATTTCTTATCACTTCTAAATTTCTTAAATGCTTTTCCGCCACCTTCATAGAATTTACTAAAGAATTCTACATACATAAGTCTTGAAGTGTGAACATAAGCTGATAAGAAACTTAAGAATATATTAAACATTTGAGCAAATACAAAAATTATTACTCCGAAAATTATTCCTAGTATGCCTCCATTTACAAGCATTTTTACAATTATATTGATTGCTACTGCAATAAAACCACCCGCAAGTCCAAGAGCCATAAGTCTAAGATATGATACAAAATCTCCGATATATGATGTTATTCCATAAAGTGAATACAATCCCCCAGCAATTCTTCCAGCTATGCTTTTTGAATCTCTGGCTCCAAATGCAATGATTCCCAACATTCCAACTATCATTCCATAAAATGCTATTGTATTTACAATACTTGGTAAAGTTACCACCTTACCAACAATAACTAAAATAACAGTTGTCAAAGTTAGGTACCAAAGGAATACATCGTAGAATGCATCCATAGGCTTTCCATTTTTAATTAAGACATAAGCTTTCATTCCTAAACCAAAAGCTAAATGTACTCCACCAAATGCTAAAGACAACATCAGAACTGTCATAAAATCTTTTGATGAGTCCAATATTTGAGTTGGTAAAGTAATCAAATCTCCGAAAGCTGAACCGTAAATTAATCCCCATATCATAGTTGAAAAACTAAGTGCAAAGAAAAATTTTAAAAATTTTTTTGTTGAATCATTAAACTTTAATGTCTTTAAAGCTATTCCTGAACCTATGAATAGAATTAACCCATAAGCAAAGTCCGCGACCATCATTCCAAAGAAAATCCAATAAAATATTGATAATATAAATGTTGGATCTACTTCATCATACTTTGGAAGAGCATACATACTTGTAACCGATTCAAAAAGTGATGCTATTTTATTATTCTTCAAAATGATTGGAACATCAGGATCATCTTTTTTAGCGTCCTCTATTTCCAAATAAAGCTTAGAGACTGAAACACTTTCAAGTAAAGCCTTGAAATTAGTCTCCTTATCAGCAGGTATATATCCTTGAATGATATCCAACTTATCAGTAGCTTTAAAATTTGAAACCACTGTATTTCTAAGTACTAAATTTTGATAATACTCATAAATGCTTTGCATTTTTTGAATATTTCCAGTAAAAGCTTTAATTTTATCAGTCAATTTGTAATTTTCTTCTTCCAAAATTTTCTTTTCAGCTTCTAGCTTTTCAATTTCTTCAGAAACCACACCTTTGATTTCAAGATTAACTTCAGAAAAACCGTTTACTCTTAAATTTTCAAGTACCGTTTCATTCTCTTTCTCATTTGTAAAGATAATACAATATGAATTTCTTCCGACTATTTCTACTTCCTCAAAATAAGTTAATTTTAAATCAACTGTAGATTCTTTGAACTTTTCAAGATTCTTAGTCGGTATATACCCCATAATAAATTTTAATTTTCTAAATGAATTTAAGTCCTTAATAGGTTCCTTAATAGAGTTCCATGGTGATATTTCCTTTATGGAATTGTCTATAGCTGTCAATCTTTGATTGTTTGAATCTATTTTTTTACTTATTTCACTCAAATTATTAAAATCTGGAATGTAATCATAAGAATTAGCCTCTTTTTCAAGTTCACTAAATGTATAAACAACGGGACCTTTTTTCAGAGTGGATAAACCTTTCTCCTTTTCAATAAATCTTCCTACATAATCAATCATCCATTTAATTCTAGTAGATTCCTCAACATAGTTATTATCTACTGTCGAGATTTCTACATCTTTAAGATAATCAAATTGTTCAATAGGATCAGATTTTGAAAAGTTTACGTAACCGAATCTCTGAAGCTCTTCTAACAATCGCTTTCTTTCAGCTTCAAAAGCAAACAAAGTGAATTTCTTCATCTTAACTATTGCCATTTACACTCACAATCCTCTCTACTATTGAATTAACCACAGATTCTAATTTCTTTTCATCAACAGATTTGATGTGTTCAACTTCTCTTTTAGCTTTTTCAATAACAGGTTTTGCCAACATTTCTCCTTCATTGATTAAGCCGAATTTGATTTCTTCAGCTTTTTTATTCGCTTCGCTAAGGACTTTTTCAGAAATATTTTCACATTCGTTCTTTGAATTTTTCCTCAAAGTCGTAGCTTCAAGTTTTGCTACATCTATTAAAGATTTTGCTTCCAATTCAACATCTTTAACTCTGTTTATAGCATCAGTAGTCATTTCATCACCTCCTAATTTTAAATAGAATTTTAAATCAAATTTCAGAAATAACATTTTTATAATAAATGCATAAAATTCATGTAATTTAAAACCTATTTTGTTTGTTACGTTAAAATAAAGTTGTAATTTTTTCAAAAACAAAAAACTCTCCCCCATTTTAATCGTAAGATTATTATAAACTTTTTTATTGCTTTTTTCAAGGGATTTTTTTAATAGTTTATAATAAATTATTTTTATTTTACCCCTGAATTTATTAAATTAAATATATTACAAAAACAAATTAAAGTCAATGATAATTATAAAAGAAATATGTTAAATAAATATTAAAAATTCAATAAAAAACAACTTTTACGACAATATTTCACTTTATATACTTTATATTAAAATTTTTTATGTTGAAAAATATATATTATCTATTTTTTTAACTTGCTTAACATGTGAGAAATAACTAATAATGGATGATGAAGTAACATTCTTGGTCCCGAAAATTTCATAATCTTTTTTACTTTTTCTTTCATTTCAGGACTATAGCAAGAATTTTTACAATTCGAGCAAAAAGTTTTTGTCTCCATATATTTACAATTATCAATTCTTTTTAAAGAATAATTTAAAACCCCCCTACATTCATCACATAATTCACCCTTTTTATGATTTTTTCTGCAATAGAGTTTTACCATTTCAGTTATTACTTTTTTCTCTCTATCTCTTTTCTTTTCAACGCTTTTTTTCATATCTTTATTCTTTGAATTCTATAATTTGCCTTTCAATATCCACTTTTGCATTTACTCCAAAAGGAATGATACATCTTGGAGTGCTATGCCCAATATTGATATTATATACAATTGACAACTCTTTATTTCTTATTTCATCAAGAATAATTTTTTTATACTCATTATAATATTCTTCATTTTGTGGTTTTCCAACAATCAAACCTGAAATAACATCAAATATTCCATATTCTTGAAGTTTAAGAATCATCTTTCTAAATAGCTCAGGTTTAGGTCTTTCTTCGCTAGTTTCTAGAAGCAAGATTTTATTCTTCCACTCATTTAAACTTGGAAATAAACTATATTTTTTACAAAGATATACTGTATCTTCATGTCTTGAATTATCAAAAATATCAAATATCGTTTCAAGACATCCTCCCAATATTTGACCTTCAAATTTTGCTTCTCCTCTTATCAATTCAAATCCGCTATTATGATGTTCTTCCATAGAAATTCCTATAGCTTTTTCACTAAAATCTTCCCTCTCTGTATACCAAACATCGCTAGGATATATTTCTTTAATTTTTCCGGTATTAATTAATTCTTCAAAGAAATGCTTTGAATATGGTAGCATTTCATTTGACAATTCACAGACATCAGGTAAAAATGCTTGTCCATAGAATGTTTTTATTCCCACTTTGTTAAGCATAAAATGATTCATTGTAGTATCGGAAAAACCTAAAAATATTTTCTGCTTTACTGCCTTTTTTAATTCATTATTTTCGAATAGATAAGGCAATAATCTATAAGTATCGTCCCCACCTATTGCACATAATATCATATCAATTGAATCATCTTTAAAAGCATTTATTAAATCTTTTGCCCTTTCCTTAGGATTATTTTTTATAAAATCAATGCCTTTTTTAGAATTTGGTAAAAATTCAACTTCAATTCCATATTTTTTAAGTCTTTCAATTCCTAATTCAACTTCATGAGCAACAAAATCTTCACCCAATATTCCACTGGATAAACTTACTATTCCTATTTTCTTTACTTTCATATATTCCTCCATAGAAAAAATCAGCTAAAGAACCGACCAAATGGTCGGTTATAAAGCCGATTATTTTAAATTTATTCTATTTACACTTTTTTCGATTAAGTTTACGATATAATATCCCTTTGTATCTCCCTGTCTTGGCATTGTTGTACTACCAGGATTTAAAACTGTTATTCCTTCAACTTTTTCTCTTAAATGAACATGAGTATGCCCGAAAAGAGCATAATCCACCCCTAATTTTTTAGCTTTCTCAACTATTTTATCAATTCCATTGTTAACATCATAATTATGTCCATGTGTCAAAAAGAATTTTTTTCTTCTAATCTCTAAAACTAAATCTTCTGGAGTATCTTTGGAATTTTCATCACAATTTCCAGCAACCACATAAACTTCCATACCTGTTATCTGTTCTATTTTTCTTGCATCTTCTACATTATCCCCAAGATGAAGAACAACATCTACCTTATTTCTTTGCAAACTGTATGCAACAGGAAGTACAATTCCATGAGTATCACTAACAACTGCTACTATCATATCTATCACCTAAAATATTTTTTAAATCTTCTAAAGCTCTTTTTCTATGACTAAATTTATTTTTTTCTTCTGCACTTATTTCTGCCAAAGTTTTTTCCATATTTTCAGGAATAAAAATCTTATCATATCCAAAGCCATTTTCGCCTCTTTCATCTTCTGAAATAGTTCCCTTTAAAATTCCCTTTGCGACAAATTCTTCTCCATTTTCATTAACAAAGACAATTACAGTTTTAAAATAAGCACTTCTATCAGGCTTTCCTTCAAGATTTTTTAAAAGTTTCTCTCTATTTGCTTCACTATTTCCATGTTCTCCTGAATATCTTGCAGATAAAACTCCAGGTTCTCCGTTTAAAGCATTTACAAAAAGTCCTGTATCGTCAGCTAAAACAGCAAAGGAACAATATTCTCTTAACTTTTCAGCTTTTAGCTTTGAATTTTCCTCAAGTGTATCATAAATTTCTTCAAATTCTTCATTTACACCCAATTCGCTTTTAGTTACTATTTCAAAATTGAATTTACTTAAAATTGCAAGCATTTCCTTGACTTTATTTTTGTTATCCGTAGATAATGCTACCTTTTTCATTAAACTAACCTTTCTAAAATTAATTCATTGAATTTTTGAGGATTTCCCTTGCCTTTTGAAGCCTTCATACATTGTCCCATCAAAAAGCCTAATGCTCTGTCTTTTCCGTTTTTATAGTCTTCAATTGAAGACGGATTATTTTTTAAAACCTCTTCAACTATTTCAATCAATGCACTGTCATCTGAAATTTGGATTAGTCCTCTTTCTTCAACAACTTTTAGCGGATCAAAATCTCCCTCTTCAAATAATTCTCTAAGAAGTTTTTTGCCAACATTTGCATTAATCTTGTTTTCTTTAACTAATTTTAAAAGACTTGCAAAAGATTCAATATTTAAAGGAATTTCTTCAAATTCAATTTCCAAATCTTTAACTCTTCTTAAAACATCAGAAAGCAACCAGTTTGAAACAAGAGTTGCATCGTCAACCTTTTTAACTGCTCTTTCAAAATATTCAGATAAATATTTATTTTGAGTTAATACATTTGCATCATATTCTGAAAGTTTGTATTCAGTTAAAAATCTATTTTTCTTATTCTTTGGAAGCTCTGGCATTTTTTCCTTAATAGCTTCAACAAAGTCTTCTTCAAGTTTGATATAAGGAATATCAGGCTCAACACTAAATCTATAATCATTTCCCTCTTCTTTATGACGCATAATTATAGTTTCAAGCTTTGATTCATCCCAACGTCTTGTTTCTTTTTCGCCTGCTATTTTATTTTTAACATTTTCTATATGTCTTTTTTGTTCATATTCCATAGCACGAAGAGCAGCTTTGAATGAATTTAAATTTTTAATTTCAGTAATTTTTGTCTTAAATCCACTTTCTTCATCAACTACATTTAAGTTTACATCACAACGAAGTGATCCTTCTTCCATTTTAACATCTGAAATTCCAAGATATTTTATAGTTTCTTTTAGATTTGTTAAAAAGGCAATTGCCTCTTCAGGACTATTCATATCAGGTTCAGATACAATTTCAATTAATGGAACTCCTGCTCTGTTATAGTCCATTAGAGTATGTCCGTTTTCGTTGTGGATTGACTTTCCTGTATCCTCTTCAATATGAATTCTCTGTAATCTAAGTTTTTTTACTCCATTTTCGGTATCAACTTCTATATATCCATTTTTACAAATAGGAGTTCTCTCTTGAGTTATTTGATAACCCTTTACTAAATCAGGATAAAAATATTTTTTTCTATCCATTTTCATATCCATAGAAATTTCACAATTAAAGGCATTACCCGCCATTATTGCATATTGAATCGCTCTTTTATTTATTCTTGGAAGAGTTCCCGGATGACCTAAACAAATAGGACAAACATTTGTGTTTGGAGGACAACCATATTCATTTTTACAACCACAGAACATTTTTGTATCAGTTTGTAACTCAACGTGAATTTCAAGTCCTATTATTGTCTTTAAACTCATATTAAAGCCCCCTTTCAAAATTCATTGCAAGATTTAATAGTCTTTCATCATCAAATCTCTTACCTATAAATTGAACACTTCCACCGATTTTTTTAAGATTTAAGGGAATGGAAATAGCAGGAAGCCCAGCAAAATTCACAGGCACGTTAAAAGTATCACCTGCATAAGATTTTAAAGCATCGTCCTTTTCTGCTCCAATCTTGCTTGGTAGACAAGTTGTTGTAGGAGTTAAAATAAAATCATATTCTGAAAGAACTTTATTAACTTCTTTACTTATCAAATCTCTAACTTCCAAGCCTTTTTTGTAAAGTGCTTGATTATTTGAACTTGCAAGGTAGAAAGTTCCCATTGCAATTCTTCTCTTAACTTCTTCTCCAAAACCTTCGCTTCTAGTATTTGTGAAAAGTTCTCTTGTTGAGTCGTAATTTTCAGTTCTATATCCATATCTGATACCGTCAAATCTTGACATATTACTTGAAACTTCAGAACTCATAACAACATTATACACATTTGTAGAATGTTTAATATATTTAAAATCTACTTCTTCAATTATAACTCCTTGATTTTTTAAATTTTCAATCGCCTTTTTATAATCTTTTAAAATAATTTCATCAATTTCATAGCTTTCAATATTAGAAACTGTTGCAATTTTAATACCTTTTAAAGTAAAATCTTTATCTTCCTTAATATCTACTGCATCTCTCATTGTAACAACATCCATTTTATCAAAACCACCAATAGCATTTAAAACAGGTAGAATTGATTTAACGTCATTTGATAAAATTCCTACTTGATCCAAACTACTTGCCATAGAAACAACTCCATATCTTGAAATCATTCCATAAGTAGGTTTATATCCTACACAAGCACAAAATGATGCAGGATTTCTAACAGAACCACCTGTATCGGATCCTAAACTAATCATAGCTAAATCTGCACTTACACTACTTGCAGAACCTGAAGATGATCCACCAGGAATTAAGCTTTCATCAAGAGGGTTTTTTGTAGGTCCAAAATAAGAAGTCTCTCCTGAACCCCCCATTGCAAATTCATCCATATTAACTTTTCCTAGAATAACAGCGTCTTCTTTCAAAAGTCTATCAATAATTGTAGCATTAAAAATCGGATTATAATTTTCCAAAATTTTTGAACCACAAGTACTCTTATATCCTTTAACTAAAATATTATCCTTAATAGAAACTGAAACTCCAAAAAGAGAGCCCAATTTTTCTTTATTTTTTAATTTGTTATTTAAAAATTCAACTCTTTCCATAATTTTTTCTTTAGAAAAATCAAGAAAAATATTCAAATCTTTTTTATCTTCAATTCTCTTTATAACATCAGTATAAAATGAAATCAAATCCACCTTACCACTGATAAAATCTTCTCTTATACTTAAAATATCCATTATTTCACAACCCTTTGCAATCTAAAATATCCATACTCTTTGTCACTTGCATTCAAAAGTGCATCTTCCCTTGAAATACTTTCTTCAACAACATCTTCTCTCAAAGGACTGTTATGTTCAACAACAATTTCTAGAGCTTCACAATCTGAAGTATCAAGTTCCATAATTTCATTGGCAAAAACTAGAACATCATCGAACTTTTTAGCAATAATATCAAGTTCTTCTTCTTTTACATTCAAGTTTGCAAGATAATAAATTTTCTTTACTTCTTCCTTACTAACCATAAAAATCTCCTATCTGAAATATTAATTATCATGTATTATTTTAACATATTTTGACTAAAAAAACAAAAGAGGCTGTAACGAAACAACCTCTATTTTTCATCTAAATATTATCCTTAATCTTTCCTTTTATCCTATTTAATTTCTTAATCTTTTTAAATTTTGTCTCCTTAACTTTAGGCTCATCATTTTTTTGCGTCATTTTCTTATATTCTGTTTTAAAATAATTCAAAATGGATTCAAAACTTTTATTTAAAATTTCATTATCTGATAAATTTAAGTCCTCTAATGCACGATCAATTAAATTTTCATGGAATTCATCATGTATTTTCAAAACTTCTCTAGCCTTATCTGTTATTTCAACTCTAACAACTCTTCTATCATCTTTATCAACATATTTTGTTAGGTATCCCTTTTTTATAAGTCTGCTGGCATTAACCGAAAGAGTTCCCTTTGTAACCAACATAGCATCTGCGATATTACCTATTGTGTTATTTTTAATCTTTGAAACATTTTCAAGCAAATGAACTTCATACATTGTCAAAGGCACACCTTTTTCTTTCATATATTTTTCCTGTATATATAATATAAAATTAAACAAATCTACTAATAATTCATTTAACGTTTGTCTTGTGTTACTTTCAGCCATTTTTACCCTCCTAACTTATATTAAAAGTATATAACAGTATTTTACTTTAGTCAATATAAAAACTCAGTATAGTTGTTTTTTTCTAAAATTTATGTATAATTAATATATGAAAAATTTACAGAACAACTTAAATATACAAGAAATTCAAAAAAATCTAAAGTATAAACATAATATTGAAATTTTTGATAGTATTGATTCAACAAATAAGTATTTAAAATCAAAGATAAACGAAAAAAATTATGGTACTATTGTAATAAGTAATGAACAGACTAATGGTTACGGAAAAAATGATAGGCAATTTATATCTAATAAAGATACTGGAATATATATGTCTATTTTAATTAATCCGAATTGTTTAATTGAAGAGTCTTTAAAAATAACAATTTTAACCAGCGTTGCTGTTCTTTCAGCAATAAAATCCGTCTATAATTTAGATGTAAAACTAAAATGGGTCAATGATATAATTTTAAATGATTTAAAGGTTGGAGGAATTCTTTGCGAAAGTCAAATCAACCTAAATAACAATATAATTGACAATATGATTGTTGGAATAGGAATAAATGTAAAAAATTTTGAGTTCCCTCCAAGTTTAAAAAACATCGCTACATCTATTGAAAATAATACAAATATTAAAATTTCAAGAAATGAATTAATTTCTGAAATAATCAACTTTTTTGATTTATATTTTATAGATAATAAAAACTATCTCGACCTTTACAAAGAAAATTCTTATGTTCTTGGAAAAGACATTACCGTAATTCAAAATGATAGACAATTCTTTGCAAAAGCGATAGATATTGAGGACAACGGTGCATTAATAGTCCAAGAACAAGAAAAAATCATCAAATTAATAAGTTCTGATATAAGTATAAGATAACTTATACTTATTTTTTAATTCCCAACTGAACAGATTATTTCCCCACTACAAACAGTTTTATTTTCAACCATTGCACAAACTTCTGCAATGTAAATATTTGCTTTGTTATTCACAAGTTTTACTTTTAAAGTTAGTACATCTCCAGGTAAAACCATTTGTTTAAATCTCATTTTATTAATACCTGCAAAATAACCAATTTTATTTTTGTTTTCTTCTTTACTAAGCAATAAAACACAGCCTGTTTGTGCCAAAGCTTCGACAATTAAAACACCCGGCATAACATGTTTATTTGGAAAATGTCCCATAAATTGCATTTCATTTGCGCTGACACATTTTGTCCCAACTATTTCTGTCTTTTCTTCATTTATATAGTCAATTCTATCTACTAGTAAAAACGGATATCTATGTGGTATTATTTCTTGAATTTCATTTGAATTATAAACCATATTAATCCTCCCATTTCTTTAAAATTATACTCGCATTATGTCCACCAAAACCCAAAGAATTACTCATTGCATATTTTATATTTTTTTCTAATCCTTTATTTTTTACGATATTCAGATCACATTCTTCATCAATTTCATTTGTATTCAATGTTGCAGGAATATAAGAATTTTTTAATGATAAAGTTGTGATTAATGCTTCAACAGCACCACTTGCACCAAGCAAATGTCCTGTTGCAGATTTTGTAGAACTAACTAATACATCTTTATAATTTTCTCCAAAAGCATATTTTATTGCTAAAGTTTCTGACTTATCATTTAAAGGTGTACTAGTACCATGAGCATTAATATATTCTATATCTTTTGGATTCAATCCCGCATCATTAATCGCATTTAACATTGCCTTTCCTGCTCCACTTCCATCACTTAAAGGAGCTGTTATATGATTAGCATCACAAGAGTTTCCATATCCTACAACTTCAGCATAAATTTTAGCATTACGTTTTAGGGCATGTTCCAACTCTTCAAGAACTAGTACTGCACTTCCTTCTCCCATTACAAATCCATTTCTTTCTTTATCAAAAGGAATACTCGCTCTATTTTTATCAGTACTTTCACTTAAAGCTCTCATACTTGCAAATCCTGCTACAGAAAGTGAAGTTATAGAAGCTTCACTTCCTCCTGTAAAAACAATATCCAAATATCCATCTCTAATTTTTAAAAATCCCTCACCTATTGCATTTGTAGCGGCTGCACAAGCCGTAACAACACTACTGCAATATCCTCTTGCATCTAAATCAATAGCCACAGTTCCAGCTCCTATATTTATCAATGCCATAGGAATAAAATATGGAGAAACTCTACTTGGTCCTTTTTCATTCAATACATTTTCACAATTTGAAATAGTTTCTATTCCACCTATTCCACTTGCTAAAATAACTCCAGTTCTATCTCTATCAAAATCTTTAAGATTTGAATCTTCAAAGGCTTGTTTAGTAGCAATCCTTGCGAATTTTACAAAACGATCATTAAATTTTAAATCACGCTTGTTATAATACTTGTCAAAATCTAAATCTTTAACTTCCGCTGCAAGTTTTACCTTATGTTCACTTGTATCAAATAATGAAATTTCATCGATTCCACATTTTCCATTTTCTATAGAACTCCAAAGTTCTTCCTTATCATTTCCGATTGGCGAAACAACTCCCAATCCACTTATAACAACTCTTCTTTTCATATCACACCTACATTATCATTCCACCGTCAACATTAATTACTTGACCCGTTATATATTTTGATTCATCACTAACTAAAAATTTAACCACATTTGCTACATCTTCAGGACTTCCCATCTTATTCATAGGGATTGATTTTAATATCCCTTCTTTTACATTTTCAGAAAGAACATCCGTCATTTCTGTTTCTATAAAACCGGGAGCAATGGCATTACATCTTACATTTAGTGAAACTAATTCTCTTGCAACAGATTTTGTAATTCCTAAAATTCCAGCTTTACTTGCTGCATAATTAACTTGTCCAATATTTCCAGAAAGTCCAACTACACTTGAAATATTAATTATAACACCTGATTTTTGTTTCATCATAATTCTTGAAACATTTTTTATGCAGTTAAAACATCCCTTTAAATTTACATCTATTACCTTATCAAAATCTTCTTCACTCATTCTTAAAATTAAAGTATCCCTAGTGATTCCTGAGTTGTTAACTAAAACATCAACTCTTCCCATTTCTTTTACAACTTCTTTAAACATAATTTCAACTTCTTCAAATTTTGAAATATTACATTTATATAACATAACTTTAACATTATATTCTTCACAAACTTTTTTTACTTCTAATGCTTTTTCATAATCGGAATGATAGTTGATAACTACATCATATCCTTCTTCGGCAAGTTTGATTGAAATAGCTCTGCCTATTCCTCCACTTCCTCCTGTAATCAATGCAACTTTATTCATGTAATAACTCAACCACCTTTCTTATAGACTCAAGACTTTCTACCGGATAAATATTTACATCCGGATTAATTTGTTTAACCAATCCACTCAAAACTTTTCCAGGTCCTATTTCAACAAAAGTATCAACGCCATTTTCAATCATAAACTCAACACTTTGCATAAATTTTACACTTGATTTTATCTGATTTTTCAAAAGTATTTTAATATCCTCATCAGAAGTCTTTCCAATAGTATTAAAAACTATTTTTTTATTTGGTTCTTTAAATTCAACTTCTTTTAATACAGAAAATAATTCATCACTAGCATTTTTTAAATAACTTGAATGAAAAGCCCCACTTACATTTAATTTTTTTGACTTATATCCCAAATCTTTTAATTTCAAAATAGCTTCGTCAATACCATTCATACTGCCTGTAATTACAATCTGTTTAGGACTATTGTAATTTGCTATCTCTACATTTTCTATATCTTTAATTACATTTTCAATTGCTTTTGCCTCACAATTAAAAATTGCAGCCATTCCCGTATTTTCAGGCATAGCGTTCGACATAATCTCACTACGTTTTCTAACAAGCTCTAAAACATCTTCTACAGAAATTACTTCACTATATGCCAAAGCTGTATATTCTCCTAAACTCAAACCTGCCACATATTCACAGTCTATCCCATAGCTATTTAAAACTTTTGCTATTCCTAAGGAAACTGCCACTATACAAGGTTGGGCATTTAAAGTATTATTTAAGTCTTCTGCAGGACCTTCAAAACAAATCTTTTGTAGATTTGAAGGCAAATATTCAAATACTTCTTTAAATACCGAACTATCAGACAATTCTTGTCCCATTCCTACATATTGAGCACCTTGACCGGCAAATAAAAATGCTATCTTCATGTAATCACCTCAATTCATTATTTGCTTCAGAAACCAATTCTGAAATTAATTCTTTAACAGTTGTTATTTTATCTATTCTATAAGCATTAGTTCCTGAAAATACTAATCCATTTTCCACATCTCCTTTTACTGCTCTTATTAAAGCATCAGTTATACAATAAACTGTGTTTTTAGGATTACATGGTAAAATACAATCAACACAATATTTTACAGGAATTCTTCCATCTTTATTCAATCTTTCTGTAAATTTATTTCTTATAGCCCTTCCGGGAAACCCCGCTGGACTTTTAACTATAATGATGTCTTCTCTTTTAGCTTTTACGAACATCTCTTTATATTTTTCGTGAGCATCACATTCTTCTGTCGCAATAAATCTAGTTCCTATTTGAACTCCACTCGCTCCCTGTTTCACATATTTTGCAATATCCCTTCCTGTAAAAATTCCACCAGCTACAAAAATTGGAATTTTTTGATTATATTTTTCTTCATAATCAACAACTAATTTCAAGCATTGTTCCAAAATTTCATCTATACTTTCACAAGTATCATTTAAAACATCATCTTTTTTAAAGCCTAGATGTCCTCCAGCTTCACTTCCCTCAATTACAACAAAATCGGGGATTTTATTGTGATGTTGATCCCATCTTCTAAGAATAAGATTTAAAGCCTTTGCACTTGAAACTATGGGGGCAATAAGAACATCACTTCCTTTAGTCAATTCAGGTAAATTGAGTGGAAGTCCTGCTCCTGAAATTATTGCATCAACACCGAGCTTTACACATTCTTTAACATAAAGTGCATATTCAGATGTCGCAACCATTATATTGACTCCGAGTAGTCCTTTCCCATTAGAAATTTTTCTTGCATTCTTAACTTCCTCTTTCATTGCAATAAAATTATCTTCCGATGTATTTTTTAAAAATGTGTTGCGGTTATATCCGGGGTGAGCGAAACTTAAAACTCCCATAGCATTTTCACTCATAACATTACCTACTAAATTTGACAATGAAATTCCAACTCCCATACCTCCTTGAATGATTGGTACTTTTAAAATTTTATTTTTTAATTTAATAGAATTAAGCATTGTCTCCCCCTATTAAATTTTTTAATCTTTTAAATTCTATTTTGCTTTCTTCCATAATATTTTCAAAAATTTCTTTCAATGTTTTTTCTTCTTTTATCATACCTGAAATTTGTCCAAGCATCACAGAACCATTTTTAACATCACCCTCAATTACAGCTCTTTTTAAAGAACCTAAAGTCAACTTTTCTAATTCTTCCCTTGATGAAACTTCTTTTTCTAATTGTAAAAATTTCCTACTCATATCATTTTTTAAAATTCTAACCGGTGTATTTATACTACGACCAGTAACAACAGTGTCTATATCTTTTGCTTTAATTACAGCATTTTTATAATTTTGATGAACTGGACATTCTTTAGCAACTAGTAGACAAGTCCCTACTTGCACACCAATTGCTCCCAAACTTATAGCAGCATTAAAACCTCTGCCGTCAGCAATTCCTCCTGCAGCAATTACTGGAATATTTATCGCATCGACTACCTGTGGAACGAGAGCCATTGTTGAAAGTTCTCCAACATGCCCTCCAGATTCGGTTCCCTCAACTATAACTGCATCAACACCGACACTTTCCATTCTTCTTGCAAGAGCAACACTTGGAACAACTGGAATAACTTTTATTCCTTGAGCTTTTAATTTTTCAACATAAACTCCCGGGTTTCCTGCTCCTGTAGTAACAACTGCAACTTTTTCATCTAAAATAACCTCAATTATTTCATCGCAATAGGGATTCATAAGCATTACATTAACCCCAAAAGGTTTATCAGTAAGTTCTTTACATTTTTTTATAGACTCCTTTACCATTTTGGCATCCATTGCACCAGTTCCGATAATTCCAAGAGCACCCGAATTACTAACATCTGCTGCAAATTCTGCAGTTGAAATATTTGCCATCGCACCTTGAAAAATCGGATATTTTATTCCTAATATTTCATTTATCATTATCTTCTCCTATATTTCAATAATTGTAGAACCCCAAGTTAATCCTCCACCAAAGCCAACTAAAATTACTTTATCTCCTTTTGTAATTTTTTTCGATTCAAAGGCTTCACAAAGAGCCATTGGGATACTTGCAGCACTTGTATTGCCGTATTTTTCTAAATTAACGAAAAACTTATCACTACTTATATTAAATTTTTTAGCAACATTACTTATTATTCTCTGATTTGCTTGATGTGGAATAATCAAATTAATATCTTCAATTTTTAAATTATTCATATCTAAAATTTTATTTATAGATTTTTCTACAACATTTATAGCAAATTTAAATACTTCTTTACCATCCATCTTTAAAAAGCCAGATTTAAGAACTTTATTTTTCATTTCAAAATTCATTCCTACATTTTCAGCAATGAGATCTTTGTCATTTCCAAAACTACAAGTATAAAATTCCTCATTTTTCCCGTCTTTTTCTACAACAATTGCTCCAGCTCCATCTCCAAATAAAACACATGTATTTCTATCTTCAAAATTTATTATTTTACTAAGTGTTTCACAGCCTATTATTAATGCTTTTTTATGATATGTATTAAGCATAGAAGCTACAATTTTTAAGGCATACACAAAACCTGTACATGCAGCATTTACATCAAATGCAGTAACATTATCTCCAAGTCCTAACTTTTCTTGTACCATACATGCTACTGATGGAGTAAAATTATCCGGAGTCATTGTTGCACAAACAATTAGGTCGATTTCATTTTTATCAATATTTGAATTTTTTATCGCATCAACAGCTGATCTATATGCCAATTCACTTGTGTTTTCATCGGAAATTCTACGTTCTCTTATTCCTGTTCTCTGAAAAATCCACTCATCACTTGTTTCTACAAATTTTGAAAGATCATCATTTGTAACAATTTTTCTAGGAACAGCTTTCCCAAAACCTAAAATTTTCATTAATAAACTCCAATATTCCTATATTTTTTATATCTATTAGAAAGCAAACTACTTTTACTAACTTTTCTCAATTCTTTGATTTTTTTATAGATACATTCATCTAAAAGTTTTATCACTTCGGAAAAATTATTTTGTGCTCCACCAAAAGGTTCTCTTATTATTTCATCAACTATATTTTTATCTTTAAGGTCTGAAGCTGTAAGTTTCATCATTTCACTAGCTTCTTTGCATTTCGTTTCATCTTTCCATAAAATTGATGAAAAGCCTTCAGGTGATAAAATCGAATAAATTGAATTTTCAAGCATTATAATGCTATCTCCAACACTTAAAGCAAGAGCTCCACCACTTCCACCTTCTCCAATTACAACACAGATTATAGGTGTTTCAATTGTCGAAAATTCATATAGACATTTAGCAATTGCCTCTGCTTGCCCTCTTTCTTCGGCGTCTTTTCCGGGATAAGCTCCGGCAGTATCAACAAAAGTTATTATTGGTCTGTTAAATTTTTCAGCCTGTTTTGCAAGTCTAATCGCTTTGCGATATCCTTCTGGATTACTCATTCCAAAGTTTCTTTCAATATTTTCTTCTGTAGTCTTTCCCTTTGCTTGTGCTATTATAGTAACTGGAATGTCATGAAATATTCCGATTCCTGATATTATAGCCTTATCATCTCCATAATAGCGATCTCCATGCAATTCAATGAAATTTGAAAATAATCTTTTTATATAATCTTCTGCTTTAGGATGTGATTTATTTCTTGCAATACAAACTCTATCCCATGAAGTTAAATTTTGATTTGCTTCATAACAGATTTTTCTTATTTTATTTCTTATAATTTCTTTTTCTTTTTCATCTATTGCATTATTCTTTTTATCTATAAGATCCCTTATTAATAGTTCATAATCTTTATATTCCATTACTTCACTCCATGTAAAATTAAAAGTTTATGTATTGTATCTTTTAATTTATTTCTACTTACTATAAAATCTACAAAGCCTTTTTTTAATAAAAATTCACTTCTTTGAAACTCTTCAGGCAAACTTTCATTTATAGTTTTTTCAATAACTCTCTTTCCTGCAAATCCGATAAGAGCATTGGGTTCCGCAATAATTATATCTCCTAGCATTGCAAAACTGGCACTCACTCCTCCTGTAGTTGGATCTGTTAAAATAGTTATATATAATAAGCCTTTATCATTATGTTTTTTCAAAGCCGAACTCGTTTTTGCCATTTGCATTAAAGAAATAATTCCCTCCTGCATTCTGGCACCACCACTTGCAGTTGCTATAATTAAAGGTAATTTTTTTAATGTCGCATATTCAATTGAACGTGTAATCTTTTCTCCTACAACTTTTCCCATGCTTCCCATCATAAAATTACTATCCATAGCACAAATAACGACTTTTTTTCCTGAAATTTCTCCAATTCCACAAACCACAGCCTCATTTATTCCACTATTTGCTTTAGCTTTTTCAAGCTTTTCATCATATTGATAAAAATTTTCTTCATTAAAGGTAGTAATTTCAGCATCAAATTCATCAAAGGAGTTAATATCACAAAGCTCTCTAATTCTCTCTGGAGCTCCAATTCTCAAATGATGTCCACATTTACTACAAACATATAAATTGGACTCCCACTCTTCATTAGTGATATTCTCATTACAATTTGGACAAGCTTTGAAAAGATCATCAGGAATTTCCTTTGGTAAAAATGTAGTATTATTTTTTCTATAAATTTTAAGTTTACTTATTTTATTTTTTCTAGTATTAAATATATTCTGCATTTTCACTTAACTCCTTTATATATTTTGCAACATATCCAGTATCATATCTACCACTAATAAAATCCGGACTGTGTAATAACAAATATTGAAACTCTATATTTGTACTTATTCCATCAACAAATAATTCCTCAAGAGCAACTCTCATCTTCTTAATGCAAGCTAATCTTGTAGGAGCATAAGCTATCACTTTCATAATCATAGAATCATAAAAAGGTGGAATTGTATAACCATTATAAACTGCAGTTTCAATACGAACTCCATTCCCACAAGGTAGATTCAAAAATTCAATCTTACCTGGAGAAGGTGCAAAATTATTCTTAGTATCTTCAGCAGTTATCCTACATTCAATAGAATATCCTTTGATTTTTATATCCTTTTGCTTGATATTTAGCTTTAATCCTGATGCAACACGTATTTGTTGTCTTACTATATCAACTCCCGTAAGCATCTCTGTAATAGGATGTTCTACTTGAATTCTGGTATTCATTTCCATAAAATAATAATTGCCTGACTTATCAACTAAAAACTCAATAGTTCCAGCTGAATAATATTTTAAATGCTTACAAATTTTAACAGCGTCTGTAATCAACTTTTCTCGAATTTTTTTATCAAGAACATGACAAGGCGCCTCTTCCAAAATTTTTTGATTTTTCCTTTGCATTGAACAATCACGTTCATATAGATGAATTACATTTCCAAACATATCCCCTAAAATTTGTACTTCAATATGTTTTGGTAATTCAATATATTTTTCAATATAAACTCTATCATCATTAAAACTAACTTTTGCCTCAGATTTTGCAGTATTAAAATTTTCAATAAAATCAGAACTATCCCAAACTATTCTCATTCCTTTACCACCACCACCACTAGAGGCTTTGATGATAACTGGATATCCAATTTTTTCTGCTTCTAAAAGTCCTTCCTCAACATTTTCAATGACATTTTTTGTTCCAGGAATAACTGGAACTCCAATATTTATCATTTGTAATCTGGCTTCATTTTTATCCCCTAACATACTTATCAATTCATGATTAGGCCCTACAAAAATTAAACCACATTCTTCAACTAATTTTGCAAATTTTGGATTCTCACTTAAAAATCCAAATCCTGGATGAATTGCATCACATCCGCTACTACAAGCAGCTTGAATAATATTATTCATATTAAGATATGATTGTAAAGGATTATCAGGACCTATACATATTGCTTCATCTGCCAAATTAACATGCAACGCTTCCTTATCTCCAACCGAATGAACTGCAACAGAGGTTATCCCCATTTCTTTGCAAGTTCTAATTATTCTTACTGCTATTTCACCACGATTAGCAACTAGTAACTTTCTAATCATCTTAATCTCCTATCAAGATAAGCTCCTCATTAAATTCAACCATATTTCCATTTTGTGCTTTAATTTCAAGCACAGTTCCACTCTTATTGGATTTTATTTCGTTCATAACTTTCATAGCTTCCAAAATACAAATAATATCACCTTCTTTTATCTTTTGACCAACTTTTACATAAGGTGATTCATTAGCACTTGGTGCAGCATAAAAAGTTCCAACAAAAGGAGCTTTAATCCATTCACCGTTAATATCATCAACTTGTTTCTCTTCTTTTACAGGTTTTACAGAATTACTTTTCTCTACAACATTTACTACATCTTTAGTAACATATTCAACTTTATTATTTTTCAAATTGATCTTAAAATCTTTAAGTTCTAAAGTCATTTCATCTAAACCTGAATTTTTAAACAATTCAATAATACTATTTATCTTGTCAATATCCATAAATTTCTCCTAAAAATTTAGTAAGCTAGTTTTGATAGCTTACTACTTCGTCTTTGAGTTAATAATATCTATTACATCTTGTACAGTTTGTAATTTCATTAATTCCTCATCTTCAATTTTTATATCGAATTCTGATTCAATTTCCAATGCAAGTTCAATAGATGATAAAGAATCAATTCCTAAATCTTCATTTAATCTTGCAGTAGGAACTACCTCACTTCCTTCGATATTTAATGATTCTACTAAAATTTCTCTAACTTTTTCTAACATAATTTTATCTCCTTTTTTATTTTGATTATCAAATATTTGACAGTCAAAGTTTTGACAGTCAAATTATATATTATTTGTTTTATAATGTCAAGTATTTTTTAAAAAACTTAAATTTTTATAAAAACACAAAAAAACAACACCCCCTTAATTTGATAAAAAATCAAAAAGAGTATTGTTTCTAAAAAATTATTAAAAAATTCTATTTCTTTAATCTAAGTATCTTTCTATATCCAATGATTGCAACTACACAAGAAAGTATATCTCCAGGTAAAAAAACTAAAAATAAATTATAAAATAAATAACTTATTAAATACACTTTCCCATTAAGTACATATTGTATAAATACAAAATATATCATTCCTAGAGCATAAATAATTAACATTCCAATAGCAGTACTTATATAAATATTTTTTTCCTTAAAGCTAGCAATAAAATAAGTTGCAAATATAAATGATACCAAGTATCCAAAAGTTGGACTAAAAATATAATTTATTCCACCACCATTTGCAAATATAGGAAATCCTACAAGCCCAATCATTATATATACAATTACACTTAATACAGCTAATTTACGTTCCAACACCAATGCTGACAGAACAATAAATAGCGTTTGTAATGTAATCGGAACAAGCAAAAATGGAATCTTTATAAATGCTCCAACGGCAATTAATGCACTGAACAATGCTACAAAAGTAAGTTCTTTAGTACTTATCTTCATAATATCTCCTTTCTTTAAAATTTTTACTTAAAAATTAGAACATAAAAAAAATTTTTTGTCAATATTGTAAGTAAATTTTTCCCTAAAGTAAAAAAATCAAATTATAAAAGTTAAGGATATTTTTCACAAAAAAGCAGTGTGTAAAAACCACTCAACAGACTGCATTCAAAATTTTTTATCACTACTTTTCAATATATTTTTTTATCGCTTCTTCTCTTATTCTATCTTCATTTTCAAATTCTTCCAAATACTCATTTGCTTTTTCCATTTCTAATCGCAAATCTCCTTTTTTACCTGAAAGTGAAATTTTACCAAATTTCAATCCTGATATCATATACCATGAATCAGTTTCCGAATGTCTTAAAAACAGTAAATATTTCTCATCCTTTTCCATAAACTCATATCCTGCAATATGATAAATCTTCCCTGTTTCCTCATCTATTCCGGCACTTTCAAAAATATCTATAACATCTCCCGCTTTGAAATTACCCTTTATAACCTTTTCGATTTTAAAATTCGAGATTGTATATACACCATTAACATATCCGTTGTTTTTTTGTATTTTTGACGGATTTTGCTTTGTTTTTTTACCTACAACAATTACTTCCGTTTCCTTTTCAACATCATTCAAATTTCCATAATAATCTAGCTTAGCATCTGCAATAACGTGATTCCCAAATTTGTTTTTTTCACTGGTATTTTCTGTCTCTTTAACATTTCCTTTACTACAAGAAGTCAATAAAATGCAAAATATAACTAAAATTTTAAATTTATTTTTCATAATATCCTTACTTCTTATTTTAAAAAACAACTAATGGCAAAAACCATTAGTCGTTTAATTCATTCCACATATTTATTTAGGGTCGCCCTTTTTATATTCCGTATTCGTTTCAACATCAACAATGGTTTTTTCGTCTTTTATCCAAAACTTCTTTTCAGGGAAAAAATCAGCTGTTAAATACTTTTTTCCATCTTCTTCATAAATTTTCGGATCTAAAAAATTTCCATCATCCGTAAAATCCCCACGAAGTTTTTTAACAGATTCTTTCGAACATTTGTCAAAGTCTATAGATTTAGCCTTATAATACATACAAGGCACACCATAATATTCACCATCATCTACAACAATTTGTGAATCATAGGCATAATAATGTCCACAAATTTTTGTAACTTCTTTACTTGCCTTTCTAACTACTTGCTTTTTTGTATTCTTGTCATCAACTTTGGAACTTTTAGAACAACCGGATAAAGCAATAAAAACAGGCAAAATTAAAACCAATTTCCTAAAAAATTTTTTCATAATATCCCCCTGTTAAACTTAAGGAATAATATCTCCTTTTTTTACCATAGCAAAAATCCATTCTTTTTTTATTTTCCAAATATTTGCTTGAACTCTGTAAATATCCCATTCATCAATATCGAATATTCTAGTCCAACTATCTATAACTATTTGTCTTTCTTCGGGATAAAAATTCTTATACTTTCCTTCAAAAAATTCAAAACCATTATCTATACCTTTATCTTTTAATCTTTTTTTATACTTTTTATCATCTTCTTCATCTAATGGAATATAATGATGATTGAGTACATAATCCCATTTAACTCCGTCAAAGTAGATTACTTCTTCTTTAGGAACATCCAAAACATATAGAATTGAATTTTCAATTGGAGGCATACAATTTTTATTACTTACTCCACACCAAACCGGCATTTCAACCTCATCCGGTTTTGGAACTCTTTTACTCGCTTCTTTTACAAAATAATTATAACAATTTAAAATATAGTCGGAAATTATTCCGAAATTTTCTTTTACATAAGAAATTTTATTCGTAAAATATCCTTTTTCTTCAATTTCTTTTAAAGATCTAATATCTTGTCTAGTATATAATCTAACCGTTTCCATATATTTCACTCCCCTTCATATCTCTATAATTCATTATATTACATTAAACCGAAAAAATCAATCTGAATATAGGACACAAAAAAGCTATTGAAAAAATTCAATAGCTAAGAGTCCAGACAAAACACAATTTTTGTCTATGCTTTTTTGTTTTTTATTTAAAATTATCTCTCTTTTAATTTTTTATTAAATTTTTGAAATAATTATATTCTAAATTACTTTATTTTACAAAAATAGATATATCAGACAAGTTTTTTATTCTATTTTCTCCAAAATTAATACCATAAAATTTCAAACCTATAGTCTTCGCACATTCAAAATCACTTATGGAATCCCCACACATAATTGATTGCGATAAATCTATATTTGGATATTTTTCAATAGCTTGTAAAATCAAGCCTATTTTAGGTTTACAACATTTACAAGAGTCAGTTCTTGAATGAGGACAAATAAAACTATCTAATACAATTATATTGTTAATAGCTAATATCTCTAAAAGCTGATTATGAAAACTGTTAAATTGTTCGACTGTAATAACTCCTTCCCCTATTATATACTGATTACTTACAATAATTATTTCAAACCCTCGTTCATTAAGATATTTCATTCCTCGTATTGCTCCATCTAACAAAACAGGTCTTTGAATATATTTCCAGTCTTTATCAGGATAATCTAAATTAATAGTCCCATCTCTGTCTAAAAATGCAATTTTCATATAAACCTCGAAAAATATATTAAAGTTAAAAAAATTTTTCCCAATTTCAAATATATCTTACTTCATCCATTCATTAAATTTATCCAAAGTTTTTTCTCTACCGATATCAGTAACTTTTATAATATCATTTTCTATATATGCAAATTTTTTATTTACTATGTTCTTTAAAACTTTTTCAAATTTATTCTTTGCATAACATAAATGCTCATTTATTTTTACAACATTACACTCGATGTCAGCTCTTTCAGTATTTTCATGATTTATTATATGGAGCATCATAGTAACTTCAGCAAATTCAACTCTCTTTCTATTTTCATTTAATATTTTTTTGATTATTCCGTTTCTTGGTTCAAACACAAAAACTAATAAAAATATCAATCCATTAACTATGGCTATCGTTCCTGCAATAGAAAGGTCATAAACATGTGCTGTATAAAATCCTAAGATACTACTTAACACACCTGTAAAAACACTTATAAATATCATTTTCTTTAAATCATGGGTTAAAAGATATGCCGTTGCAGATGGAACAACCATATATGAAATTACAAGTATTGAACCTACTGCATTAAATGCTCCTACAGTTGTTATAGAAACTAAGCTCATTAGTGCATAATAAATAACAACTGGTGCAAATCCGGAAATCAGACTTAAATTTTTGTCGAATGTAGAAATTTTTAATTCTTTAAAGAAGAACCAAATAAAAATTAAATCAATTAAAAATATCACTGCCATTACAAAAATAACCTTTGACATTTCATACCCAAAAAATTCAATTCTAGGAATTATTGAAAATGCAACTTCTCCAACTAAAACGGAGTCAATACAAAGATGTACTCCTCTTAAAAATTTTGAAATCAATATTATAGCAATACTGAACAAAAACGGAAATACAAGTCCTATTGATGCATCTTCATGCAAAGTTGTCTTTTGATTTATAAGTTCTGTCAAAAATACAGTAAGTATTCCAACCAATCCGGCACCGACAATCAGCAAAGGGCTTGTTAAATCTTTTGTAATGAAAAAAGCAATTACGATTCCAAGTAAAATTGTATGAGTTATAGAGTCTATCATCATAGCCATTTTTCTAAGAATTAAAAATGGTCCCAATAGTGAACATGCAGCTGAAACTAAACTTACAGCTATTAAAATTTCTAATTGTCTCATTTAGCCCCTCCTTGCATAGTCCTCTTTTTACTAAATAAAATTCCTTTTTTAGGTGAAAATAAAATACTTAAAAATACAATCAAACTTGCAACTATAGTTATAACCGGTCCTGTTGAAAGACCTTTATAATACATACTTATAAATGAACCGGTAATTCCTGAGAAAGCTCCAAAAATTCCTGATAGAATCATCATAACATTAAATCTATCCGTCCATTGTCTTGCAGCAACAGGTGGTGCAATTAACATTGTACTCATAAGAATTACTCCAACTGATTGGATTCCCATAACTATTGAAATTACAAGTAAAACTATTAATATTCCAGTCATTAAATTTATAGAGAATCCCTTTGTTTGTGCAAATTCCGGATCAAATGAAAAAAGTTTTAATTCTTTCCAAAACAGTAAAATTACAAACAATACCAAGATAATTATTCCAATTAAAAAATATATATCTTTTTTCAAAAAGGCGGCTGCTTGTCCAAATATAAATTTATCAAGACCTGCTTGATTTGTATTTGCTTTTCTTTGGATAAGTGCAAGTAAAACGACACCAAGACCAAAAAATGTTGACAAAACTATCGCCAATGCACTATCAAATTTTACTTTTGATTTCAAATCAATTCCAAAAATAAGAAGTGCAGCTATAACTCCTGCAATAAAAGCTCCAAGAAGTAAAAATTCTAAATTTTTTATTCCAAGCACCATAAAAGCAATACAAACACCAGGAAGTGTTGAATGACTAATTGCATCACAAATAAGCCCCTCTTTTTTTACTGTAACATATACTCCCATAATTCCACTTAAAAGTCCCAAAAGTCCTGAACCTAAAGCTATCATCAAAAAAGTATAGTCAGTAAGCAAATCTAAAACTCCATTCATAATCTACACCCTATATGCCTTATTTATATTTTCTTCTGTAAAAACATCCTTAACAGAACCTGAAGCAATAACCAACTTATTTAAAAGTACAACCTCATCAAAATATTCCTCAACAGTTCTTAAATCATGATGAACAACTATAATCGTCTTTCCATTGTCTCTGAGTTCCTTTAAAATTTTCATAATTTCTTTTTCCGTTTTAGCATCAACCCCTTTAAGAGGTTCATCTAAAAAGTAAATCTCACTATCTTGAACTAATGCTCTTGCCAAAAAAACTCTTTGTTGTTGTCCACCTGAAAGATCGCTTATTTGTCTATCGACAAAATCTTCCATCCCAAGCTTTTTTAAAGATTCTAAAGACAGTTCTCTTTCCTTTTTCCCTGCTCTTTTTATCCAACCGAGCTTTCCATAAGTTCCCATCATAACAACATCTAAAACATCTGTTGGAAAATCCCAATCCACAGATTCACTTTGTGGAACATAAGAAATATCTTTTCTAAATTCTTTATAAGATTTTCCGAAAAATGAAATTTTTCCAGATGAAATGGGAATTAAATTTAGCATTGCCTTTAACAAAGTTGATTTACCAGCACCATTTGGTCCTAAAATTGCAGTAAGTTTACCCTTTTTAATATCCAAGTCCACATCCCAAACTACAGGTTTAAGATAATAAGCAATAGTTAAATCTTCAACTTTTACAGCTATTTCATCCATTTTATTCCTCCAAAACAAAAAATCTCCACAATATAAGTATATATTTAGGAGATTTTTTTCAAGTATTATTTTAAAGCATCAACAATTGTATCGACATTGTATTTATACATTGAGATAAAAGTATTTTCTTTTGTATTTTCATCTCCCAATGAATCAGAATATAATTCTCCACCTATTTTAACATTATGCCCTTTAGCTTTACAAGATTCAACTAAAGACTCAATAGTCTTCTTAGGAACTGAAGATTCAACAAAAACCGCTTTTATTTTTGTTTTAACCAAGAAATCTGAAAGTTTCTTTATATCAGCTGCACTTGCTTCTGATTCTGTACTGATTCCTTGAATAGCTTCTACCTTAAATCCAAACTCTTTTGCAAAATAATTAAAAGCATCATGTGCAGTAACTAAAATTCTTTGATCTTTTGGCAATTCTGCTACTCTTTTCTTTATATAATCAGAAAGTTCATCAAGTTCTTTTTCATATTTAGCAAGATTTTTATCTATTTCTTCAGCTTTTGAACTATCAGCTTTCTTTAGACCTTCCGCAACATTTTTTGCGGCTATCTTCCAATTTTTAATACTGAACCACATATGTGGATCATTAGGACCTGCTCCTTCTTCATCCCAAGGAAGTAAATTTTCTGATGGAATATTCTTAGATGCAGTTACAACATTTTTATTTTGCTTTTCTAGACTCTGTAAAACCTCTCCCATTTGTCCTTCCAAATGTAATCCGTTTACAACGACAACATCAGCTTTTTCAAGTTTTTCAACATCTCCTGCTGTTGGTTTATACAAATGAGGGTCAACTCCCGCTTTCATCATTCCTTCAACTTCAAAATTATCTCCACCTATTTGCTTTACCAAATCTGTAAGCATTGTACTTGTAGCGATAACTTTCTTCTTTGTAGTCTTTTGCTCAGTTTTCTTTTCCCCCTCTTTATTTTTACTATCATCTTTTTTGGTACAAGCTCCTAAAATCCCCACAGAAAGTACCAATGCAAGTAATAATATTATTTTTTTTCTCATTTTTTTCCTCCTAAAAAAATTCTATAAAGAGTTTATTTCCTCTTACCAGTATATATTACCACAATTTTTAAATAATATCAATAATTATTATTTATTTATGAGAAAAAAATTTTTAGTATTGAATCTAAACTGTCAAATGATATTTTGAATTTAATTTTTATAATAAGTACTAACAAACAATTCAAATATATTTCATCAGAATATAGATAGAGCATATGTCTATACTTTTTTTATATATTTTGTTTTAATTCAAAATTATTTGAAAATTCATGTCTATATTATAATTATTATACTACTTATTCTATCTTTTCTCCACAAAAAAGTGTCGATGATTGCTCATCGACACTTTTTTGCCAGTCTAATAGTATAAATATATTACTTTTTTGTTATACTTTCATATTATTTTTCTTTAAATCCAGCTTTCAAAAGAGTCTCTTTAAGCTCTTTAAAACTTTTTACTTTTTTTGATACTTCATCAACATTTTCTGTAATGCTTTTAGGAACTTTTTCTCCTAACAAACTTATAAACCCTTTAACTTTATTAACATCAACTTTATTAACATCAACATTAACTTTTAATTTAAAATCTTTTTCAGCATAATCAACCTCAAATTTAATTCCTTCAAGTTTTGTACTCATACTCTTTACCAAAGAAAATAAAACTTTCGCCTGTTCTTGATTTTGAACCATCAACAATCCATAAGAAAGTCTAGCCTCTATATCAATCTCATTTACATTATCATCTTTATGTTTCACCTTCACTGTAATTTCTCTTCCGTCTTTTTCAATATAATAAGTTTTACTTTTTACTCCACCACAAGCTGATAATAATAAAATTGAAAAAACTAAGATAAAACTTGTTATAATTCTTTTAATATTTTTCATATCTAACCTCCTTATTATTTAAATGGAAAAATAAGATTATTTTTCTTCTGTACATCCACATTTAATCATTTGTTTTTCAGTTTTTTTTATACTAATAGGTACTTTTGAAAGGTCTATAAATTCTTTCTAAATTAATCTCTTTGCTTTTCCTTTTTCAACGTCAAGATTAGTATAATCAATTTCTAAAATATCTATAAATTCGTCTTATTGATATTCCACTGAATGTTTTATTCCTCTAATGCCTTCAAATTTTTTCTGTATAGATTTAATAGCTTTTTTACCTTTTCTTTATTTTTCATACTATCCCATAACTTATAGTTAATTTTATCATATTAAAAACTTTTTATCAATATTTTTCAACACTATATACTCTTATTAATTACCTTAGTATTTCCAAATAAAAAAATAGTATAAAAACTATACTACCTTTTTATTCTAAAATCTTCTTATTTTTGTTCTTCAAATCCATTTTGTGTTAATAATTCTGCACTTTTTTGCATACTTACTTTAGTTTTTGTTGGATCTCCAGAAAATTTCATTCCAGGAAGACTTTTAGCTTTTTCATAGTCGAAGTCTGTATAATCAACTTCTAATGATTCAATAAACTTATCATCTTGATATTCAATAGATTCTTTTAATCCTCTAATTCCTTGGAATTTTTGAGAAATTGGATCCAAAATTTTTTGAGCATCCTCTTTTGTCTCTGCATTGGGCAACTGATTATACATAATTTCATTTGTAGTTGTTTGTTTTACAACTTTGTCCTCACTTTCAATATAAGTGTATACCATAGTAATTTTAGAACCATTTTTCTCCATTACAAAAGTTCTTGTAGCAGTAGCTTCTTTACTTGAACAAGCTGTTGACAATACCACAACTAATAGCATTGCTACTGACAATAGAATATTTCTTAGTTTTTTCATATCTTTCCTCCGTATTAAAATTCTTCGACTAATTCTACCATAAAAAAGTGCTTTTGACAACAAAAAAGCAGTACAAAATTGTACTGCTAATTGTTCTAAAATCATATTATTTTACTTCAGTATATCCCTGTCCTGACATCATTTCTTCTGTTTTCTTCATACTAATCTTAGTTTTTGCAGGATCTTGGAAATTCTTTCCTAGAACTGTTTTTGACTTTTCATAATCAAGGTTTTCATAATCAATTTCAGTTTCTTCCACGAATTTATCATCTTGATAATCAATGGAATGCTTTATTCCCTTAATTCCTTTATACTTTTCAGCAATCGGATCTAATACTTTTTGAACTGCTTCCTTTGTCTTTGTAGATGGTAATTTAGCATATTCTCCAACTAATTTAGTTGTTTGTTTTATAACTTTGTCTTCACTTTCAATATAAGTGTAAGTTACTGTTGTTTTCATACCATTTTTTTCTTTTTCAAAAGTTTTTGTAGCATTAGAACCTTTACCTGAACATGCCGTTGACAATATAACAACTAGCATCATAGCTACTGATAATAGAATATTTTTTAATTTTCTCATAATCTACCTCCATATAAAAAATTTTACAACTCATTTTACCACATAATAAAAATTTTTTCAAACACAAAGGCAGTATATATACACTGCCTTTAAATTCAAAATTCTATTATTTTTGTTCTTTGAATCCTTGATTTGTTAGCAATTCTTCAGTTTTTTTCATACTAATCTTCGTTTTTGATGGATCTGCAAAATCTTTTCCAAGTATTTCTTTTGCTTTTTCATAATCAATATTTTCATAGTCAATTTCCAAATTTTCAACAAATTTATCTTCTTGATAGTCAATAGAATGTTTTATTCCTTTGATTCCTTGATACTTTTTAGCAATAGGATCTAATACTTTTTGAACTGCTTCCTTAGTTTTTGCATTTGGTAATTCAGCATATACACCTTCATTTACAGTTGTTTGCTTTAAAACCTTATCTTCATTTTCAATATAAGTATAAGTAACAGTTGATTTCACGCTATTTTGTTTTTTTACAAAAGTTTTTGTAGCATTAGTATCTTTTTTTGTGGTAGTAGTATCTTTATTTGTACATGCTGTTGACAATATTACAACCAGTATCATAGCTACTGACAATAGAATATTTCTTAATTTTTTCATAACCCTTCTCCTTATAAATAATTTACACTTCATTTTACCATATTAAAAGAGTTTTTTCAATCTAACTGTATATCTATACTGGCTATATTACAAATAAATTTAAGCACAAAAAGACCCCAATCATACAGTCTTTAAAATCATCCAAATATTATTTTTGTTCTTCAAATCCATGTGTCATTAACATTTTTTCACTTTTTTCCATACTAACTTTAGTTTTTGTAGGATCTCCTGAGAAAATCATTCCAGGAAGATTTTTTGCCTTTTCATAATCAAGCTCTGAATAATCTACTTCCACTTCTTCAATGAATTTATCTTCTTGAATATCAACGGTTTCTTTTATCCCTTTAATTCCTTGAAATTTAGCAGAAATATCTTGTAATTGTTTTTTTACTTGCTCTATATCTCTACCTTTAAATGCAGAGAATAAAGCCTCTGTTTTACTTGTTTGTTTAACAACTTTGTCTTCACTTTCAATATAAGTATAGACAAGGGTTACCTTAACACCATTTTGTTCTTTTACAAAAGTTTTTGTAGCAGTAGCTTCTTTGCTTGAGCAAGCAGTTGACAATACCACAACAAAAATCATTGCTAAAGATAACAAAAAACTTCTTAATTTTTTCATAATTTTCCTCCGTATAAATAATGCATGAGTAATTTTATCATATAAAAACTATTTTTTCAATATTTATTGTAAATAAATTCTCTATAAAAACTCAACTAAAAAAAGTACCCTTTCGAGTACTTTTAATACTGTAATATCCTTAATCCCAGCTAGGTGGATTAGTTTTTGATTCTGTATTTTTGAAATATTCGTATTCGCTGAATCCTAACATTCTTGAAATTAATACCATTGGAAATACTAACACAACTCTATTAAATTTAGTAACCATATCATTATAAATCATTCTTGAGTTCTTTACATCCTGTTCATATTCATCGATTTTATCCATTGTATTTAGATACAAGTCATTGGCTTTTAAATCAGGATATGCTTCAACTACAACAGCAAGTCTTGATAGAGCTTGAGTAAACATATTATCATCAGCTTCAATATCTTTTACAGTACTGCTACTGTTTACACTTCCTCTTGCTTGAACAACTTTTTCCAATGTTTCAGCTTCATGTTCAGAGTATTTTTTAGTTGCATCAATTAAAGATTTTAAAGCATCCCATCTTGATTCAACATTTGCAGCTATTTGTCCCATAGCATTTTTTACCATTTCTCTTAGTCTCACTAATTTATTGTAGCTTGTCATAAGCCATAATAATAGTAAAACAACAACTCCTAAAATTACATATAATACTACCATAATTTTCTCCTTTCTATATTTATATATTTCATTGAATATATACCCAATTATCTAGTTCCGCCACCGGAACCACCACCGAAGGAGCCTCCTCCTCCGCCGATACTTGAAAAGCCTCCGCCGCCACCGGAAGAGCTTTGAACACTTTTCGTATAAGCATCTAAAAAGTTACTAGAAAATACATGAGAATAAACCATTGCAGTATGCAATGAATAAACATCTACATCGTAACTTTCCAAAAATTCTGGAGATAGTTTCTTCATTTGTTTTTCAACTTCTTCAGCCACATCATAAAGTGTCGCATAAATCAATAAATCTTTCCAAACTTTTATTTCAGAAACTTCTCTTTCACTTAATAAAGAAAAATCTTTTAAATAATTATAATACTTTACTAGATGCATTGTAAAGTCTTTCCCGTTATCGTTGTAAGTATATGTCGACTTCCCTCTACTATTCTTAACAAGAAAGTCATTATTTTGAGCATAAGTAACGGATGCTTGTTTTAAAGTCTCTTGAATTGATTTAAACGCATTTTGATTTTTTGTCTTTTTTAAGTAAGTAGAAAATTCATTTTCTTGTAAAATTTCATCATCTCTAGCAGCAGCTCTAACCATATCAAATAATTTTCTTTCTGTAGAAGTCTCAAACTCATAATTTGATTTATTATTTATTTGTAAGGATAAGACCTCTTTTTTAAAAATAAATCCCTTTTCTTCAGTCATAGGTAGCAAAAGTTTCCCTTGAATCCATTTTAGAAAATATGCTCTAATAATTGCCTCCGCTCCACTAAAACCTGCACTTTGTAAAATGAGAGATAATTTCCACCACTCTTTTTCAGGAATATCTCTATAGTATTCTCCCTTGAACTCTCCTTTTTTATGTCCACCTTTAAATTTCTTGTTTGATACAACTGCAGCAGTCGCTCCAGAAATAGCAACAACTAAAAATATTATAGCTCTAATAATTGTTCTATAAGGAACTTTTGATTTATTTTTTGTTGTATTCTTCTTATAACTCGAACCTTTAAATGCCATATCTTTATAATATGAAAAGTTTTTATTAATGGTTTCCCCAGAAGCAAAGTCTCCTTTATTTATCTGAGTTAAAATAGTTACATAATTAGACTTAGAAAGTCCTGCTAAACTAGTAAAAACTATATTTCCATTTGAAAATTCAATCTTCCCTTTATTACCAAAAGCCCAAATTTTAGCATTGGTATTGTCAAATTTCCCTCCTACTTTTGAAATGGTAATCTTTACTTCTTTTGGAGGAGCATTTAGCCTATCATTTACAAATTTCCAAAAAACCATATCAGAGTCATTCAAAAGTTTTACAAAATTTGTAACCCTATATCTTAAAACAAAAGTTTTTCTCTTATATTCTCCAAAACCAAAACAAAGTTCATAACCATTTTTAGTCTTTACAATTCCTGATTTTTTAGCTTTTTGTTCTCTAGTTTGTTTTACGTTCCAAGTTTTCAAACTCTCGTAAGGAACTTCTTTCCCGTTTTGAATTTCTGAAACTTTAAAATTTAGAATTTCACTTTTTCCTAAATTTTCTATTGGAATATAGTATTCAGTCCCATTTGTTGGTTGAAAATCCATAATACTTTCGATGTCAGCACTCCCGTCTTTATTAATTTTAACTTTAATTTCATTCTTATAGAAAGTGTCTGCGAAAGAATTATTGGAAGGTACTATAAAAAAACCTAGTAATATAAAAGAGAATATAAAAAGCCTTTTTATAACATTTCTAAAATTTTTCATAAGCCTCCTTAATAAATCTTTTTAAATTTTGTTATATAATATCTATTTCTATGTTAACGAGTTCCACCACCGTCGCCACCGCCGAAGGAGTCATCCCCTCCACCAGTGCTTGTGTATCCACCATCTCCACCAAAAAAGCTTGATACATTACTAGAATAAGCATCTACAAAATTATTAGAGAAAGTATCAGAATAAATAACTCCCGTATGGAATGAGTCTAAATCTACATTTATATTATTTAATACTTCTGGAGATAATTTTCTTAATTGTTCTTCAACAACATCTGTAACATCATAAAGTGTAGCATAAATTAGTAGTTCTTTCCAAACTTTTATCTCAGAAATTTCTCTTTCACTCAACAACGAAAAATCTTTTAAATAATTATAATATTTTATTAAATTAGCGACAAAGCCCTTACCTTTTTCATTATACTTTTTCGTCCATTCACCGTTTGTTTTTTTATCAAAAAGATTGTTTTCTCTTGCATAGTCAAGAGATAAAAACTCTAACTCTTCTGATAATTCTTGAAATCTATGTTGCTTAATTTCATCTTTTAAATATTTTGAGAATTCATCTTCTTGTAAAATTCCATCTCCCATAGATGCTTCTACAACCATAGTGTAAAATTTTTCTTCTATTTTCGTATCAAATTCTTTAGGAGCATCTTCATTTATTTTTAAAGCTAAAACATCCTTTTTAAAAACAACTCCCTTTTCTTCTGTTATAGGTATTAATAGCTTAGCTTGAATCCATTTTAGAAAATATGCTCTAAATATTGCCTCATTACCGTCAAAACCTGCATTTTTTAATATATAAGACAATTTCCACCATTCTTTTTCAGGAATATCTCTATAATATTCTCCTTTAAAATCACCCTTACTATATCCTTTCTTTTTAACTAAGAATAATACAGTAAGAAAAGAAGCGAATACAACTATCGGTGCTACAACGAAGAGCATAACATCCTTAAGTAACTTACTTTTAGAATCAGATTTTTTATAATCTGACCCCTTAAAAGCTAAATCTTGATAATATGAAAAATCTTTATTTATACTTTCCCCAGAGGTAAAGTTTCCTTTATTTATCTTTGTTAAAATAGTTACATAATTAGAACTAGAAAGCCCTGTTAAACTATTAAAAACTATATTTCCATTTGAAAACTCAATATTACCCTTGTTTCCAAAAGCCCAGATTTTAGAATTAGTATTGTCAAATTTCCCATCAGTTCTTGAAATAGTAACTTTAACCTCTTTTGGAGCTGAATTTAACCCCTTATTTACAAATTGCCAATAAATCATATCGGAATCTTTTAGAAGTTTTACAAAATTTGTAACCCTATATCTTAAAACAAAAGTTTTTCTTTGATATTCGCCAAACCCAAAACAGAGTTCATAGCCGTTTTTAGTCTTTACAACTCCAGCTTTCTTTGCTTTTTGTTCTCTCGTTTGTTTTACATTCCAAGTTTTTAAAGTTTCATAAGGAACTTCTTTCTCTTCTATGATTTCAGAAACATTATAATTTAAAATTTCACTTTTCCCTAAATTTTCTATAGGAATATAGTATTCAGTTCCTTTTGAAGGTTCAAAATCCATAATGCTTTCGATATCAGCACTTCCGTCTTTATTAATTTTAACATTTATTGTGTTTTTGTAAAAAGTATCTGCAAAAGAATTATTTGAAGGTACTATAAAAAAAACAATTAATATGAAAGAGAATATAAAAAGTCTCTTTATAATATTTTTAAAATTTTTCATAAGCCAGCTATACCAATCTTCTTAAAATTTCTTCTTTTCCTAAAATTTCTAAAATATTTGAAAGTTCAGGTCCATGAACTTGACCAGTAAGCAATGCTCTAACCGGCATATACAAGTCTTTTCCCTTAAATCCTGATGCCTTTTGAACTTTTTTCATAAAGCCCTTAGCAATCTCTTCATCAATTTCATCGATTTGAGATAATTCTTCCTCTATTTTTTCCTTTAAAATTCCTATATGTTCAACATTTCTCATTTCCAAAGCATCAGACTCAACTTCAACTTCTTCAAATAAGAATCTTGATTGATCAACAATTTCAGGAAGTCTTGAAATAGATTCTTGGAAAGTCTTTGTGATAAGCTCAAGTCTTTTTTCACAAACATCTTCTTCTACAAAACCTGCTTCAACTAAATAAGGTTTAACAAGTTTTGCAAGTTCTGAAACTTCCATCTTTCTTATATATTGAGCATTAACCCAATCTAATTTATCTACATCAAAAACTCCACCGGATTTTGAAACTCTATCAAAAGAGAATTGTTTAACCATTTCATCTAAAGATAAAATTTCTTCATTGCTTTCAGGGCTCCAACCTACAAGAGCAAGATAATTTATAAGTGCTTCTGGTAAATATCCTTTTAATCTAAAATCTTCAACAGACGCATCATCATTTCTCTTAGATAATTTCTTTCCACTCTTATTCAAAACTGTTGGTAAATGAACAAAAGTAGGCTTTTCAAAGCCAAGAGCTTCATAAAGATAAATATGTTTAGGAGTTGATGAAATCCATTCATCTCCCCTTACAATATGAGTAATTCCCATTAAATGGTCATCAACAACTACTGCAAAATGATAAGTTGGAAAACCATCAGCCTTAATTAAAACTTGGTCATCCATATCATTTGTATTTATTGTAATTTTACCTTTGATAACATCTTCAAAAACAATATCTCTATTTTCCGGTAACTTTAATCTAATTACATAACTTTCGCCATTCGCAATTCTCTTCTTAGCATCTTCAATGCTAACTCCTCTACAAAGTCCATCATATCTTGGAATTTTTCCATCAGCTTTTTGTTGATTTTTTATATCATCAAGTCTTTCCTTGCTACAAAAACAATAATAAGCATAACCCTTTTCAATAAGTTCCTCTGCATATTTATTGTAAATCCCTTTTTCAACTCTTTCAGATTGAATATATGGACCACATTCACCAACTTCTGTAATCTTATCATTTTCATCAAGACAAACACCTTCATCTGCCTCAACTCCTGCCCATTTAAGTTCGTGAATCAAATTTTCAATAGCTCCTTCAACATATCTTGTTCTATCAGTATCTTCAATTCTAAGCAAAAACTTTCCTCCATTTTGCTTAGCATATAAATAATTATATAAAGCAGTCCTAAGTCCTCCTATATGTAAATATCCTGTTGGACTTGGTGCAAAACGCAATCTAACCATTCCTTTTTCCCTCCTAAAGAATAAACATAAACTTACAATAATTATATATCAATTGCATTATTTTGTAAAGAATTAGTACAAAAAACATAATTAATTTCATACACAAAAAAAGACGTTATCTCTACCGTCAAAAATTCTATAAATTTTTTATATTTAACAATTTTAATTTATCAATCTAAAATAAACTCATATTCTCTATATATTTTTCCATCTTTAAAATCAAAAATATCCAAAGAACGAACACCAAAATTATTTACTAAATAAGTGATTATTCTATTTCCGCTTTTAGAAATCTGCATATCTATACACGAAAATTTAGAATCCGTATTTAGATATGCATTTTTTATAGTTTTTATATAATTTTCTATTCCAACAATTTTTTTCTTTTCTTTGCTGAACAATTCCCAACATACTTCTGGATGTAAAAACTGTTTGTACAATTCCCAATTACGCTCATTTTCAGTTTTAAAAAAAGTATATAAAATATCTCTATTATCCATAATTTCTCTGCTTTCATTAAATTCTAAATTATCTAAATACCAAATATACTTATTCATTAATTTTGTGATATTGCAACATATTTTTCCACCCAGACTTAGTTTCCTTCACAATAGGAAAGAATGGATAACAGTGAAACAAATTTTCTCCTATTTCTGAAATCACCTTAACTCCATCATTCTCAAGTTTATCTTTTATCGTATCATATGCAGCATAAAGCACTTCATCACTTCCATAAGAAAGATAGACTTCCTCTACTCCGTGATAATCGCCCTTTTCAAGATTTAGCATATACTCTGGCACATCTTTTCCATGAGCCATAATTTTACCAAAAATTTTAACAAATGATAAAGTCAATAAAATATCTTTTTTATCAAGCATTTCTCCCTTTTTTATCAAATCTTCATCTTTAAAACATTCTCCTGGAGATGATGCATATATTCTCTTTGGAACTTCAACATCTTTCTTTGAAATATTTATATATGATACAAGTCCTAATGCAAGAGTTGCACCGGAAGAACTTCCTGTAACGAGAATATCTGAAACATTATATTCATTAAGCATTGACTTATATAAACTATACATCCATTCATATACTTCGTCGATTGTATGATTTATGCACAGCGGATAATATGGAATAACCATATTGCGACCACTTTCAAGAGCCACTCTTAAAGCTGTTTTAATAGAATTCTTACTTGGATGCATAATCATCCCTCCTCCTATTATAAATAGACAGGCTTTTTTTGTTGGCTTTTTATGTGTTATATACACAACCTTTGCTCCATTAAACTCTTTGATTTCATAGTTGATTTCATTATGAGAAAGAACTGGAATTTTTGTCTTTTTCATTCTCTTTCTAGCGTTTGAAATAATTTCTGATTCACTTTTATTAAAATACCTTTTAACCCCAATAAGCTTAATAATTAATTTAAAAAAACGATATTTAAAAGATAACTTAGACATTTTTCATTCCTCCTAAAAATGTAATTTCTTTATTTCTTTCTTGCAACAAAATAATATCTGTGAATTCTCCCTTTAATTACTCCTTCTTTTTCAAGAATTTCCTGTGCTTTAAAAAGATTTTCTTTATACTTTTCAACTTCAAAATAAGGAAATTCCCAATCTATAATCCTTGCAAACCAAACTAGAGCCCCAACATCATAAAACTCTATCGGTCTATAAGCTTCTACTTCTTCAATAATCTCAAAACCATTTTCTATAAATTCTTCTTTTGAAATATTCAGATAAGCTTTAGGAAATGGAATATCAACATCTCCTATTAAAAGTTCCACTAATTCTCTGTCATTTTCTGCACCAACCTGTTGTGTAAGGAATAATCCTCCGCTTTTAAGAACTCTTTTAAGTTCATTAATATTATATTCACCATGTCTATTTGTAATAATATCAAAATAATTATCCTTAAAAGGAAGTTCATCACCACCATCGGCTGGTTTAAAATCTATTCCTAAAGGAATAAGTCTCTCCTCACATATCTTAATATTTGGCCCATAACCTTCAATTGCTGAAGTATATTTAGGATTTAATAGAAAAGATAAAAGAAATTCTCCACCACCAGTTTCCATATCCAACAAATAATCACTTTCTCTTAAATAAGATTTTATAATACTCTCAAAATCCCATGGAAGATCATCTTCTTCTCTATATCTTCCTCTAATATGAGAAAAATCCCAACCCTTAATATGAGCAATTTTCTGCTCATGCAACCATTACTTTAAAAGTGTCTTTTTATCCATATTTTTCTCCTTAAATATCTATTTTATTTATCTAACAATTGAATTATCCGTCATCAAATTAGCTATATGATGAGGAATCATAGAAACTTGCATTGACATTTCAACATGATAATTTTTATCTATACATTCATCCCAATACTCAAGATGCTTTTTATCTATCCACGAATCAGACTCTTCCACTCTTATTCCGTTTTCTCCTTGAATTGAATACCAATAAAGATACTCTTCATCATCACATTTTTCTCTAAAAATAGTTTCGACATACATTCTCTCTCCGTCCAAAGTAAGTAATACTTCCTCTATATTTTCATTTAAAAAATTCATCCACTTATCTACTACTTCCGACTTCCCCTTTCTGACACGAAATCGTGATAATTCTATATTCATACTTTCCCTCCAAAAATATTATATTTAATTAAACAAATAAGCATTTGTTAAACTCTATAAATTAAACAAAACTTTGTCAATATCTAATAAGACCTTTGATATACAATTTTTTAATTCATATAATGTATCTGTGTTAAATTTGCTTGGAATATCTGATTCGAGATATTCTTCACTCCATTGCTCATTATCCCATATATTAGTAGAAGTTTTACAAGAAAAACGGTATTTTTGTGTGCCATTAGATATAATACACATTACAGGAATTGTTCCAGATTCCTTTGTATATTTTTTATAGTATGCATATATCGTTTTATTTTTTTGCTCATCTAATATAAGTAGAAAAAATACACTTTCTAATATGCTATCTGATTGCTTGATAATTTCTTCGTGAATCCACGGAGCATATAACAAACCAGCAAGCAACTCATTACCATATTTGTTTGCTACACTCATCCAGTAGACCTCTTCTTTTTTCATCTTATCTTCAAAATCATCTGGTGATAACAATTCATATTCTTGATGTTGACACTTAAAACCATGCCATTTTCTATATGGTAATGTTGCTTCTATTAGAATCCATTCATTATTATCTCGAATAGCAACGCATATATGGTCTTGTTCATCTCCATAACAATCTTTATGTATATATGCATATTTTGCTTCATATCCTAATTTTTGAAATACTGAAACCAATAAATTTGAATAATCACCGCAAGTTCCAGCCTGCATTGAAATAACATCTAAATCACTTCTTTGCAGAGGAAAAAAAGGAGCGTTTAATCTACTGTATTTTACATTTTTATCAAACCAAATAAATAATTCATCACATACAGTTTTAATACTACTTCTATCCTTAATATTTTTTTGTATAAACTCATCTATCACTTTATCATCAAAATGAATATATGTCATTTTACCTCTCCAACACAAATCCTTAATTATAATTTTACAATGCCAATATTTTATATATTACTTACATTCTTACAAATTTAATTATATTATACCACTTGTTACAATTCTAATCTATATAAATTTAAAAGAGAGCGACTTCTCACTCTCTCAAATAGTTTTTTACTTACAAATTAGAAAAATTTATACAAAAAAGAACCTTAATCTTATATATTATCTTTCAACCACTCTTCTACATTTTCTTTCTTAAATTATTTGCAACAATCACAGCATAAATATTTACAATTCCATATAAACTTATCATTACCAAAAGATACTTAAGCTCAACTTTCATTAATATAAAAGTTAAAAATACCCCTCCATACAAAAAATTCATCAAAGTAAAAGCTCGTGATTTTGCCTCTTGAGCTATAGCTATATTTCTCTCATCATTTTCTTCTATCCTAATACTTTTCGCTACTTCTGGATTTTTTAAAGTTGAAAACTCCTTAATAAGACTTCCTACACCACTTCCGAATAGCCCAGAGCCTAGTCCAATAGCTAAATAAGAAATTATCTCTAAAGTCTCTGTGAGTTCAAAGTGCTTAACAGAATATCCTCCAAAAATTATAAGCAATACTCCAAGAACAGTGATAAATATATATTTTTTATTTTTCATATTCTGCCTCCTCATAAATGAAAATATCTTCAATCTGTAATTCAAAAAATTTTGCAATCTTAAATGCCAATATAATTGATGGATTATATCTTCCATTTTCTAATGACCCAACTGTCTGCCTTGACACTTCTAGTACACTAGCTAACTCTTCCTGCGTTATTCCTTTTTCTTTTCTTATTTGCTCTAGATTGTTTCTCACATAATATCCCCTCTTTTACGGAAAGTTTACTTTACATTATTATATTATCAAAATTCTTATATAATGTCAAGTTAACTTTACATTTTAATAAAAAAGACGATATCTTCATCGTCTCAGACTGATGACAAAAGTGTCAATGAGCAATTGTTGACACTTTTTTAACGGATAAAAAGAGAATAAGTAGTATAATAATTAGACTATAGTCAAATAATTTAATAAAAATAAAAATGTACAAAAAAAGCACAGACAAAAATTATACTTTGTCTGTGCTCTGAGACGATATCTTCATCGTCTTTCTTATAATTGAAACACAAAATTTACTAATTTTAAAAAACAATAAATTTTGATTCGTTTTTATTTCTATTAATTTTTTTCAATCCTATTTTTATCAATGGATTTTTTGCTTTGCTTATTCGAGCATTATTATGACAAGCCTTTACACAAGCCATGCATACAATACAAGCATTCTTGTCAGTTACAATGTTATTATCAATACAAGCTTTAGGACATTTTTTTATACAAACCCCACAATTATCACAAAGCTCGTAATCAGTTTTGGGAATAGTAAATATTCTTCTTCCGGTATGTACAGGTTTTATATCAGCAACTTTGCCGATAAATCTATCAAATAAGCTTAAGCTTTTATTCTTTTCTATATTATTTTTTAATTCCTCTCTTATAGCCTTTCCAAATGAAATTGCCATATTAATATCTTCTTCATTCGGTCTATTTATAGCAACAGGTAGTTCTTTTGTTGAATAAGAATGTTCTCCTATAAACTCTCCATATCCCACAACATTGCCATTATTCTTTTTAACAATAGAAATAATCTCTCTTTTTGAAAACATAATAGTAGCATTTCCATATAGTAAAACTATAGCGACAGCTTTATTATTAAAATAAATATTCTTAATATAATTTCTAAAATCTTTATACAAAAATCCACCATAAACCGGGGCCCCTAAAATAATTAGATCAGCTTTGCTCGTATCGATGTTTTCTGTTTTAGAAATTCTATTTTCCTCTGTTAAATCAACATAATATACTTCCTTTGACTCAATTCCTTTAATTACATTTTTAATTGTTTTTTTAGTAGTTCCCGTAGGTGAAAAATAAATTACCTTAACTTTTGGAGAAAAAGATTCTTTATCGTACAAAATATTATCATCTAAAGAAAGCTCTAAATTTTTATTACTCTTATATTCCATAGTACTACTCATATCTGTTCGCCTCTGATAAATATTTTTAAATAATTTATAACCCAAATTATAACTTCCAAAAAATTATTATTCTACTATTTCAAATATACCCTTTGCCTAATTTAGCTAACAAAAATGAAATCATTGATAATAACTTATTTTAATAAATATAGTCAATTATAATTTACATTATTTTACCAATCAAACTAAATATAAATTTTAAAATTATCGATATAATAATCTGCATAGGGGTATCACTATAATGTAAGTAGTTTTTTTGAATAATATATTACATATATATAATTTACATAAAAGTATTATAAATTTACTTCGATTTTTTGAATTAAATTTTGATACTTTTAATATTTTAAAAAATAGGAATGGTATAAATTAGCACCAAAAGATATTTTGATTATGATGAATGAAAGGAGGAATTTTATGACTAATAATAAGACAACATCATCAGTAAAATCAAATAACAAATCAGCACATAAGCTAGGATTTTTTGGTTTTTTTGCTATTACAGCATCTATGGTAATGACGGTATATGAATATCCGTCTTTTGCTAGTTCTGGATTTCAACTTGTATTCTTTCTAATTGTAGGTGGAATTTTTTGGTTCTTGCCTGTTGCATTATGCTCTGCAGAAATGGCAACAGTAGAAGGATGGGAATCTGGAGGTATTTACTCATGGGTTGGAAATACTCTAGGTAAACGATGGGGATTTTCAGCTCTATTCTTTCAATGGTTTCAAATAACAGTAGGATTTGTTACTATGTCATTTTTTATACTTGCAGCATTGGCATACGTATTTAAATTTGATGCACTTTACAATAATCCCATAGTTATGTTTTTTGGAGTTGCAATCATTGTGTGGGTCCTAACATTTGCACAATTAGGTGGAACAAAATATACAGAAAGAATTTCTAAGATTGGTTTTCTTGGAGGAATAGTTCTTCCTGTTATTATACTTTTCATAGGATTAATTGCATACTTTAGTACTGGTGGTGTTTCTCAAATTAAGATGACAACAGAAACACTAATTCCTAATTTCAAAGAAACAGGTACTTTAGTAATTTTTGCTTCTTTCATTCTTGGTTACATGGGTGTAGAAGCATCAGCATCTCACGTTAATGAGCTTAAGAATCCGACAAGAACATATCCTTTAGTTATGATTGTATTAACTATACTTACAATTTTACTTGATGCTCTTGGCGGACTTGCCATAGCAACAACACTTCCTGACAAAATATTAAATGGTAATCTATCTTATGGAGTAATTGAAGCCTTTGAAACAATCTTTATAGAACATTTTGGTTCACAATATAATTGGCTTGTTTTAATTGTTGCTATTCTATTAGCTCTTGGTGTATTAGCAGAAATATCTTCTTGGATCGTTGGCCCATCCAGAGCGCTTTTAGAAGCTGCAAATGATAAGATTCTCCCTCCATCTTTTGCAAAAACTAATAAAAATGGAGTGTCAGTAAAAACAGTTATACTTCAAGCAATTATAGTAACAATTTGGGATGCAGTTCTATGTGGTTCTATAGCATTGGCAGGAGGTTCTGATTCATCAGTTGGTTATTTAACAGCAATAGGACTTACAGTTGTAATCTATTTGGTTGGATATATATTATTCTTCTTAGGATATTTCGTTTTAATATTCAAAAAATCTAATTTAAAACGTACATTCCAAGTTCCTGGTGGAAAAGTATTTAAAATAATTGTTGCTACAGTAGGATTGCTTATTACAATAGCAACTTTAATTATTTCATTTTTCCCATCATCAAAACTAACAGCTGCTGACAATCAAGTATATCAAATTGTGCTAATTATATGCTTTATTATCTCTTTAATAGTTCCTATAATTATTTATTCAAATAAACATAGATGGGCAACAAAATATGATGATAAAAGTAAGTAGTTATTATAAATTATTAAATACATTGATATAGTTCAAATTTTATTTAAAGAAAGGAAAATTAATATGAGTAAAAAAATATCAAAATCAAGTAGAAAAAGTACTAATCATATCAGTGATATTCTTGAATCAATGAATCAAGAAACTAGATATCTTACACCAATTTTCGGTACAGAAGCTAGCGATATTGAAATGCCAAACAAAAAAATAAATGAAAATCCTGTATCACCTCAAGTCGCAGCAGAAATTATTAGAGAATATTTAAAAACAGAAGGAAATGCAACACAAAACCTTGCAACTTTCTGTCAAACTTATATGGAACCGACTGCAACAGCATTAATGGCAGAGAATTTTGAAAAAAATGCAATTGATAAAGATGAATATCCAATGACTGCAGACCTTGAAAACAGATGTGTTGATATTATTGGAAACCTATGGAATATGAATCCAAAAGAAGAACCTATAGGAACATCTACAGTTGGTTCATCAGAAGCTTGTATGCTAGGTGGACTTGCTATGCTTTTCAGATGGAAACATCTTGCAGATAAAGCAGGAGTTGATAGATTCACAAAAAAAAGACCTAATCTTGTAATTTCTTCAGGATATCAAGTATGTTGGGAAAAATTCTGTCGCTACTGGGATATTGAAATGAGAACTGTACCACTAGATATGGAACATTTATCCCTTAATATGGATACAGTAATGGATTATGTTGATGATTACACAATAGGTATAGTTGCTGTTTTAGGTATTACTTATACAGGAAAATATGATGATGTAAAAACTCTTGACAAACTAGTTGAACAATATAATAAAAAGAAACCTGATTTACCTATTAGAATACATGTTGATGGTGCTTCTGGAGGTATGGTTGCTCCTTTTATAGAACCTGAATTAAAATGGGACTTCAGATTAAAAAATGTATGGTCAATTAGTACTTCAGGTCATAAATATGGTCTTGTATATCCGGGAGTAGGCTGGGTAATTTGGCGTAGCAAAAAAGCTCTTCCAGAAGAATTAATTTTCTGGGTTAGTTACTTAGGAGGAGAAGAAGCTACTATGGCAATCAACTTCTCACGTAGTGCATCTCAAATTGTCGGTCAATACTATATGCTTATGAGAAACGGGTTTAAAGGCTATAAAGAAATTCATCAAAGAACAATAGATGTAGCAAGATACATGGCAGATGAAATCAAAAAAATGGGAATATTTGAACTGCTTGAAGAAGCAAATCAAATCCCAATCGTATGCTGGAGACTAAAAGAAAATGCAAATGTACAATGGACATTATATGACCTTGAAGATAGACTACGTATGCATGGTTGGATGATTCCTGCATATCCTATGCCTGAAAATATTAAAGATGTAGATGTACAAAGACTTGTTCTTCGTCAAGACTTCGGTATGCCTTTAGCAATTCTTTGTATAAACGAAATGAAAAAACAAATTGAAATATTAAACAGTTCAAGAGTTGTTCTTCATGACAATGAAAAGAATGCAAAACCTGATAAGGGATTTGACCATAGTGGTAGATAATTAAATTAAAACACTAAAAGGGGGCTGGTAACAGTCCCTATTTTAATGTATATTTAATAATAAAAATCTCATCTAAAAAATATTTTTAAGTTTTTTACTCTTAACGTCTTGTTCTTAATCGGAGTATCTTCCCTAACATGTCATTTCGACTGGAGCGTTAGCAAAACTAATCTAGTCCTAACTTTGCTTGTTTACAAGCAAAAGTAAATGTATCGTAGATACATAACCCACACATATTTACTCTAAAACCAATTCATAAACAAGCAAATTCTCGCTACTTATTAGCTTAAAATTGTTATTTGTTGCGATTTTTTGTGTTGCTAATTGTTTTTTATCGCATTCGATAATGAGTGAATGGATATTTTTAGTTTTTGCATAGTCAATTAGTGATTTTGTTATTTCGTCTGCTATGCCCTGTCCCCAATAGTATGAATTTAAGATAAAGCCAATTTCGTAGCTTTCTTTATCGTATTCGTGAAAAATAATATGTCCAATTAGTTTTTTGTTTTGTTTATATTCCAAAGCAAATACTCGGGGAGGATAAGACAGTGCATTTTTGTTTAAAAAGTCTTTTGTGTCTTCCAAAGTGAAAGGTTCTTCAATGTATTCCATCACTTTAGGATTACTTAATATCAGATATAGGTCATCTACATCTGATTGTTTAAATTGTCTTATCCTACCCCTTTTTGTATCTATATTCATAATATCTTCCAAGATTATCACTCCTGATTATTTCTATTCCACATCTTTTAATGATTCTATCATCGGAACTTTGCTAAGCATTATTTTTACTACAAAGTAAACTACAAATGTGAATAGTAGTGTTACTAGTGCTGAATAAATGTAGCTTATGAGTTTTACTTTGTTGAAAAATCTGATTGAGTCCATCGCAAGTTGTTCCATTATGTTTATGTGTAGACTATGGCCTACAAAGACTCCAAGACCTATTCCTAACATTGTTAGTATTACAGTTTCTTTGTAGATGTAGTTGTCAATTTCCAAAGGATAGAATCCCAAGACTTTAAGTGTTGCAATTTCTCTTTTTCTTTCAGAGATATTTATATTACTTAAGTTGTATAAAACTACGATTGACAAGAAGCCTGAACAAACCACAATTAGCAAGATTATTGAGTTTATGCTGTAAGATGCATCGTCAATTATTCTTTTCAAGGAATGTATGTTTGTGCCTTTTACGGCAACAGGATTTTTTTCTAATTCATTTATTACTTTTTCAATATTACTCTTGCTTCCATCATTTAAAATTAGTAGCTTTGTATTTTTTATAGGTTTTCTGAAAAAAGTTTGTTCATAAGTTTTTTCGTTCATTATAAAGAAATTGCCAACATGATTTTCAAAGATTCCTGCAACGACTCCTTTATATTCCTTGTTGTTATTTATAAATCTTATTTCATCTCCAACTGAAAGTGAAAATTTTTCAGCTAATTTTCTATTTATATAGATTCCGTCATCTAATTTTTCGATTTTTTTATCTCCATTGTATAGACCAAAGAATTTAGAAAAATCGCTTAAATTATCAGTTGTAAAGACCCCTATTTTTTCATCAAAACTTTTTTTTGATTTTATATTTACAGATAATAAAGATAAATCAAGACTTTCTTTAATATCCTTGTTTGATTTTATATCTTCGTTGAATTTATCTAAATCTTTTGACAATGCCATTGGATTATAGATAACTGATGAATGATATTTTGTGTATTTTGAGTATTGTATTTCAGAAACTCCGTCCAAGCTGTCTTTTATTCCAAATCCTAGCACTAAAAGTCCCATACAACCCATTACACCTATAATTGTCATTGACAATCTAAGTTTGTATCTAAAGACATTTCTTAGAGTTGCTTTTTGTAAAAATGAAAGTTCTTTCCATATATAAGGTATTTTTTCAAGAAAAACAAAGTTTCCTGACTTTGGAGCCTTTGCTCTCATAAGTGATGAAATTTTTTCTTTTAAAGTTCTTATACATGTTACATAGGACACAAAAGCTGTGCAGAAAATTGCAATTAATATTCCTACAATAATTATTTGTGGATAGTAATTGTCAAAAACTTTTGTAAATATAAAGGCTTTTAAATAAGATCTGTAAACAAGTGGAGAAATCACTTTGAATCCTAGGATAGTTCCTATTATTCCTCCAATGATACTCGCTAAAAGTCCATAGTAAAAGTATTGTTTTGCTATATCGATATTGCTATATCCCAAAGCCTTTAAAGTTCCTATTTGGATTCTGTTTTCATCTACCATTCTAGTCATTGTTGTAAGTGATACTAAAAGAGCTATGAAATAGAAAAATATTGAGAATACATTTGAAACACCATAGATTCCATTAGATGCAAAATAAACTTTTGACATTGCAGATGAAACAAATCCTTCTTCAATATTGTAATTTGGTTCTATCAATTTGGATAAAACTTCATCGCCGTCAGAAATTTTACTATTTGCATCAAGAACTTTTTCTTTAGCATCCTCCAATTCATCTTTACCTTTATTCAATTTTAAGTTATTTTCTTCAACTTCGGCTTTTTTTTGAACTAATTTTGCATGGTATTCGTCAAATTTTAAAACTCCTTGTTTAACTTGTTTTTCCAACTGTTGCATTTGACTTTCCATTTTTTTTATTTCTAAACTTAGTTTCTGTTCGGCTTCCGATAATTCTTTAATTTTAGCAGAAATACTGAATATATTTGAATTAATCGAGTCCAAATTTCCTTGAATCGTTTGTAAAGTCGTATTTAATTCAGTTAATTTTTTATTTAATTCTCCTTTTTTTACCTTATATTCACTTTCTTCAATTAGTTTTGCCTTATAGTTTTCTTCAAGCAATCTTAATTCTTCATTTACTGTTTTTATTCCTAAATCAACTTCTGATTTAGTTTTTTCCAATTCTTCTTTATTTAATACTAAAGAATTGTTTTTATCTATTAAACCATCTTTATTTTTATTTAACTCAGTTTTTTTAGACTTCAAGTCGTTTAGAGCATTTACCAATTTCCCTTTGTTTTCATTTACATGTTTAATAAATTGATTTTTTTGATAATCCAAATCCGCAAATGCTCTTCTTAAATCCTTTCTTCCGCTTTGTACTTTTTCAAGATTTTGTTGTAATTTCTTTTCACTTTCTTCAATATCAAATTTATTTTTGTTAACCTCTTCTTTACTATCATCTAAAGTTTCTCTTTTTTGAGCATAAATAACATTATATACTTCTCCAGCTCTACCTTTAAACAATCCTTGTAATTCTGTTTTTCTTTCGCTTGATAGCTTTTTGTATTCTTTACTATTTCTATTCAAGTCGTTAAGGTCAGAAAAGGTAATTTTTGCATAAGAAAAATAGCTAAAATCAAAAGTATTTTTTGAGATTATTGCCAAATATCCATTTTCAGTAGTTCCAGCTAGCAATGTAGCTAAAACTTCTGAACTTTTGATAAAGCCTTTTACAGTAAATTTATTTTGTTTTAATTTTTTTACTTCATCTTTAAAAATTCCAAATTTTTCAACATTTTTAAAGTCTATTTCATCTCCAATTTTATATTTATCTCTTAGTCTTTCATCCAACAAAATATCAGAGTCAGATTCAATGTCTTTTCCCTCTACTACTTGAACAGTACTTATTTTTTCAGCCTTACTTTCAATAGTAAAATCAACTTCTCGTTCTTCGTCTTTAAGATTAATACTATAACCATATTCAACATCTTTTAGATTTTTTAAATTGGAAATTATATCCTCATCTTCTTTTTGCAAGCCAAAATTAGAAGAAATTTTATAGTCGTATAAATTTCCTTCTTTTACACGTTCATCTACACTTCTTCTCATGATATATGGAGTTATTTTAAGTCCGACAAAGACCATTACTCCAAGAGCAATCATAAAAACAATAGAAATAAATTTCGGAAATGTTCTAAAGATCGTTCTGTAAAAATTTTTAAACAATGATTTTTTCATACTACCACTCAATTTCCTTTATGTTCTTTGGCTTTTTATTTAATATCACATTTTTTACAGTACTATCATTAATTTCGATAACTCTGTCTGCCATTGGCGCAATTGCTTGATTGTGAGTTATTAAAATTACAGTTGTATTTGTACTTTTACATCTTTGGTGTAAAAGTTCTAAAATTCTCTTTCCAGTATGATAATCCAAAGCTCCTGTAGGTTCATCACATAGAAGCAGTTTAGGATTTTTACAAAGAGCTCTAGCAATCGCAACTCTTTGCTGTTCTCCACCTGATAATTGACTTGGAAAGTTTTTTAATCTGTGAGATAATTCAACAGATTCTAAAACCCCTGCTGGATTTAAACTTTCCTTTACGATTTGCCCTGCAAGTTCAACATTTTCCAAAACTGTTAAATTAGAAATTAAATTGTAAAACTGAAAAACAAAACCTACATCGAATCTTCTATAATCATTAAGTTGTCTTTTATTAAATTTACAAATATCTTTTCCGTCTATAAAGATGTCTCCACTTGTCGCATTGTCCATTCCTCCTAAGATATTTAGGATTGTCGATTTTCCCGCTCCTGATGGTCCGACGATAATGCAAAATTCTCCATGTTCTATTTCAAAAGAAACATCTCTATTTGCAACAATTTCTGAACTTTTTCCTTCATTATATTTTTTATAAACGTTTTTAAATTCAACAAAAGCCATAATTCCACCTTCTTTATATCTTTAAAATGAATAATAAATTGGTAAAATAATTCAAAATTACCTGATTCTACTTTAGCACAAAAATGATAAAAAATCAAGATTTCTAATCATAGTAAAGTATGTTAGTATGCTTATTAAAATTTATTCTTAAAACTTATATTTAATATATTATTAATATCGTTTGCAGTCATATTGTAGAAATTTAATCAAAAATATTTATTTTTCAATAGTTTTTATTAATTTTTTTTGTAAAAAAACACTTGTTTTATTTATTACAAAATGGTATAATGAAAAAAAGAATTTAAGGGGTGGTTTAAATGTTAAATTTTGTACTTGGTCCATCAGGATCTGGAAAAACTAAATGGTTGATAGATAAAGCGAATGAAGAAGTGAGAAAAGGAAACGGAAATATAATTTTTATTGATGCTGATGATTCTCATATTTTCAGCTTAGACCACAGTGTTAGGTTGACAAATGCTAAAGAATATGGCATTGTAAATCTTGACAAATTATTCGGATTTATCTTCGGAATTGTTTCAAGAGACTACGATGTAGAAAAAATTTACATCGACGGAATCTATTCAATAATTAAAATGGATAGCGATATGCTTTGCAAATTTAAAAAGGATGTCGAAACATTTTGCGAAAAGCACAATCTTGAAGTTTTCATGGGAGTTGATATTCCTAAAGAAGAACTTTGCGAAGGGGCTCAAGCAACTTGTGTCGAATTAAAGTTAGACTAAATTTAAAAAGCATCGTTAAGGTGCTTTTTTTGTGATATGAATATTCCAACAAAACAACTTGAAACTTTTTTCAAAAAAAGAAATGATTTGATTTTTGAACTATCAGATGGAAAAATTGATAAAATATCTTTTTTGGAAAAAAATTATGAATTGATACAAAACTTAAATATGAAACCACTTTTAAATATATCTACGCTGGAAGAAGGAATGTATAATTATCAGTACTATAATATTCTGGCGAAATTTTTTAAACAAAAATCAATTTTGTATTCAAACAACAAGAAAAAACAAAAAAAATATAATGAAAATCTTATGAAATCTAATAATTATTATGCAGAAAAAGATAAATATCTTTTAAGGATGATTGATTTTTTAGATGAAAATTCTACAGAAGCATATTTTATAGATATGAATTCAAAGAGGCTCAATAATTCTCTTTTTGAAATTGTTGTAAAAGATGTTGAATTTGCAATTTTTCATTCTATGAATATTGAAATTTTACAGAAATTAAAAGAAAAAAATATATTTGTAAATGAGATTAGAATTTCAAAGATTGATGACTATGTTAATACAAATATTTAAAAGGTTGTGTAGCACATACACAACCTTATTTTTTTATAATATTAAGAGTTTCTAAAAACTTTGTCAATCACTTCTTTTAGAGTTTTGGATTTTTCAACTTTTAATGTTTTTAAATTCTTTATATCCACAACTTCATTTGAAATATAGACCTTTTTGTATCCCATCCTATCAAGTTCCGTTAGTCTTTCACTTAAATTTGGAACTTTTTTAAGCTCTCCAGTAAGTCCAACTTCTGCAATAAAAACATTATCTCTTGGAACTGATTTATTTAAAATTGAAGATGCAACGGAAATAATTACAGCTAAATTTACAGATTGCTCAGAAATTTTTAGTCCTCCCGTAGTCTTTAAAATTACATTTTTATTGTATAAATTAAATCCAGCCCTTTCTTCTAAAATGGAAAGCAATGTATTTAATTGATCTTTTTTAAGACTATCTCCAATTCTTGCAGGATAACTTGTAAAAGATTGAGAAACTAGACTTTCAACTTCAACAACTAACATTCTGCTCCCCTCTTTTACAACGGATAATACACTTCCACAAATGTCCTTTTCCCTTTGAGTTACAAAAAATTCTGATGGATTTTTAATTTCTAAAAGCCCATACTCCTCCATTTTAAAAAGTCCAATTTCTCCAGTTCTTCCAAATCTGTTTTTTGTACTTGTAAGAGTTCTTAAACTTTCATCAGACTCTCCCTCTAGGAGTAAAACTGAATCCACCATATGTTCTAAAGTTCTAAGTCCTGCCATTTCATCTTGCTTTGTCATATGACAAACTATAAAAATCGCTCTAGGCTTTTTATTATTTTTTGCAACTCGAACTAATTCATTTATACATTCGACAGTCTGTGTTGGAGAACCTGCTCTTGACGGAATTGAACTTAACATAACAGTTTGAATACTATCTAAAATTACAATTTCTGCATCAACCTCTTCGATTGAATTCAAAGCCTCGTCCATACTTTGTGTAGATTGTATCCAAATATTTTCAGGAATTTCTTTTACAATTCTATTTGCTCTTGACTTTATCTGTGAGGAACTTTCCTCTGCAGAAATATAGATAGATTTTACATTTTTACTTGCAAAGTCTAATGCAAGCTGTAAAAGCAATGTGCTTTTACCACAGCCGGGTCTTGCAGTTAAGATATTTACACTATCCCTTACAATCCCACCACCTAAAACACGATTTAACTCATCAATTCCGGTTATAAGTCTATCATTTTCATTTATATTTACATTTTTTAGTTTTTCAACTTTTCCCTTTGCAACAATTTTGTCAGTCGAGCTTTTTACATCGGAAACTTCAATCTCTTCTATCGTTCCCCAGCTACCACAAAAACTGCATTTTCCTTGCCAACCCAAGGATTCTTTTTTGCAATTTGAACATATATATTTTTTCTTTGTTTTCATTTTAATCACCAACTATATTTTAATGTAAAAATTTTCAAAAAGCAACCTTGGTTCCACTATTTTTTAAATCAGATTTAATTTCATAATAAAATTTTTTAGTAAAGATATTCATTATTGATATATAAAAAAATTTAATATATAATATGTACTGAAGATAATTTTTAGAAAGGAGTCTTTTATGAAAGATTTAAAAATTTCAGGACTAAAACTTCCAATGTATATGATAGCTTTAGTTCTAAGTATAATTTCAATTTATACTGATACATTACCATCCGGTATGATTGGGGCTTTCCTTGTATTGATGATTTTTGGAGAACTATTTAATCTAATTGGAAATCACACTCCAATAATCAATACTTTTTTCGGTGGTGGTGCAATTATTTGTATTTTTGGTGGAGCTGCTATTGTTTATTTTAAAGTTGCTCCGGAAAGTGTTATAAAAAATACTACAACATTTATGAAATCAGCCGGTTTCTTGGATTTTTATATTGCTGCACTGATAACGGGTTCTATTTTAGGTATGAATAGAAAACTTTTAATTAAGGCTTGTTTAAGATATTTGCCTTGTATCTTAGGTGCTGTTTTTCTTTCGCTACTTTTTGTTGCACTTGGCGGAATGCTCTTTGGAATGAGTTTTAAAGAAACTACTGCTTATATAGGTATTCCTATTATGGGTGGAGGAATGGGTGCCGGTGCTGTTCCAATTTCAAAAGTTTTTGCCCCTACTCTAGGTGTTAAAACTGAAGTTATTTTGGCTAAATTAGTCCCTGCCGTTGCACTTGGAAATGCTCTTGCAATTGTATCCGGTGGACTTTTGAATAAATTGGGAAAAACATTCCCTAAATTAACAGGAAATGGTATGTTAGTTAGAAATACTGGAGATACTTTCAAAGTAGAAAAACTTGAAGACAATTCTCAAACAACTGTAATTGATTATGGTGCGGGAATTATAGTTGCAACAAGTTTCTTTGCTCTAGGTTCTTTAATTTCAGCAGGAATGAAAATGTTAGGGATAAACATTCATACTTATGCTTGGATGATTATTTCAGTTGCAATCGTAAAAATGTTGGATTTACTTCCAAAAGAAGTTGTTAAACCGGCAGAAATTTGGTATTCATTTGTTGCTAAAAACTTTACAAGTGCTCTTATGCTAGGTATCGGTATTGCATATACAGATTTAGGGCAAATAATCAGTTCTTTCTCATTCCAATACCTAATTCTTTGTGCATTGGTTGTACTTGGAGCAATAATAGGAGCTGGTGTAGTAGGACATCTTGTAGGTTTTTACTTTGTAGAATCAGCAATAACTGCAGGACTTTGTATGGCAAATATGGGAGGAACCGGAGATGTTGCAGTTCTAACTGCATCGGATAGAATGGAACTTATGCCTTTTGCACAAATTTCATCAAGACTTGGAGGCGCTTTTATAATTTTATTAGCATCATTCCTGGTTCCAATATTTTTTGGATAGATAAGAAACCCACTCTTCCTCGATGCTTCTCATCGGGCAGGTGCCTTGACGCAATAAGAATTTTATATCTTACTAAAATTTTTAAATGTTATACACTAAAAACTTAAAAAGAAAAATTTTTGAAATTATATACTTGTATTGACTTTTAGAAATCTTTGTAGTATATTAACAACGAATATTTTATTATAAAGGAGAGAAAAAAATGGATGTTTACGAAAAAGCCTTGTTGCTTCACGAACAATGGCAAGGAAAATTATCAACAGAATTAAAGGCAAAATTGGAGAACGCTGAGGATTTAACTTATGCATATACTCCAGGTGTTGCAAGACCTTGTATGGAAATAAGCAAAGACCCTTCTTTAGCTTATAAATATACAAGCAAAGCTAATACAATTGCTGTTATTTCAGACGGTACTGCTGTTTTAGGTCTTGGGGATATTGGTCCTGAAGCTGCTATGCCTGTTATGGAAGGAAAATGCTGTTTATTTAAAAAATTTGGTGGAGTTAATGCTGTTCCTATAGTTTTAGATACAAAAGACCCTAAGGAAATTATTTCAATTGTAAAAGCTCTTGCTCCTACATTTGGCGGAATTAATCTTGAAGATATTTCTTCTCCAAGATGTGTTGAAATTGAAAGAACATTAATAGATGAACTTGATATTCCAGTATTCCACGATGACCAACATGGTACTGCAATAGTTGTTACAGCGGCATTAATTAATGCATTAAAATTAGTTAAAAAAGAAGCTAAGGATATTAAAGTTGTCGTTTCAGGAGCTGGTGCTGCTGGATATTCAATCATCAAATTAATTATGATGTTGGGTGTTCAAAATGTAATAGCATTTGACTCAAAGGGTGCAATAAACAAAAAACATTCAGAAAATTATAACTTTGTAAAGAAAGAACTTGCAGAAATTACAAATAAAGAACAAAAAGATATGACTATGAAAGAAGCTTTTGTTGGTGCTGACGTATTCATTGGTGTAAGTCAAAAAGATTTAGTTACTAAAGAAATGGTCGCTTCAATGAATAAGGATGCAATTGTATTTGCAATGGCAAATCCACAACCTGAAATTCTTTATGCAGATGCAAAAGAAGCTGGAGCAAGAGTTGCTGCAACAGGAAGATCAGATATGCCTAACCAAATTAACAATGTAGTTGCTTTCCCTGGAATTTTTAAAGGTGCTTTAGAAGCAAAGGCTAAGAAAATTACTGATGAAATGAAATTAGCTGCCTCAATCGGACTTGCAAGTATGATTCCTGATGATAAAATCAGAGAAGATTATGTAATAGTTTCCGCTTTTGAAGAAAATGTAGCTAATACAGTTGCAAAAGCAGTTGCAGAAAAAGTTAAATAGTAAGAAATTAAAGCAAATCCTCAACATTGTTGGGGATTTTTTGTTTGTTATTTTTTGATGTATCTTCGATACATAAAAAAATAAATTTGAGAATACAAAATGGATTGTCGTTTTCGACAATCCATTTTTCTAGCTTAAATATTTAAAAACAGTTCCCAAAACTGCACACATTCCTTTGTAAAATAAACTTTCTTCAACATCGAATTTGCTATGATGATGAGGATATATTTTATCTCCCTCGTGAAGCTTCGGATTTGAAAGCATAAAGTAAGTTCCTTTTGCTCTTTGTAGGAAATAAGCAACATCTTCTCCACCCATGCTCGGATTTTTTATAATCTCGACTGAATCTTCTCCTAAGACTTCTTTTGTATTTTCTATAAAAAATTCAGTAAATTTTTCGTCATTAATTACTACAGGATACATAAAGTGATAAACTGTTTCAGCTTCACAATTATAAGTCTTTGCAATTCCACCTGCAATTTCTTCAATTCGCTTTGCAATAAATTCTCTTACTTTTTCGTCTAAAGTTCTAACTGTTCCTTTGATGTAAACAGATTCAGGAATTACATTATGAGCAGTTCCCCCTCTTATTATTCCGATAGTCAAAACTGCATTTGAAATCGGATTTATTTCTCTTGAAATTATCTTTTGAAGTCCAAGTACAATTTCTGATGAAACTACAATTGGATCAGCTGAAAGATGAGGTGTTGCGGCGTGCGAGGATTTTCCTTTTACATAGATTTCAAAAATATCTGCTGATGCCATTATAGCTCCTGCTTTTACTCCTATCTTTCCATATTCAATAGGAATCAAACAGCCTTCATGAAGTCCAATTACTGCATCAACTTTTGGATTTTCCATACAGCCTTCTTCAATCATTGGTAAAGCGCCTCCTGGTGTTTCTTCACCAGGTTGGAAAAATATTTTAACCGTTCCCTTAAGTTTATTTCTATTTTCATTTAATATCATACAAGCTCCAAGTGCCATTGCAGTATGTCCGTCATGTCCACAAGCATGCATATTTCCATTTGTGGAAGCAAAAGAAAGTCCTGTTTCTTCAATAACTGGAAGTGCATCACTATCGGCTCTTATCGCAATACATTTACCCTCTTGTTCTCCGTCAATTTGAACAACAATTGCATTCCCATTTAATAATTTTTTATAATTTACACCAATTTCATCTAAAACTTTTGAAATATATTCCATAGTTTTGGGAAGTTCCAATTCTAACTCAGGAATTTGATGTAAATCTCGTCTTATTTTTATAACTTTTTCTTCTTTTTCTTTAACCAATTTTAGAATATCCATAAAAACCTCCTTGATTTTAATTGAACACTATAAACATATAATACCACTTTTCGCAACAAAAAAATAGGGTTCCCCCTATTTTATGCAATAACTTCTTTTTCAAATTTTTCATCATCTTGGTTTACGCTATCAACCAATTCTGCACCCAATATTTTTTTGAGAAAAGGAGCAAGTAATTTTCTTGTAAACTGAATAAAAGGTCCTGCAAAGAATGTTATAATCAAAGTTCCAATTCCAACAACTCCACCCATTAAATATCCGATAATAACAAGTAGAAAATCAGAAATAACTCTTACGGTTCTGTAAGAAAATTTTGTCTTATCACTTATTAATTCAGAAATTCCGTCGGTTGCCCCAACTCCTAAATCTGTAAAAATGTAAATTGTAACACCGATAGCTATAATAAAAGTTCCTATAATACAAATTATGATTTTATAAATCAAACCCAAATCTTGCAAATTAATCCAACCAAAAATCAAATTCATTGCTTCAACTGTATAACCTATCGTAAAAATAGCTAAAATTGATGATATATTTATATATTTTTTATCCACAAAAAATATTATAGTCAAAAATACTATATTAAAAATTACTGCACAAGTTCCATAACTTAATCCCAATTGTTTTGACATCCCAAGATCAACTGTACTTGCAGGGTCAACCCCTAAATTAACTTTAATTGTAAAAAATACTCCTATACCCAATATAATCATACCGATTATAGACATGGCAATTCTAATAAATAATTTATCTTTTTTCATCTTTCTCTCCCCTACCTGAATATTTTATAAAAAATAGAAATAGTTGTCAATGTTTAAAAATGGACTTATAAAGAACTTTGTTAATTTTTTTATAAATATTGGACTTTTGCAATTTAGAAAGCTTAGTTTTAAATATCTCTTTTTTATTTATGATATTCAATTATTTTTATGATATAATATGAATATACTTATGCATTATAATAAGTATATTCATATTTCACCATAGTTACATAAATTTAGTTATCAAAAGGAAACTATGGTATAATATTAATAGCTTTATGCCTAATGATAAAGCTGTTAATATTTCATCATAGTTACAATAATTTAGTTTTTAAAAGGCAACTATGATATAATATATATATATATATATTAATTAAAATATTAGAGGTGTAATTTTGAAACAAGCTATTTATAGAGAGTTTAGACCTAAGGATTTTACAAGAGTAGTTGGTCAAGAACATATTATTGAGATTTTAAAAAATCAAATAAGAACGGGAAATCTAGGACATGCCTATCTTTTTTCTGGAATAAGAGGAACTGGAAAGACAAGTTGTGCTAAAATTTTCGCTCGTGCAGTTAATTGTTTAAATCCAATTGATGGAAATCCATGCAATGAATGTGAAAATTGTAAAATGATTTTAGAAGACAAGGCTCTTGAAGTTGTAGAGATGGATGCTGCAAGTAATAGACGTATTGATGATATAAGGGAATTAAAAGAAAAAGTAATCTATCCCCCACAAATCGTAAAATATAAAGTTTATATTATAGACGAAGCCCATATGATTACAAATGAAGGCTTCAATGCTCTTTTAAAGATTTTAGAAGAGCCACCTAAACATTTAATTTTTATTCTTGCGACAACAGAAATTGATAAACTTCCTGATACAATTATTTCAAGATGTCAAAGATTTGAGTTTAAAAGAATTGGTAATTCAGATATAGTTGAAAATATAAACTATGTTTTAAATAATCTAAATGTTAAGATAGAAGAAGACGGTGTCAATTTGATTTCCGAGCTTTCTTCAGGCGCAATGAGAGATGCTTTAAGTCTTTTGGATCAAGTTGTTGCAACAGGAAAAGAAAAAATTACTATTGAAGATATAAATGAATGTTTGGGACTTGTGAACTTAAATATGCTCTTTGAGCTTTCAAAGTCAATTTTAAATTCATCCAAAAACGAAACTATTGAAACTTTTAGAAATTTGGTGAAAAATGGAAAGACTCCACATAATATAATCATTGATTTAATCAAACATTTTAGAAATATAATTTTAGTAAAGAGCATAAAAAAAGAGCTTACAACTTTAAATGATGTTGAATATAAGAGATATTTAGAACATTCAAATAAATTTGAAATGGATGAACTTATTTTCATTTTAGAAAATCTTTTAGATGTTGAAGATAAGATGAAAAAAAGTGATATGCAAAATGCTCTATCCGAACTTTTAATTATAAAAATCTGTTCATTTAAGAAAGAAAAATCAGAAATGGAAAAGAGAATTGAAACTCTTGAAAAAATTATAAAGAGCGGAAATTTAAAGGTCGATTTTGTAGAAAAAGAAAAAATTTCTACTGAAGTAGAAGAAGAAAAAATCATTGAAACTGTTCAAAACACGGAAATTATAGAAGATATAGAAAGTACTGAAAGTGTAGAAAATACAGAAGATAATAATACCGAAGACATAACAAATGAAGTGAACACTAAAAATGTTGAACAACCTACAGAAGAAAAAAATGAAATTCACGAAAAAATTGAGTTAACTTCTTTTAAAGATGTTTTAAAAGAAACTATTTTCAAGAAAACTGTTTCTAAACTTTTTGATGAGAGTGTAAAAGAAATTTTCTATTTTCCAAAAGAAAATTTCTTACATATCGATTGTAAAGAATATTTATTTAAGTTTGGAAGTTATAAATTAGATGAGAATAATTGTTTTGTTTTAAAAGAAAATGATGTTTTGAATGATTTCTTTACAAGAGTTAATATGCCTGTTCAAAACTCGTTGACGATTTATGCAAATTTTATTGGTTAGAATGTTTATTTTTAAGTTATTGTAGTATTAAGAACGGAGGTATGCTATGAAAAAACTTGTTAAAACTATTCTTTTACTGTTCATTTCAGTTTCTTTATTATCTTGCTCAAAGTCAGAAAAGTTGTTTCCTGAAAACAGAGAAAATCTCACTTATGACTCTTCAAAATCAAATATGACGAATAAAGTGAATTTAGATATTTTTTCTACCTTGGTAAAAAATAATAAAATTGATGAAAATTTTGTTTTGTCTCCTCTATCAATACAAAGATGTCTGGATTTAATCTCTCTTTGTACAGAAGATAGAAAAGATTTAGACTTTTTAAAAATGTATGATGATGCACATCTTCAAAATTTGAATTTTAAAAATACAAGTTTAGCAAGTCTAATTTTGATAAATTTGCAAAATGTAGAAGGCAAAACTAAAAATCTTAATTACGGCAATATCAAAACTGTTAAATCATCAAAAGAAGGCACAAAAACCTATCAAGATTTTCAAAAATCTAATTTAAAAGAAATTTTGGACAAAGATGAATTAGGTTCTGACTTAGTAGCAGCTTTTATTGATACAGTCAATTATGAAGTAAAATGGGAAAAACCATTTATCGAGAAGAAGACTGAAAAACGAGATTTTACAAAGCTTGATGGTTCAAAGATACAAGTAAATACAATGTATAATGTTTATGATAATAAATCTGCAATATCAGATGATGAAAAGGAAGTATTTTCTATTTCATCAAATGAGTCAACTATTTATTTCATAAAGCCTAAAAAGAATAAATACTATTCTTCAAATGAATTACTTGGATTTATGAAAGAAATTGATGAAAGTAACGAAAGATACACGGTTAATTTCTTTTTACCAAAAATAGATACGAAGTCTGATGTTGATTTCAAGGATTTATTTGAAAAAATCGGTCTTGGTAAAATGTTAAATTCTTTTAAATTAGAGAAGTTATTGCCTGATATGAGTCTTAAAGTAAGCGATGCTAAGCAGAACTCTACCCTTAAAATTGATGAAAAAGGCGCAAAGGCAAAATCTGTAACAAAAATAGGAATGAAATCTACAAGTGCCCCTAGCAAAGGTGATAAGATAGATATAAAAATGGATAGTTCTTTCTATGTAATTATTACAGACTATGACGAAAATAGCAAAGCAAATTTAATTACTTTTACTGCATTTATTACAGATCCAAGTAGATAAGAACCTCACCCTTCCACGATGCTTCGCATCGGGTGGGTACCCGAGAACCTTGTTGCTTCGCAATAAAAAACATAAAAATTTATAAAGACAATATAGAAAAAATATTTATTCATATATTGTCTTTTTTATATAAAAAATTTTTATAATTACTTTATCTTGTTATTGTAAATTATTGATTTCTACTCAAAAAAATGCTATTATAAAGTATAATTTTTAAAGTTTTATGTTATTAGATTAACAAAAACTTTTTAGTAAAATGTTGTGAAATTAATATTAAATAATTTTATTTTTTAGGAGGTAGTTTATGGCTAAAGGCGGTTTCCCTAAATTCGGTGGTGGAATGAATATGGGTAATATGATGAAACAAATGCAAAAAATGCAAAAAGATCTTGAAAATACGCAAAAAATGTTAGATGAAGAAGAAGTTTCTGCTACTTCAGGTGGTGGAGCAGTTGAAGTAACTGTAAATGGAAAAAAGGAAGTTTTAAGTATTAAACTTAATCCTGAAGTTGTTGATCCAGACGACATTGAAATGTTACAAGATTTAATTATAACTGCTATAAATGAAGCTAATAGAAAAGCTCAAGAAAAACACGATTCAGAAATCAATAAAATAACAGCTGGAATTAATATTCCAGGATTATAAAAATGAATAATTATACTAAATCTATAGATGAAGTTATTCATTATTTGTCAAAACTTCCATCTATTGGGAGAAAATCAGCGACTAAAATGGCTTTGAAAATTTTAGAAATGGATGATGATTATACTATTGAATTTGCTAAAAGTCTTATAAATATGAAAAAAAATACTCATCATTGTAAAATTTGTGGAAATTTAACAGAAAATGAAATTTGTAATATTTGTGCAGATGAAAAAAGAGATAAGTCAATTATTACTGTTGTAGAAGATATGCAAGGTGTTATAAGTTTAGAAAAAACTAAAGTTTATAAGGGAACTTATCATATTTTAAATGGCCTTGTTACTCCAAGAGAGGGAATAACTTTAGATGACCTAAATGTGGATTCTCTTTTGGAGAGAATTGAAAAAGATAATGTAAAGGAAGTTATATTTGCTATCAGTCAAACAATTGACGGCGAATTAACTGAGCTTTATATTGTCGATTTACTAAAAAAATTCAAAGACCTAAAAATTTCAAAAATTGCTAATGGAATTCCAATAGGTAGAAGCATAGACAATTATGATGAATTAACATTTTTAAAAGCATTAGAAGATAGGAGAGAGATAGAATATTAGGTTCTAATATTTATGGGGGAAATATGAAATCGACAAATAATAACTTTTTATCAGGCGTTCGACATTCAATACCTATATGGATAGGTTATATCCCATCAGCAATTACTTTGGGAATTCTATGCAATGCTAAATCGCTGGGTTTATTACATGCTTTTTTAAGTTCTTTTGTTTTATATTCGGGTGCTGCCCAATTTATGTTGGTAGGTTTTTTAATATCAGGTGTTCCACTTTTTGGAATTGCAGTTTCCGTATTCTTATTAAATACAAGACTATTCCTTATGTCCGCTACTCTTGGAGCAACTGTAGATAAGGTAAATCATAAGGCATTCCCTATAGTAGGATGGTTATTAACAGATGAAAGTTTTTCTATACTTTCATTTAACAAAGAAAAAGTAAATACATCATTTACACTTGGAGTACAAATTCCACCCTATTTTATTTGGGGAATTTTTACAATAGTAGGTTATTTTTTGGGAGATTTTTTACCAAAAGATATAAGAACTGCTTTTAGTGTTGGTCTTCTTGGACTTTTCATAGCTCTACTTGTTCCAAATGTAAAAAAACATTTTATAACTATAAGAATTGTTATAGTAACAGCAATAATATATGCTATTATCTATTATACTAAGGTATTTCCACTAGGTTGGGATATTGTTTTTTCAATAATACTTTCTTCAATAGTAGGAATATTTTTAATAGGTGATGAAACTTTAGAAGATAAAGAAGAAATAAAAGAATAAGGAGAGAATAAGAAGAAATTATGGGCAAATATTACTATTATATCGTCGGCACATTAATTGCCGCTGCTGTAACAATTATTCCAAAAGTTCTTCCATTATTCTTTCTTAAAGGAAAAACTTTTAATAAAAAATTGATGACTTTCTTTAAAATAGTACCTTATACTTCAATGTCTGTACTGATTTTAAGAGAAGTCTTAGTTGCAGAGTCAGCTAACAAATTAATGTATGTAGTTACAATTGGGGTTGCTTCAGTAGTTTCATATATAACTAGAAATATGGTACTTACTGTGTTTGCATCAATACTAACAACATTTCTTTATATGAATATTTTTATATAAGCATTTAGGGAGCTTTAAGCTCCTATTTTTGTACAAAAAAAGATACTGATTTAATCAGTACCTTTTGTAAATTATTCTTTTTCTATCTTATCAGTTAATCTTTCCATTTCGTCAATTAGACTTCCAATGTACTCTATTGTATTAAGAAGTGGCTTATCTGTTGTAATATCAACATCTGCCATTTTTGCAAGATCTACTGGATTTTTGCTTCCACCAGCTTTTAGAACTTCAATCCATCTTTTTGCCTTTGAATTATCCTTTAAAATATTTAGGCACATTTGTGTTCCAATTGTTAAACCTGCACTGTAAGTATATGAATAAAGTCCCATGTAGTAATGAGGTTGTCTCATCCATGTTCTTTCAACTCCATCTACAAGTTCTACATCTTCTCCAAAGAATTTTTCCATAGTTTCTTTAAAGATTGTATTTAAAGTTTCAGCGTCAACTGCTCCACCTTTATCTATAATTTTATAAACTTCTCTTTGATAATAAGCTTCTAAGAAATGTGTTACGAAATTATGATAATATGTTTTTGAGATTATTTCAGAAATAATCCATCTTCTTTCCCTATCAGTCTTTGCATTTTCAAGTAAATAATGAGCCATAATCAATTCATTTGTTGTTGATGGTGCTTCTACAAAATAAGTTGAACAATCAACATTTAAAATATTTTGATTTTGATGGCAAAGTGAAAAATGACCACCATGTCCAAGTTCATGAGCGATTGTAAGAATATCGGACATATTTCCTGACCAAGTTAAAAGGACATAAGGATGAACTTTATAAGGACTTGCACAGAAAGCCCCTGAAGCCTTTCCTTCATTGTCAACATAGTCTATATATCTATTATCAAAAGCTCTTTCCAAATAAGCCTTATAATCATTTCCTAAAACAGATAGTCCTTCAATAACCATATTTTTACATTCATCAATGCTGTAAACTTTTTGAAATTCTGAGTCTAGAGGCATTTTCATATCAGAAAAAGTCATTTTATCTAATTTATTTACTCTCTTTAAAAGTCTTGCATATTTTCTAATATGAGGTGCAAGTTTTTCCATAATAACATCACATTGTCTATTGTACATATCCATTGTAACTTCTTGTGAAGATAGAAGATAATCAAAAACACTATCGTATTTTCTAACTTTAGACATTGCCTTATCTTGTTGAACATTGCTATAATATGCACTTGCAAAAGTATTTTCATATTTTTCTAAAGTCTTATAGAACTTTTTAAAAGCATCCCTTCTGAACTCAGTATTTGAATCCACTTCAAAGCTTCCTTCAAAAACATTGTAAGTCATTGGAGTTTTTACTCCATTTACTTCAACATCTTCAAAAGATAAATCTTGCATTTTTGATTGTTGATAAACTCTGTAAGGAGTTTCAAAACTTCCTGATAAAGCTGAAAGTGTACTTTCTACTTCTTTTGATAAAGTATGATCTTTTCTATCTAAAAGTTTTTCTAAAAACCTTCTGTTTTCAGAATTTTCTTCCATTGCTTTTTCTATAATTTTCTTATCATTTGCTAGAATTTCAGTTTCAACAAAGCTAAGTTTTGCATAAACCGGAGCTATTGTATTTTCAAAATCTACCATTCTTTCGAATTCTTCTTTTCCACCTAAATCAGTTTCATAATCCAAACTTGCATAACTTGCAGTTAAATCAATCAATACATAAATAGGTTTTAAATCTTCCAAACAGCTATTTATAGTACAATAACAGTCAAGTTTTCCTTCATAAGTCTTTACAAGTTCTTCTGTTTTTTCAACAATTTCCTTAAGAGCTTTTTTGTAATCTTCTTCTGTTTTAAAAAGATCACTCAAATTCCAAGTTAAACTTTTATCAACTTCATTTCTTTTCATATCATACCTCCAAAAATGTTTTCTTCTACAATATCTATTCTACCATATTTAAAAAGTTTTTTCATTAGTTTATTATAAAAATCTATTCTTTATCCACTCTTCTAAAATCACAATCTAAAAGGTGATCATTAACCATTCCTACAGCTTGCATAAAAGCATATACAATAGTAGAGCCAACAAACTTAAAGCCTCTTTTTTTCAAATCTTTGCTTATTTTTTCAGAAAGCTCCGTTTTTGCAGGAACTTCTTCAATTAATTTCCAATAATTTATAATAGGCTTATGATTTACAAAGCCCCATAAATAGTTACTAAATGAACCGAACTCCTCACATACCTTAAAGTAAGCTTTTGCATTGATTGCAACAGATTTCACTTTCAAACGATTGCGTATGATTCCTTCGTTTTGAAGAAGCTCTTCTTCCTTTTTTTCATTATAGTTTACAACTATTTCAGGGTCAAAATCATCATAGGATTCACATAACGCTCGCATTTTATTTAGTATGGTAACCAAGCTAAGCCCCGCTTGCATTCCCTCTAAACAAAGCATCTTAAATAGTTCTTTATCGTTAAATTCAGGGATTCCCTATTTCTCATCGTGGTATTTCTGTTCAAGTTGATTATAATTCGCCCAACTACATCTCTTAATTTTCTTTTCCATGACTACTCCTTAATTTAATTGGTATTTTATAATAAAAGAACTGTTCAAGAGTATTTTCTTTTACATTACCTATTCTAACATATTTACAAAGTTTTTTCATTAAATTATTATATAATATTAATAACATTATTTATGTAAAAAAATCGAGATAAAATGATAATTAATCATCTTAATCCCGATTTTAATACAAATATCTTAAATTTAGCTTAAAATTTTATTAATCAAAAACTGCAATAATTCTGTAAAAGTCTAATCCAAAATAATCCTTTGATTTTTCCAAATCTTTCTTCGCTTCTTCAAAATTTTCATTTAACCATTTATCTACATCTTCGTTTTTAGAAAGCATATCATAGAATTTTGCTTCATTAACTTCAGAATGAATACTTTGGTAACATCTTGTAATCTTTAAATTACCTTCTTTATCTTTAAAAACAGTAAATTCTAAAACTAAAGAATTACCACTAATTTCATCCGATTTAGAATAAGTAAATTTAGTAATAACCTGCAATTTAAAGTTAAAAATATTTCCATCTTGTTTCCACTTTTCAACTTCAACAGGTTTTACTGTAACTTCGTATCTATAATAATAATTGTCCAATTCTTTACTCTTTAAATTATTATACTTAATTTTATAATTCATAAGTTTTAGGACATCCTTTGAAAAATAGGACTCTAAATTATTTTTTTCCCCCAAATCTCTATTGTTATAAAATTTTGCAATGGCATCAGAAGCAAAATCTACTTCTTTTGACAATGCCTTCTCTTTATCATGAATTTCATCTTGAACATCTTTAGCTATGGATTTATTTGTACTAAAAGACCATAATACCAATATGGAGAAAAAGCTAAATATTATAATTCTTTTTATTTTCATAAAAATCCTCCTACAATCAATCAAATACTAAAATATTCCACCCCAACTAAATTATACCATATAGCATTTCTGATTTCAAGTGATATCAAATTAAATTATTATGTTGTAAATTGCAATAACTTACTTTAAGATTATAAAAATTAATAAAATATATTTAAAAAAATTTTTACAAACAGCACTTTTAGTATTGAGTTTTTTCTGAATTTCTTGTAAAATATTGTTATGCAAAATACAAAATTTTGTAAGTTTTGATATTTTAGTTTTTTTATTTTTAAGGAGAGAGAATGTAATGAACAAAAAAAATAGCATAATTGATATGTTAACGTTTGGTTTTGCACTTTTTGCAATGTTTTTTGGAGCAGGAAATCTGATTTTTCCCCCATATTTGGGAGTTCTTTCCGGTAGTTCATGGTTTATAACATTTTTGGGTTTTACAGTTACAGCTGTAGGTCTTGCTCTTGTGGCTTTAATGGCAGTTACATGCTATGAATGTGATATAATGAAATTTTTTAGCCCAATTGGAAAAACACCAGCATTAGTTTTAAGTTTTATGGTTATTATGTGTGTAGGACCTCTTCTTGTAATTCCAAGAACGGGTGCAACAGCTTATGAAATGGGAATCAAACCGATATTGGGATTTCATAACATATATACTATAACAGCCGTAGCTGTAATATTCTTTACGCTAACTTATTTTTTAACTGTTAGACCATCAAAGGTTGTTGATATTATTGGAAAATTTTTAACTCCTTTTTTAATTCTTGCACTTGTTGTAATAATTGTTAAAGGAATTATTTCTCCACTTGGAGCCCCTGCAGAAACAGCTAAAATAAACAGTGTTTTAGGAAAAGGGTTGATTGACGGTTATCAAACAATGGACTGTTTTGTATCTTTGGCAGTAGGATCAGTTTTAATGCTAACACTAAAAAATAAAGGCTACAGTGAACCAAAACAACAAATAAAAATGTTGTTTAAATCAGGTCTTATCGCTTGCACTACTTTAGGATTAATTTATGGTGGACTTACATATCTAGGAGCAACTGTTTCTACAAAATATGGAATTGATGTTGAACAATCACAAATAATTGTAAATGTAACACAAAACCTTTTAGGAAATGCAGGAAAAATCGCCTTAGGTTTGGCATCATTCCTTGCTTGTTTAACAACTTCAATAGGACTTACATCTGCATCTGGAGAATATTTAGTAAATATTACAAAAGGAAAAATAAAATATTCTACATTTATACTTTGTATATGTTTATTTGGAACTGTAACTGCCATAATTGGAGTTAAAGGAATTGTAAAAATAGGTGCTCCAATACTCGCAGTTGTTTATCCGCCAACAATTATTTTAATAATACTTGCGTTTTTTAAAGACAGAATTAAAAATGATTTAATCTTTAAACTTCCAACATTTACAGCAGTTACAATAAGTTTTATTCAAGTGCTTTATGAACAATCTGGACTTTTTGAATTTATAACTATCTTACCATTAAGTAGTGTAGGTTTTAACTGGATAATTCCAAGCTTTATAGCATTTGTGATAGCATTGTTTATTAAAAAGAAGTAATAATTTAAGACAAAAGGTGATATTCTAATATAATATCACCTTTTTTTACAAACAAAAAAGCACGATAATTCGTGCTTTGTTTTGTTAAATTAATCTTGAGTAGAATTCTACTACTAATGAGTCTTGAATTTCAATAGGAACTTCGTCTCTTTCAGGCATTCTTGTTAAAGTTGCTTTTAATCCTTCTTTCTTTTCGATGTAAGGAACAACTCCTAAGAATGTAGATTCAAAGTTTTCTTTGAACATTTCAACTTTTTGTGATTTTTCTCTTAAAGTGATTTCATCTCCAACTTGTACTGCGTATGAAGGTATATCAACTTTCTTTCCATTAACAAGCATATGTCCATGAACTACCATTTGTCTTGCTTGTCTAATTGAAGAAGCAAAACCCATTCTGTAAACAAGATTATCTAATCTTGTTTCTAACATCATAACAAGAGCATCCCCTGTTATACGTTCTTTTTGTCTAAGTGCTTTTTCTACATAAGTTCTGAATTGTTTTTCCATAACTCCATAGTAAGCTCTTAATCTTTGCTTTTCAAGTAATTGTAAACCATATTCTGTTAATTTTTTGTCGTTTCTTGCAAGACCTTTACCCATTCTTTTGTTAGCTTTTGGGTGTCCGCATACATTTAAGCCTAGTCTTCTTGATTGTTTAAATCTAGGTCCCATCATTTTTGCCATATTTTCATACTCCCCATAAATTATTTGCCGCGATAATTTATAGCCACGTGTAAATTATACAACTTTTTTTATCTTTTGTAAATAGCTTTTTTATGTTTTTTTCAATATTTTTTAAATAAAAGCTCCCCCATTTACATTTAAAACATGTCCTGTTATATAAGAGGCTTCTTTGGAAATCAAAAATTTTACCACATCTGCAATCTCTTCAGGTTTTGCAAGTCTTTGTAAAGGAAATTCAGAGCAATAAGCCTCAATACTTTCCTTTGGAACATCCTTTAACATATCAGTATCAACTCCACCGGGTGCAACTGTATTTACAGTTATTCCAGAATACCCTAACTCCTTTGCAAGAGCCTTATTCATAGAAATAATCGCTCCTTTAGTAGCTGAATAATGTGCCTCAAGTGCTCCCCCTGTAACTCCCCATATTGAACTTATTCCAATTATTTTCCCATATTTATTATTAATCATTGAAGGAATAGCTCTCTTTATGCAACGATATGAACCATGAACATTTACGTTAAAAATATCTTCCCATTCCTCTTCTGTAATATCTTGAAAAAATCTTACACTTGCAATTCCAGCATTATTTATCAAAATATCAACACTTTTAAATACTTTTTCTATTTCATTAAACATATTTTCAACTTCATTAGTTTTTCTTATATCAGCTTTTATTATCAAGACATTTGGATTATATGTTTTTATCTCTTCAAAAACTTTTTTAGCTTCTACTTCATTTTCTTTATAATTTATAACGATATTATAATTTTCTTTTGCCAAAGCCTTTGCAATCGCAGAGCCAATTCCCCTTGATGAGCCAGTTATAAGTACAGTATCTCTTTTCATAATATCTCCTTTAAACACATCCTTGAAACAATATTATATCATAAAAATATTTTTAATATAAGACTTTTATAAATTTATATTCTGTGATATAATAATTCTATAAATTACAAAAAAAATATGATTATAATTTATCAATTTAAAGATTGTTTAATTAAATAACAAAGAACTTGAGAACAAAAATAGTGCAATTATATAATATGTACTCACTAAAAAATATTTAAAGGGGGGGATTTAAAATGGATGCTAATTTAATCTTACGTATATTATTTGTAATAGCGATAGCAAGACTTGCGTATGTAGAAACTAAATTATATAAAATGGATAAATCTGCAAGACCGACTAAATATTTTGTTTGTATCGGGTATATCCTATTAGCTTTAGTATTACTATTTGCTATATATAAAGTATTTTTTATGCGTTAAATTTCTTTTAAAAATATCTTTATAAAATATATCTATAAAATCCATTTTTACTTTGTTTACATCGTATTTATGGATTTTTTTACTTTCAATAAAATATCATTTTATAATAGATATTAATTAAGTATATTAAAAAAATATAAAACAAAAATTTTAGTTTCAATTTAGGTATTTAATGAAAAAATATGGTATAATATAAGTAACATTATATTTACATTTTATGTAATTATAAAAAATGTTAGGGAGGTATTTGTATGAAGTTAAAATTTATAGGTAAAAACATTGAAGTTACTGATGCTTTGAGAGAAATTACTGCTAAAAAATTTGAAAAATTGGATAAATTTTTCTCTAAAGATATCGAAGGTAAAGTTACTTACAGTGCAGTTAAAAATGATAAAATTTTTGAAGCTACAATTTATTTACCAAACAGTACAATACTTAGAGCAGAAGAAAGTACAAATGATATGTACACTTCAATAGATATAGTTTTGGATAATCTTGAAAGACAAATAAGGAAAAACAAAACTAAATTACAGAAGAAATATCAAGCATTAGAAACTATAAGATTTGAGAAAATAGCTGAACCTTTGGAAGAAGAAGAATCAAAAATTGTAAGAGTTAAAAACTTTGACGTAGCTACAATGTCTGAAGAAGAAGCCATTTTACAAATAGAACTTTTAAACCATGACTTTTTCATTTTCAAAAATGCAAAAGATTATAAAACAAATGTTCTTTATAAAAGAAAAGATGGACATTATGGTTTAATAATAGCTGATTAAGTAATAAGATAAGTTTTAATAAGAACCCCCACCCTTCCACGATGCTTCGCATCGGGTGGGTGCCCGGGAACCTTGTTGTTTCACAATAAAAATCGCAGATTAGATTCTGCGATTTTTTTGTAGAATTTTCATTCTTAAAAAGTATTTTTCTATACAAAGCTTCTTGATATCCTAGGGGCTTTAGGAGATTTCACTACTACACTCAGCAACGCTTCGTTTCGGTAGAAATGGCGTGTTGGGAGCATTACTTTGCAAATTATTATGACTTGAAATTTTTTTGCTTTTTAGACAATTTTTTACTTTTTAAAAGTTATAAAAAAGTCAACAATCTCTCAGTTGTTGACCTTTTTAACCTAGTTTTTACTTAATATTTTTTCCAAAGACTCTAAATCTTTTTCTCTTGTAAAATACATATCTTCATCTCCATCAACAGTATTGTATTTTACAATAGAATAATCTTTATATCTATATATTATAGTACCACCATCTTTATAAATTTCAGTCGTGCATTTTTTGTCTTCTTTATCTTTTTCGAGTTTTTCAATAAGTTTATCCTCATCAAAAATTCCTTTTGAAATAGCATCTTCTGCAGAATACTCTTTTCCATCTAATTTTATCGTAAAATTCATTCCAACAGTATAGATATCAAAGGACATTTTATCTCCTTTAGATACAACTTTTTTCACATCGTTATTTCCCAAATCTTTTGCAATAAAATTCAAACCCTTTTCTTCTTTTTTTTCTTCAGGTTTTTCTTTTGGTTTTTCTTCAGGCTTTTTTTCTGAATTATCTTCTTTGGTGTTTTCTTTAACTTTTTTCTCTTTTACATTTACTTGACTATTATCTTTCGATTTTTCTTCAGATTGTTCCTTTGGCTTACAAGAAACAAGAGCTCCACAAAAACAAATCGCTAATGCTGTAATTAGAAATCTTTTTTTCATAGATATCCTCCTTTATTATGTTAACTCAGTTTACCAAATATAACAAAAAAAGTCAAATAGAAATCTTCTACTTAACTTTTTATATCAATTTTTAAATTATATTAGTGGATAATATAATATAGAATTAAAATTACACCAAGTACTATTCTATAATATCCAAAGACTTTGAAGTCATGCTTTTTAATGTATTTCATCAACATTTTGATTGCCATAACAGAAACCACAAATGCCACTAACATTCCAAGTAATAAGATGAAAAATTGGAAAAAGTTAAATGCAAAGCCAAATTTTCTAAGTTTTAATAAACTTGCTCCAAACATAACTGGAATTGACATAAAAAATGAAAATTCTGCAGCCAAACTTCTTGAAAGTCCAAGAATCAACGCACCAATAATCGTAGCTCCTGATCTTGAAGTTCCCGGAATTAAACTTAAAACTTGAAAACATCCTACATAAAAAGCTAGTGAATAACTTAAATCTTCAAATCTTTTTACATTTTGTTTCTTTAAATTTGGATTGTTCTCAACAACTATAAATAAAATACCATATAAAACTAAAGTAAACGCAACTGTAGGGAAATTATAAAAATATTTTTCCAAAGTTTTATCAAAAAGCACTCCCAACACTCCGGCAGGAATAACTCCGACAATAACCTTTAACCACATATTAATTGTATCTTTTTGTTGTTCCTTAGTTTTCTTTTTAGAAAAAGGATTCAACTTATTAAAATACATAATTACTACTGCAAGAATCGCCCCAAGTTGAATAACAACTAAAAACATCTCCTTAAATTCAGCAGACTGATTTAATTTCAAAAATTCGTCAACTAAAATCATATGACCCGTACTGCTGACAGGTAACCATTCTGTAATTCCTTCAACAATACCTAAAATAATGACTTTAATTATATCAAAAAACCACATAATATTTCTCCTTAATAATAAATATACAATCAAAGTTTACCACATTTTGCTAAATTTGAAAAGGTCTTTTAGTATATTTATTTATTTTTACAGTTAACTTAATTTTTAGGATAAAAAAATTGGCATGAACAAGCACACCAATTTCTACTTATCTAATTTTTCTTTTAAATTCTAAAGCTTTTGTCAAAGCTTTATTTTTACATAAAATATAAAAAACAGGAACTCCTACTGCGTAGATAACTAAAGCCTCTGAAAGCATTAGTTCCCCTAATATACCCCAAAATCCTACCGGGTTTGGCAACATAAGATATATTTCCAATGCTATTGGAACCATTCCTACAATTACAGGAACTAAACAAGCTAAATAGAAGTTTTTGATTTTAGTCATAATCAATGCAACTACAAAAGTTGCCAAAGTTCCGACAACCATATCGACAATTCCTACTGTACTTGCAATATTTGCTAAAAAACAACCTAATGTTACCCCTATTGTGTATTCCGGATTAAAAAATGGCAAAATTGCTAAAGTTTCTGAAAGTCTAAATTGTAAACTTCCATATCCCAATCCAAAAGATTCTGAAATAATTGTTAAAACAACATAAATTGCTGCAACCATTCCCTGTCTTGTAATTTTTTTTACGTCCATATTTCCTCCTTTTTGGAGTGCTTTGTTCAACAAAAAAAGGGCACAGTGCCCCAGCACTTGATTTTTAAAGTGGGTGCCAAGCAAAACACTAATCTTTTAAATTTAATTTCTATAAAAATTACCGTATAATTTTAACATAAAAAAAATATTTTTTCAACAAAAAAAGTGGTGATATTACCACTTTTTATAATTTATTTTTATTGCAAAGCAACAAGGTTCCCGGGCACCCACCCGATGCAAAAGTATCGTGGGAGGGTGAGGTTCTTATTTAGATAATTGGTCAAATGCTTCTAAAGCCTTTGCTCCATAGACCGTTGAAGGTCCACCGCCCATAACAACTGCAACTGAAATAATTTCTGCAATTTCTTCTCTCGTAACTTTTAAATTAATAAGATTTCTTACATGGGCTTCAATACAGCCTTCACAACGAACAGCAATTGCAATTCCAAGTGTTATAAATTCTTTTTCTTTTACAGTTAATGCCCCATCTTTGAAAACTTCTCCAGAAAAATTTCTAAAAGCTTTTATTTCATTAGGTAGAGCTCCTGCTAAATTCTTTGAATTTTCAACTACATTTTCTAATCCTTTTACATGATCCATCTTAAAAGACCTCCTTATATATTTTTGTATAATATAACATACCCAGCTTTAATTAAATTTAATTACTAATAAGTTATAATGTTTTCTTATGGATATATGTAAAATTATTTTATTCAAAAAAACGGAGATTTTTAACTCTCCGTTTCATCAATTTTCTTTTCAAAATTTGCAATTTCTTTTGCTACAAATTCTTTTGTCTTTAGATTTAATTTTTCATATAAATCTAGTAATTCTCTCGCTTCTGGTGTGAGTGTTGATCCACCGCCACCTTTTCCCCCGATTTTTCCAACAAGAAGTTTACAGTTTAAATCTTTTTCAGAGCGAACTATCATTTTGTAAGCTTTAGAATATGCCATTCGCATTTCTTTACATGCCCTATTAACTGACTTATATTCATCAATCAACAAAAGTAGTCTGTATAACCCATTTCCAAACGAATAATCTTCATTATACAAAGTTAATTTTACATTAATTTTTTTTGGAAATTCCAACATAATTACAACTCCTATTCTTTATAAGCAAGATAATAACTAATAGCTACTATACTTCCTCCAATTATATTTCCTATTGTAACAGGAATTAAATCATATATAACTGCACCGGCACTTATATCTGATATTATAAAAGAATATGAAAGATAGAACATATTCGCAATGCTATGCTCAAATCCACAAATCAAAAATAATATAACAGATATTGCACAGGCACAGAATTTTGAAACTCCATCTTTACATGCATAGGACATCCAAACACCCAAGCAAACAAAAATATTACATCCTATTCCCTTGAATAAAAGAACTGTAAAACTTTCTGTAGTTTTTGCAACAGTAATTTTATGTAAAAACGCAAGCATTTCCGGTGTCATAACACTTGCGAAATAAACAACTAGTGATACAAAAATTGAACCGACAAAGTTAAATAGGTAAACAAATACCCAATTTCTAAACATCTTTGGAAATGTAATTCTCTTTCCTAATGCAGGAGCTAACATCAAAACATTTCCTGTAAATAAATCAGCACCAGCAACAACTACAGCAAAAAGCCCAAAAGAGAAACAAATCCCTGAAATAAATTTTCCATAAGTTGCGTTTAAACTCGCCATTCCCGTATTAACAACTACATAAGAAAGTCCGCTCAATGCAATAAACAATCCTGCTAAAAATGCTAAAACCAGCATTTTATATAACTTATAACTAGCCTTTCCCTCTCCAATTTTATACAATGATTCCAACAATTCTGATTTTCCTATAACTCCCATAATGTCCTCCTATCTTTATAAAAAAACAGAAATCTATCAAAAGTCGATAGTATAAAAATTATTTTTTCTTAAAATAAGATTTAATAGTTTCTATAATATTCATAATCATATCTACTTTGTCGACCATCATATCGACATTTTCTCTAATGTCTAGTGTAGTATCAACAACTTGTTCTGCAACAAATCTAGTAGATGTTGTAACATCATCAGTAATATCTCTTACATTTTCAAGAGTTAAATTGATGTTTTCGACACTCTCAGTTATATTATCCTTTGTATCGGCTAAAATTTCATCTGTCTTTTCAAGAATTTCATTAGCATTAGCAATAGCCTTATCAGCATTTTCAACTAAACTTGGCAATTTTTCGGCACTTGAAACTAATCCTTCTTCGCTCTTTTCCAAAATCGTATTTATTTTTCCAAAAACCTTTATCAATTTAATAAAGAAACAAATACATGCTAACAAGCAAACTATCGCTACTAAATAAAGAATAACTCTTAAAGTTAAATCTAAATCAATAGTTACCATTTTTCCCTCACTATTCTTCTGTTGTTTCAGCTATCTCTGTAACATCTATTTCGTCAACTTCAGGAGATATTTCAGTCATATTTCTATTAGCGAAATTATCATATTTTTCTCCAACAGCTTCTTTAACTTCTCTAGCTTTTTCAGCTACAGCCTTAACTGCACAATTCACATTTTCACTTACATATCCAACGCCCTCTTTAGTTGCTTTGACAATATCTTCTCTTGTTTCTTTTCCTGACTTAGGAGCAAACAAGATTCCAACTCCTGCACCAACAGCAACTCCTGCAGCAATTTTTGCAGCACTTGTTAATTTTTCTTTTCTTATTTTTCTTCTAACTTCTCTTTCTTTTTCTAAACGTCTTTGTTCAATATACTTTACTAAGCTCATAAAAAACCTCCTAATTATTATTTATTAATAAAGTCTTTTGGTCCCTGTCATTATATAAACCTTCATATTTGAAGGTGGGCAAACTGTCTTAAATCTCACGGTTTCTCCATAACAGAGCTGCCATCAAAGTAAGAACTCCGTAATCCCTTATAAATTCTGTAGGCATAATCAGACAGGAACCTTAGACAATATTATTATAACACACTTTAGTTCAAAAAGGTAGTACTAAATAAAAATGAATAAAAAATAATGGAGAATTAAACCTCCATTATTTTAAAAATTTTCTAAAAAATTAGATTAAAAAAATTTATTTTAAACCTCTAAACTTATCTATTTTAATTTGCTTATTATCAATTCCTTTTTCTTTTAGATATTTACTCATTGATTCAACATCATCTGGCTGTCCAGTTAAAATATAAATTGCTTTATTTCCATATTTGTTTACAGCCTCTTCTAGTTTTTCCTTACTTTGTTCAAGGCTATTACTTCTACTATAATTTAACTTTTCATTTTTTGAAGATAAATCTGACAGTTCGTTATCAAAAGCCAAAACATTTTTATCAAAATGATTTAAAATAATTTCCCTCTTCCCTGCCCACTCTTTTACAATAGGCCTTATAGTAGCAATACCTACATCTGATCCAAAAAGTACAAGTGGTGAATTTTCATCTTTAATTTTTAATTTAGAGCCTATCCAACTTATTTTTACTTCTGAACCTTGTGATAAACTTGTTAAATTTTTCTTAAAAGCACTTCCGCTATTTTTTGTTAGTAATACAAGTTCATCTTCATTATCTAAACTTGTAATAGTTAACCAACGTGTTCTTTTATCTTTCTTTTCAACTTCTGGCAAAGTAATCTTTGCATAAGAGCCTGCTTTCCAACCCTTCTTTTGAGGTTTTGTTAAACGAATTAGATATACATTTCCACCAGTATTTTCAATTGATTTTACTTGTAATATTTCTGTACTACCAAGATATGATATTATTCCCCAAGTAATAAAGCAAGCAATAGTACCAATTACTAAGATTGATATTAAAATTTTTAACATTTTTGAACGTCCTTTCATAATTTTTCCTTTCATTTTATAATAATAGAATTTATTTTATAAATGAATGAACAAAAGCAAAAATTCATTCATTTAGTTTCTTAAAAAAAGAACTCTACTCATTATTTTTCAAGTCCTTTTACAAAATAAGTTGCCAAAAGTTCTATTGTTTTACTTATTTCTGGAAATTCATTTTCAGTGATATGTGTATCCATATAGTAAAAAAGTTTATAAACTTTAAGAACTTCTTGAATTTTTTCCTCTGAATAATTTTCAGCCAACATACGATTAGTAAAAGTATCCACTAAAAATTTATGGAATGGATTCCTATCTTGTCCATCTTTGGAATAATAGTAATTATGCAATTCAGTAGAAATAATTGGATTATACCATTCTCTAAGAATTTTATTTGAAGAAACGAATTTTCGGCTCAAAGCAAAAATTTGAACTACAAGCTCTCCCATATCTCCTTTCCAGTCAATTTCATCAATCATAACTTGTCGTACACGATTATTTTCATCAACATAGACATCTAAAAATATTTCTTCCTTGCTATCATAATAATTATAAAAAGAACCCACAGCCATTCCAGCTTTTTTTGCTATTTCAGAAATGCCCGTAGCTTTATAGCCTTTTTTTGAAAAAACATTATATGCTGATTTTTTCAAAAGAATTTTTTTATCCTCTGACATAGGTTTATCTCCTTTCTTTAAAATATGATATGAATGAATTTATTTTTATATTCATTCATATCATATCAATTTATTTCATTTATGTCAATAGAAAATTATAAAAATATTTTTAATAAAAAAGACGATATTCCTATCGCCTAATTTTTTATTCATTATCCACTAACATCATTTTTTCTCTTTCATATCCGATTTTAACTCTATAATAGCCTTTTAATTTTTTATCCACTTCTTCATCCATTGTATAAGCTACTAGATGCCCTGATGTTATACTCTCCAATTTCCCATTTGTCGCAATTATTATAATGTCTTTTTTGTCTATCTTTCTTAAAACATTTGCACTTAATTGTTGATTTCCACGACCGAAAACATATCCTTGACCACCCATTGGGGTTACAATCAAAATAGCTCTTTCATCTCCAATTACTTCAAGTATGTCTTTTTCGCTACAATCTTTTTTTACAAGTTTTTTATTTTTTATTATATCGACACCCAATACAGTGTATGGTAAGTCCAATTCTTTCATAATGTACATAGGAGTTGTTCCTGATCCAATTATATAAAAGATATCATCTTTCATATCATCAATTATATCACATGCAATTGAAACTTGAGCATCGCTATCTGATTGAGGAGTTTGTGATTTTTTGTTTTGTAAATATCTTTGATCAAAAGGTACTTTTAAATAACCGTAAAGTCTAACTTCTACTCTATCCTCTCTAAATGCATCTTCGTCAATATCCACAACATCTTTTTCAATTACAGGTAGTTCAACACCATTTATAACTTCAAAAAGCAGACTTCCAGCTTGTTCAGGAGTATTTCCATAAACAGGTGAATGAATTTTTACTCCTGCAGGAACCCCAATTACTGCAATTTTATCTTCGATAACGGAATAAACATCTCTTGCGGTTCCATCTCCACCTACAAAGAAAATCAACTCAATACCATTTTCTAAAAAGTATTTCAAAAGCTCTCTTGAATCTGTAACTGAAGATTTTTCAGCTGAATTATAGACAACTTCATAATTTAATCCAAGCTCTTTACATTCTTCTTCTCCCATTAGACCACTTGCAGTATAAATTTTAAACTTATCTTTTAATTCAACAACTTTAGCTAAAGCTTTTTTTGCCTTTTCAGGAGCTTCTTGAACAGCACCAAGAGAAATTGCTTTTTCTAAAATATCTGCTCCATCAGTTCCTTTAAGTCCCACTCTACCACCCATTCCAGCAATAGGATTTACCAAAAGTCCAATTTTTTTCATAATGTCCTCCTCTATTTGCTCATCTAATTATTTATTATGTAATTATTTTATAAAAATTTTATACCCTAAAAACATCAAATGTAAAAATACCTTCATTCATAGTTTTATACACTTTCTAATTAGTCATATATGAATTAGCTTGTAGTTAAGAAAAATATATATGGTGCTGTAAATATTGCTATGGATAATGCTAATTTTTTCTTATTTTCTTCTTCTATATCAAGTTTTGAAAATGTAAATCTTTTATTTAATTGATAATTTATAATCCTTACCAATAGGATTATAGAACTCAAGAATAGCAATGAAAATACATTCGAAAAAGGATTTCTTTGTAAAGCATTTAGAAATATATTTTTATACCAATGATAAAATTCTGGATTGGTACTAGTAATACTCTCTATTCCAAAACCTCCTAAATATATAAATACAATAACAATTAAATCACATAAAAAGTTAAAACAAGTTAGTTTTATTATTGTTTTTACGAAGATTGAAAAGCAATCATTTATTTTCAAACGATACATAGATATATAAATTACTATTGAGCATAAGATAGCAGTTATTGGTATAATAGCAATCCAAGAAACAGGGAATACCCAAAAAAACCATATCGGTATATCAAGATCAAGATCTATTATACCACCTTTAAAAAATAGAATTGAAAAAAAACTATATATAGATAATATATTCATTTTTACCTCCTTTTTAAGAAGTGAGAGAATTTACTTCTCCCACTTCATTTTTTCTATTTTTTGATGCAGAAATTTTTTCATCAACTTTTCCATATTTATTTTTATCTATTTGCAAAACTGTATCTTTATCTTTGTTTATTCCGGTTCTAATTACCATATCCTTTGTAACAGATATTTCAAAAGTTCTTTCATCCAATAATTTATCATTTCTATCAAAATATCTTATTGTATAACTCATATTCTCTATATCTTTTATGATTAGTCATATATGAATAGTTCTATAGGAAAAAGAAATATATATGGTGCTGTAAATATTGCTGTGGCTAGTGCTAATTTTTTCTTATTTTCTTCTTCTATATCAAGTTTTGAAAATGTAAATTTTTTATTCAACTTATAATTTATAATCATTAATAATAGGATAATAGAACACAACACTAATAATGCAAATATATTCGAAAATGGATTTCTTTCTAATGCTCTTAGAAATACATTTTTATACCAATGATAAAAATCTGATTTTGGATTAATAAAATCTTGTCTTGTTTCAAGTAAGAGTAAAAATCCAACAACAATTAAATCGCATAATACTCTAAAAAAAATTACTTTTATTATTGTTTTTCCAAGTATTTTCAAACGATTATTTATTTTCAAACGTAACATAGATATATACATTACTATTGAACATAATACAGCAGTAATTGGTATAATAGCAATCCAACAAACAGGAAATAACCAAAAAGCCCATAATGGTATGACAAGATCAAGATCTATTATACCACCTTTAAAAAATAGAATTGAAAAAAAACTATATATAGATAATATATTCATTTTTACCTCCCTTTTTAAGAAGTGAGAGAATTTAATTCTCCCACTTGATTTTTTCTATTTTTTAATATTTTCATTTTTTGATGCAGAAATCTTTTCATCAACTTTTCCATCTTTGTTTTTATCTATTTGTAAAACTGTATCTTTATCTTTGTTTATTCCGGTTCTAATTACCATATCTTTTGTAACAGATATTTCAAAAGTTCTTTCATCCAATAACTTATCATTTCTATCAAAATATCTTATTGTGTACCTCATAGTTCCTGTGTCTTTTCCGATTAATTTTATATTTATATCTGAATTTTCATCTAAACATAGCATCTTTGTATCTCTTTTTCTACCTAAAAGATCTAATCTTCCATATTTTGATTTTAGTTTTAAATTATTTTTATCTGAAGATAGCACTTCATTACCCTTCGTTGTTGTTATATCTACCGGACCGGATACTCTTATTACGGCATAGTATTGTTCAGCAAGACTTTCCTCTGACAAATCAACAGTGGATTTGTCATTTTGAAGACTCCACTTTTCCAATGACCTTTTATCTGAATTACCTGATAATACATCTAATATCCAATCTATACATTCTTTCTTTTCTACAACATCTCCATGATTTGCATTTGCAACTTTCGTTCTTGAATAATATTGAGATTTATCTAATTGCTCTGAGATACTTGCTGAATAATATGGTACCGTTCCATCTCCCAATGTACTGTAATTCAAATCAGTTTCATAGTATCTTCTATCCACCCCATCATAATTTTCTTCTAATCTAGAATATTGAAATTTTATTGAGGTAATAGTCTTTTGATTTGTTCCTATAAGAAAATATGATTTATCATAGTTAAGTAATTTATTGTGTCCATTTTCTAAAATACTATTTTGAAAATTTACGGCAGATGAATATCTTTCTTTTCCAAATATTCTATTGCAGTGTCTCTTTACATATTCTTTATAGCTTAAATCATAATCTCCAATATTGAAAGGTAGCCAAGAGTCTTGTTTCATAGGGAATTTACTTACATAATTTTTAGTAGGCATAAGCTCAACAACTCCATCAAATGAAGATTTTATTTTTCTTGTCATTCCTCCTAAAGTTCCAAGCACTAAATCGTAAAAATCTCTTTTTCCTATATTATCTTGAGGTTTGCCTAAAACATCCCAGTTCATAACTGCATTAATAAGACTAGGAGCCCCTTCATAAGGTGTACCACAGGTAATTATTTTATCCACTTTTCCACTGCCGTATTTTGAATAATATGATGAAGCAACGAGTCCACCCATAGAGTGTGCAACTATATCAACTTTCGTTTTTCCTGTTTCTTGTAAAATTTTTTGAATTTCTTTGTTCAGTTTTTCAGCACTTATTGAGTTACTTTTTCTCCAGTCATAGCTAAAAACATAGACTTCTCTGTTTGGAAATTTTTTACAAATACTATCTACCAATGTTTTATATGTACCATCAGCTCCATATTCACGTTCATAACCACCTTTAGCTCCTTCACTATATTTTTGTTGATTTTCACATGAACGTACAAATAAATGATTTTCTGCTTTTAATCTTTTTCTCAACATTATAATATCATAAAGGAACCACCCCGCATTAGGCTCCCAAGCCTTTGTATTATCATTACAGTCTTCACTTGTAAACAATCTGCTTCCCATAATTCCCGGAATTATTATAATTGGATTTGTGCCCTCTGTGCTATAATTAGAATTTTCATTATTGTTATTTTGAGCACTGTTATTATTTTCTTGATTAATCCCATTATTTTTTTGGACTTTTTCATTAGCTTTTTCTTCTAATTTGATATTATAATCCTTTGCATACAAATACTGTGGTGCAATTGGAAGTACCAAACATAATGCTAATAAAAATCCTAATATTTTTCTCGTTCTTTTCATATTTCCCTCCATATTTTTGATAATTTTTAATTTTTTATAAAACATATACTACATAATTAATTATGTAATTTTTCTTATCTCTATTTTTTGTTTTTAAGAATCCAGATAATATTTCATTTCGAAAACCACTTTTAACTTTATAACAAATATTGTGGCTATTATATCATATGAAGTTTCAGAGTTCAATAATAAATGAAAACTTTTTAGTAGTTTTTCTATTAGACTTTAATATGATATATCACTTTCTGTATCAATCTTTTGATGTAAAATATCAAATTTAAACATCTTTCATTATAAACATCTAACATTCTATCCTCATTTATGAAAGTATCAATCAAATATATTTTAGTGTTAATTTATTTTTCAGCTAATAATATTAAATTTTTAAGGGTGTAGTCGTAATTTCAATCTGCTTTTATAAAGTACAATCTTTTTATATTTTTCTCAAGCCAATTTTTAGTTAGTTATATATTAATTATTTCAAATAGAAAAATTTGACATTAAGTCATTATTTTTTGATTATTTTAACTTTTGTAACATATTTTCTGTAAAATTAAAAAAAATTTATAAAAAAATTTGATTTTATTTTAATTTTTTAAAAATCTTTTAAAAAAATTAGTTTTTTTTATTTTTTTACCAATAGTTATACTACTTCTTATCAATTATATGATTATAGATAAAGTATTTGAAGGAAATTATAAAAAACTTCTCTATTTTTATATAATTTTCTAACTTTTAATGTTATATTTTTTATATATTACAAATCTATAAGTTAAAATAAAAACGTTTTTCTTTTTTTGTAACTCTTTTTTGTTAATTTTTTAAACAAAAAATTTACTTTGATAAAAAACTTGTTATGTTTTTATGAAAAGACTATTGTATTTTTTATTTTTTTATACTATAATTACATTAAAGGAAAGGAGTTATCTTATGAGAGGTAATTGATTTCTATTAAAATTTAAGGAGGAATTTGATATGGCTGCACAAAAAACACCATTGTACGAAAAACACGTTTCATATGGAGGAGAAGTTGTTGATTATGCAGGTTGGTTACTACCTGTAAAATACGAAGGATTAGCTCCAGAACATCATGCGGTTAGAAATAACGCCGGATTATTTGATGTTTCCCATATGGGAGAAGTTACTGTTAAAGGTAAAGATGCTTTTGACTATGTAAATCATTTAATCACTAATGATTTAACAACTATTGGTGATGGACAAGTTATTTACTCTTTATTATGTAATGAAAAGGGTGGAGTTGTAGATGATTTACTAGTTTACAGAAAAGGTCAAGATGATATGTATATTGTAGTTAATGCTGCAAATACAGATAAGGACTTTGCTTGGTTTTTAGCACAAAAAGGAAACTATGATGTAGAAATTAAAAATATCTCATCAGAAACTGCACAAATTGCATTACAAGGTCCAAAGGCTGAAAAAGTTTTACAAAAATTAGCTAAAAATGTTAATTTGGCAAACGAAATAAAATTCTTCACTTTTAAAGAAAATGTTGAACTTGGAGATTGCGGAAAATTCTTGGTTTCACGTACAGGATATACAGGCGAAGATGGATTTGAAGTATATGGTTCTGGTGAAAATATGAATAAATTATGGGATGAAATCCTAAAAATCGGTAAAGAAGATGGAGTTATGCCTTGTGGTTTAGGTTGTAGAGATACTTTAAGATTTGAAGCAGCTCTTCCACTTTACGGAAATGAAATGGACGACGTTATCACTCCTCTTGAGGCAGGTCTTGGTTATTTTGTAAAATTAAAACAAGAAGCTGACTTCATAGGTAAGGCTCCTTTAACAAAAATGAAAGAAGCTGGAGTTCCTAGAAAATTAATCGGTCTCGAATTAACTGGTAAAGGTATTGCAAGACATGGAGCGAAAGTATTTAAAGGCGATAAAGAAATTGGATTTGTAACAACTGGTTATATGTCCCCTACATTAGGCAAAACTATTGCGAATGTAATTGTTGATGCTGATCAAGCTGAAATAGGAAATGAAGTTCAAGTTGAAATCAGAAATAAAAAAGTTCCTGCTGTATTAATCAGCAAAAAGTTTCTTAAAAAATAATTAAATTATTAGGAGGTAAATTCTATATGTATCCTTATATTTCTCTAACAGAACAAGATGTTAAAGATATGTTAGATAGCCTTGGGGTTAATTCTGTTGAAGATTTATTCTCAGATATTCCTGAAGAATTGAAATTAAAGAGAGAATTGAATATTCCAAAAGCAAAGAGCGAGTTGGAAGTATATAACTATCTAACTAAGTTAGCAAATAAAAATGCATCTTCAAGTGAATATACAACATTTTTAGGTGCCGGTGCTTATGATCATTATATTCCTGCTGTTATTCCAACAATTATTAGCAGAAGTGAATTTTTAACTTCATATACTCCATATCAACCAGAAATCAGTCAAGGTACTTTACAATACATTTTTGAATTCCAAACTATGATTTCAAATTTGACAGGTATGGAATATTCAAACGCATCACTTTATGATCAAGGAACAGCTTTAGCTGAGGCAGCAATTATGACTGCTCATCATGCTAAAAAGAAAAAAGTTTTAGTTTCTGAAACTATTGCACCTTGGTCAAGAGAAGTTTTACAAACTTACCTTCATGCTCAACATATTGAAATGGAAGTTGTTAAAACTTGTAATGGTGTAACTTGCGTTGATGATTTAAAAGCAAAATTAAATGATGAAGTTGGTGCTGTTCTAGTTCAAAATCCAAACTTCTTCGGTAATATTGAAGATGTAACTAAAATTTCAGAACTTGCACATGGTTTTAAAAAATGTTACTCAGTAGTTTCTGTTGACCCATCTTCTTTGGGAACTTTAAAGAAACCATCTGACTGTAATGTTGACGTAGTTGTAGGTGAAGCTCAATCATTAGGTATCCCTATTTCATTTGGTGGACCATACTTAGGATTTATGGCTGTTAATAAAGAATTCTTAAGAAAGATTCCTGGAAGAATAGTTGGACAAACTGTTGATAGAGATGGAAAGAGATGTTGGGTTCTTACTCTATCAGCCAGAGAACAACATATTAAGAGAGATAAAGCTACTTCAAATATCTGTTCCAACCAAGGTATCAACGCTTTAACTGCAGCAATTTATATGGAACTTTTGGGTAAAGAAGGACTTAAAGAACTTTCAAAACAATGTATAAAGAAATCTCATTATCTTTACAAGAAACTTCTAGAAACAGGTAAGTTCGAAAAAGTTTTTGATGCTCCATTCTACAAAGAATTTGCATTAAAAGCTAAAAAACCGATTTGTGAATTAAATAAGAAGTTATTTGAAAATGGAATAATCGGTGGTTTCGATCTTGGAAAGTATTATCCCGAATTAGAAAATGTTATTATGTTTGCAGTTACTGAAAAACGTACTAAGGAAGAAATTGACAAACTATGTAAGGTATTGGAGGAAGCATAATATGAAATACGATAAATTAATATTTGAACTATCAAAACCTGGTAAGATTGGTTATAGATTACCGGAATTGGATGTTGAAGATGTATGTATTAAAGAGCTAATTCCTGCTGAACTTTTAAATGATGGCGAAATTGATTTACCAGAAGTTTCTGAACCTGAAGTTGTTAGACATTTTGTAAATCTTTCAAATAAAAACTTTGGTGTTGATACTGGATTTTATCCTTTAGGATCTTGTACAATGAAATACAATCCAAAAATCAATGAAGTTATGTGTGCTCTTCCAGGTTTTGCAACACTTCATCCAAATATTCCTGAATGTGGAGCTCAAGGTGCTTTGCAATTGATGTATGAACTTGGAGAAGCCTTAAATGAAACTTCAGGTATGGATGCTTGCACATTACAACCTGCAGCTGGAGCTCATGGTGAAATAACAGGCATTATGTTATTTAAAGCATATCATGAAGACAATAAAGATTTTCAAAGAGATAAGATTATAATTCCTGACTCAGCTCATGGAACTAACCCTGCAACAGCTACAATGGCGGGATATAAAATAATTGAAATTAAATCTTGTGAAAGTGGATTAGTTGATATTGAAGCTTTAAAGGCAGCTGTTGGCGACGATACTGCTGGATTAATGCTTACTAACCCTAATACATTGGGACTATTTGAAAAAGAAATTCAAGAAATTACAAAAATCGTTCATGAAGCTGGCGGTTTAGTATATTATGATGGAGCAAATGCAAATGCAATTTTAGGACATGTTAGACCTGGAGATATGGGATTTGATGCAATTCACTACAATCTTCATAAGACATTCTCTACTCCTCATGGTGGTGGAGGTCCTGGTGCAGGATATGTTGGATGTAAAGATTTCCTAAAAGACTTTTTACCTGTTCCTATTGTAGTTAAAAATGGAGAAAGATATAGCTTATCTTATGATGTTCCAAAGACATTAGGTAAGATGAAAGATTTCTATGGACACTTTGGTGTATTAGTAAGAACATATGCTTATGTTTTATCAATGGGATCTGATGGATTGAAGAAAGTAAGTGATTATGCAGTATTGAACTCTAATTACTTAGCAAATCAACTAAGAGATTACTACAATCTTCCTGAAAATGTAAAATTCAAACATGAATTTGTACTTGGCGGATTGAAAAATCCTAATGGATTAGTAACTCTTGATGTAGCTAAGAGATTAATGGATATGGGATATCACCCACCAACTGTATACTTCCCATTAATTGTTCATGAAGCTTTGATGGTTGAACCTACTGAAAGTGAATCAAAAGAAACTCTTGACGGATTTGCAGAATCTTTGATTAGAATTGCTAAAGAAGCAGAAACAAATCCTGAAATAGTTCATGCAGCACCTCATGACACAGAAATTAAACGTCCTGATGAAACATTGGCTGCTAAAGATTTAATCTTAAAATATACAAAATAGTATAGATTTCTAAAAAGCTGTTATGAAAATAACGGCTTTTTTGTTGTGCATTTTTAAGCTATATTTATGATTAATATGAAATAATTTAATAAAGAATCATTATCTAAAAAATTAGGGTATAAATTAGCTATAAATATTTAGGAGGTATTTTAAAATGAGTAAACTTTTAAGTCCTATGGAAATAGGTAGAAATAAATTTAAAAATAGAGTTGTTATGGCTCCAATGTGTATGTTTCATACAAAAACTGTAGATGGAGTTTTAACTAAGGAGCATTTTGATCACTATGTGGCAAGAGCTTTAGGTGGTGTTGCAGGAATAATTGTTGAAGCAACAATGGTTAATCCTACAGGTGGAATAAGAAAAGTAGATTTAGGATTATATAATGAAACTCAAATGAAAGCTTTTAAAGAGCTTGTTGATAGAGTTCATAATTACGATTGTAAAATTGGAATTCAGTTAAGCCATGCAGGAAGAAAAGCAGATTCATCTTATGATTATATTATTGCTCCAAGTGCTATTCCTTTTTCAGATGAAAAAGCTCCAAGAGAATTAAGTAAAGATGAAATTATATCTTTACAAGATGATTTTGTAAATTCTGTAAAACTTGCAAAACAAGCAGGATTTGACTTTGTAGAAATTCACTCTGCACATGGATATTTAATCAATCAATTTTTATCTCCCCTATCCAATCAAAGAAATGATGAATATGGTGGTAGTTTAGAAAAAAGATATAAATTTTTAGGAGATATTTTAAAAGAAATTAAAAATATTGACATAGATGTTCATATTAGAGTTTCTGCTAATGAATATGATGAAAAAGGTAATTCTTTAGAAGACATTATAAAGATTCTAAAACTTGCAAAAGAAGACGGAGTTGTTTTCAATAGTATTTCAAGTGGTGGTGTTGTTCCAAAAAGTCCTTTAGTATATCCGGGATATCAAGCAGAATTAAGTAGAGAAATTAGAAAAGCAAATCTTTCTGTATCTGCTGTTGGTCTTTTGGAAGACTATGGTTTATGTGAATACTTACTTCAAAGCGATGCCTGTGATATGATTTACCAAGGAAGGACACTTTTAAAAAATCCTAACTGGGTTTACGTTGCAGGAGCATATTTTAACGAATCAAAAGAAATAGAATATCCTCTATATTCATATTCTGCAATTAAATTTTAAGAAAATTGCAAACAAGAACCCCACCCTTCCACGTTGCTTCACATCGGGTGGGTGCCCGGGAACCTTGTTGTTTCACAATAAAAAGTAGTTTACAATAGTAGGCTACTTTTTTAAATACTATGCGGTAATACTTAAATATGAATTACTTTTGATGCATTTTTGTTATATGCGTTATCATGAAATAAGTATTGTCCATGTATTTTGTTTTCGTACATAACCATTATTAATGGTACTATCAAGCTCTTAATAGCATAAATACTAATATATATTAAAAATACTTTTATATCTATAAATTTCAATTTTCTATAAAAAACATAATAAAGTATCCCCAAATTAACTGCTATGTTAAAAATAGTAGCCAATGTAGCAACAATAATGTTGGTCTTAATGCTGGATTTTAAAATTTTTATCGTGTATAAAGCTAATAAAGAAATATTATAAATGCAAATAGGTTTATAGTCTTTTCTGTAAATTACCAATGATTTTCTATTATACAAATATTGTCTCCCATGAGGTTTTCTACTCCATTCATTAATCCAAACATGGCTTACAGCATCAACATCTTCCCAAGGAATAAATAAATCTATTTTTCTTAGGTATATTCCTCCTTTACAGACATAAAATTTCCAACCAACAAAAGTAAAAATTATTGTAATGGCAATAAAAATTCCAAAAAAAATATAATTTAATTGCCATAGTTCTAGATAAAAATTATAGAATTGTATTATTGCGTTTTTATCAGCTATTATCATATTTATAACGAGAATGGTAAAAGTAATTATAAATAATATAAATCTATAATAAATACTATGAAATTTTATATTTTTCATATTCTCTCCTTACTTTAACTAATCAAACAAATATGTATGAATTTTGATATTATGCTTTTTAGTATCTTTTTTTAAGTTTTTTACTAACTCATCATTGGCTTTATCTCTGCCGAATATAATACCTCTACTCTTCCCGTTTTTTAATTCAAGAGTTAGCATATATCTTTTTCCACTATATTTTACCCTCTAAATCTTTTCACATCAATTGATTTTACCTCATTTAAAGGTATAACTCTATCAAAAATATAGAGAGCATTGTGTATATAAAAATTTTCACCTGAAATATGATAAGGTCTAAAAACACTTCCCCCACTTCGAAGTGCTATTGAAATTCTACGAAATATTATAATAAAAAAAGCGATAGAAAAAAATATCATAGCATTTCTTGTAATACTATATTGCCATATATCTTTAAATCCTATCCAAAAATACCTAAAAAAATCAGACATAACAAAAGACCTCTCTATTATATAATCTATACATTATTATACTATACGTCTTAATTGTATTCAACATCTGCTCTTTGACTTATGTCTTAAAGATGTATAATCTACTAACTATTCTTACTAAAGGAAATTATTATATAATTTTAGTGTAAAATCAATTCAACTAATCAATATAACAAAATGATTTTTATTAATGAATTTTCAGTTTTTTATTAAAATTTACCTTTTTAATTTACCAATTTTTACAAAACTAGACTGGTTTTATGTCCCTATTCTTTAGAATTAAAGTTGTATAATATAATTAAGGAAAACATTATTTCAGCATAGTGTTTTTCGAAAATTGAATAAGGAGGAATTTTTTATGGATTCATTAATTTCAGTATTGTCCAAATTTGCCGAATGGCTTTGGGGACCTCCACTATTGATTTTGTTAGTGGGTGGCGGGATTTTTTTAACTATAAGGTTGGGATTTTTTCAAATCCGCTATTTTCCTTATATCATGAAACAAACTTTCGGAAAAATGTTTAGCAAAAACAAATCCGGAGAAGGAACTGTTTCACCTTTCCAAGCCGCAACAGCAGCACTCGCATCATCAATCGGAGCTGCAAACATAGTAGTTGTACCTTCAATTATTTTTATAGCAGGTCCAGGTTCTATACTTTGGATGTGGATTACTGCTATAGTAGGCCAAGCAACAAAATTTGGTGAAATTGTACTCGGTATTCTTTATAGACAAAAAAATGAAGAAGGCGAATATGTTGGTGGAGCTTGTTACTATTTACAACATGGTATCGGTGGAAAAGCAGGAAAAATTTTAGGTTCTCTTGTAGCATTTTTCTTTATGATTGAAATTTTACCTTCAATTACTGTTCAAACTCTTGCTGCAACAGGCCCTTTAGAACAACTGGGAGTTCACAGATATATTGCTATAGGACTTGTATTCTTCTTAGTAATATTAGTAGTTTATGGTGGAATTAAAAGAATTGGTCAAGTAACTGAGATGTTGGTTCCATTTATGGCATTAATTTATTTAATCTTCGGATTTATAGTTCTTGCTATTAATATCGATAAAGTTCCTGAAGCCTTTAGAATGATTTTTGTTGGTGCTTTTAACCCTAAAGCAATTGCCGGTGGTACTGCAGGTTGGGCTGTAAAGAAAGCAATAACAAACGGAGTTGCTCGTGGTGTTTACTCTAATGAATCAGGAATGGGCTCTGCACCTTATGCACATTCAACTGCTATTACAGATCATCCTGCAAGACAAGGAATGTGGGGAGTTTTTGAAGTATTTGTTGATACAATAATTGTTTGTACAATGTCTGCACTTATAGTTTTAACAACAGGAATATGGAAAAATCCAAAATATCAATCTATAGCTGTTGAAAGAGCATTTAATTCAATTTTTGGAAATATCGGTAGTATAGTAGTTTCAATTTCTTTGTTCTTATTTGTTCTTTCTACAATAATCGTAATAGTATTCTATGTTGAAAAACTTGCAGAATATTTATTTGGAACAAAAGTTGGAAAAATTATGAGATTTGTTGCAACTATAATGATAATTGTAGCAGCTGTTCTTTCTTTCAAACATGCAGGAGTTTTCCTAGACTTAACATTAGGTCTTGTAGTTATTCCTAATATGATAGGACTAATATTTATGAGTGGAAAGATTAAAAAAGCAAAAGATGAATTTTTCCATACCGAAGGACAATTTTACTTAAAAGATAAGGCTAAATAGCCTTCTATAAAATTTATTAAAAAGAAAATCCGAGTTTTCATACTCGGATTTTTTCATACTATAAAAATTTTCTACTTTTTATCAGGTGTTTTTATAATTATATAAAGTATAACTATAAGTGGAACAGCAATCCATATTATTGGAGTTGCATAGTATACAAAAGTTGTAACTGCTAATAAAACAGGTGCTTTTTCACGAAATTCAATTGAATCATAAGGCAATCCGGCTACAACACTCCATGCTCGTAAAAAAAGACAAAATATTGACCAAACTATAAATAAAAAAATATAACCTAAAGTTTTTAAAAAAGTAGATTTATTATTAGATTTAGTTCCCACTTCATTATTTTGACTAGTTTTATCTTCTTTATTCTCTACTTTATTTTCATTTATAATATTTTCTGTAGACATTCTATCTCCTCCTTAAATAATAGTTTTAATTGGATTACGGTATTAGTAATGAAACAAAATTTTGAGTAGTTTTTCTAATATTCATATAAAATAAAACTCTAATTTAAATGACCTTTAGTATAGCATTTTAGAAAAATTATTACAAATATTTCTATAAAATTTCAGAATTTTTTAGAAAATATTACATTTTTGTATTAATTTCAAAGCAAAAATCCGAGCATATACTCGGATTTTCCTCTAAAGTTATTTAATTTTTAATAATTATTGACCTTCTACAAATCTATCAATATATTCTTGATAAGTCATAAGTCTATCTTCAAATACATTTTCTTCAATATGAATAATTCTATTTGCGATTGTATTCATGAATTCAGTATCATGACTTGCAAATAAGATATTTCCCTTAAATGCTTTAAGCCCATTATTCAAACTAATAATACTTTCAAGATCCAAATGATTTGTCGGTTGATCAAGGATCAAAACATTAGAATTTTTAAGCATCATATATGATAACATCATTCTAACTTTTTCTCCCCCTGAAAGTTTTTGAGCAGGTTTTAAAGCCTCATCTCCTGAAAACAACATTCTTCCCAAAAATCCTCTAATATAAATTTCAGATTGCTCTGTCGAATATTGTCTTAACCAGTCAATCAAATTATAAGGAGTGTCTTTAAAGAATTCTGTATTGTCCTTTGGAAAATAAGATCTTGAAGTAGTAACTCCCCATTTAAAACTTCCACTATCAGCTTCCATCTTTCCTGCTAAAATTTTAAAAAGAGTTGTAATTGCAAGCTCATCTCCAATAAAACCAATTTTATCATTTTTATTTACCATAAATGAAACTTTGTCCAAAACAAGTCTTCCCTCAACTGTCTTTGAAATTTCATTAACTTCTAAAATTTGATTTCCAACTTCTCTTTCCATTTCAAAACCAACAAAAGGATAACGTCTTGTTGAAGGTTGAATATCTTCAATTTGAATTTTATCAAGTAATTTCTTACGGCTTGTAGCTTGTTTTGACTTACTCTTATTTGCAGAGAATCTTGCAATAAAGTTTTGTAATTCCTTAATTTTATCTTCTTTTTTCTTATTTTGGTCTTTTAACATCTGTGCTGCAAGTTGACTTGATTCATACCAGAAATCGTAATTACCAACAAAAATTTTAATCTTTCTAAAATCAATATCAACCATATGAGTACAAATATTATTTAAAAAATATCTATCGTGGCTAACTACAATTACAGTTCCCTCATAGTCCATAAGGAAATTTTCAAGCCATAAAATACTCTTGATATCCAAGTCGTTTGTAGGTTCGTCAAGGATTAAAATTTCAGGATTTCCAAAAAGTGCCTTTGCAAGTAAAACTTTTACTTTTTCCTTACCTGAAAGCTCACTCATCTTTTTCTCGTGTAATTCAGTTCCAATACCGAGACCTTGTAAAAGAGAAGAAGCATTTGCCTCTGCACTCCAGCCGTCCATATCTGCAAACTCTGCTTCAAGCTCTGAAGCTAAAATTCCGTCTTCATCTGAAAAATCTTCTTTCGCATAAATGACTTCTTTTTCTCTAATGATTTCCATTAAACGAGCATTACCCATTATTACAACATCAATTACTTTTTCATCTTCAAACTTAAAGTGATCCTGTTCCAAAAAACTCATACGAGTATTCGGTTTTATAGCAACACTTCCGGTATCCGGTTCAAGTCTTCCCTCTAAAATCTTAAGAAAAGTTGACTTTCCTGCTCCATTTGCTCCAATTACTCCATAACAATTTCCCGGAGTAAAAGATAAATTTACATCATCAAAAAGTTTTTGTCCTTGAAAACTCAAACTTAAATCTATTACACTAATCATTCTTCCACCTCATAATAATATTACTTAATTCAATTAAACATAAGTTAAATTATACTATATTTCATTTAAATAATCAACTAAAAATGAGCCTTAAAGACTCATTTTATAAGATATTATTTTATTATTACATAAATGCTTCTGCTACAAATTTTGATATAAACAATAAAGCTAAAATATATACCACTGGAGAAACTTCTTTTCCTCTGCCTGAAACCAATTTTAATACTGCGTATGAAACTATACCAAAAACAATACCATTTGCTATTGAGTATGTTAGAGGCATCATAATAATAGTTAAAAATGCCGGCAGAGCTTCTGTATAATCCTCAAAATCAATTTTCTTAATTACTGTAATCATAAATAATCCTACTACAATTAATGCAGAAGATGTTGCATAAGTCGGAATGACTGCAAAAATAGGTTGGAAAATTAAAGCCAATAAGAAAAGAAGAGCCGTAACTATTGAAGTAAGTCCTGTTCTTCCTCCTTCAGCAACACCAGATGCACTTTCAACAAATGTAGTTACTGTTGATGTCCCAAGCATTGCACCTACTGTTGTTCCTATTGAGTCAGCAAAAAGAGCCTGTCTTGCTCTAGGTAAATTTCCATCTTTGTCTAACATATCAGCTTTTGATGCAACTCCTACAAGAGTTCCTACTGTATCGAACAAGTCGACGAATAGGAAGGCAAAAAGAGCTACAAACATTTCAGTTGATAAAACTTTGCTGAAATCAAATTTCATAAAAATAGGAGCTATACTTGATGGTTTACCTATAATTGCATTTGGAAGTTCAGAAACTCCACAAATTATTGACACCGCTGTTGTAGCTAACATGCCAAATAAAATTGCACCCGGAACTTTTTTTACAAGTAAGAAAATTGTAAATAAAATACCAAAAATTGTAATTAATGAAGTAGTACTTGTAATTGTTCCTAAGTCAAGAGGTATGCCCTTCCCTTGTTTAACAAGTCCTGCCTGATACAGTCCTAAAAATGCGATAAAAATACCAATACCCGCACTAACCGCTTGTTTAAGTGAATATGGCATGGCATTTACAATCATTTCTCTAACTTTTGTAAAAGTTAAAATTAAAAATATAATCCCTTCCAATAAAACAGCTGTTAATGCAAATTGCCAGCTATATCCTTTACCAATTACAATTGTATAAGTAAAGTAAGCATTTAAACCCATACCAGGTGCTAATGCAAAAGGATAATTTGCAAGAAGCGCCATTATAACTGTTCCTATGAATGAAGCAATAGCTGTTGTTGTAAATACAGCACCCTTATCCATTCCAGCTTGAGATAAAACTGTAGGATTTACAACTAATATGTACGCCATAGTCATAAATGTAGTAATACCTGCTAAAACCTCTGTTCTAACAGTTGTTTTGTGTTCCTTGAGTTTGAAAAAGTTTTCAAAAAATGTGCTCATACTTCCTCCTAAAAATTTTTTTACAAAAACAAAAATAACTCTTAAAAAATAACCACTAAAAAAATAAATGCCCAAAAAGTAGGCTTCAAGCGAAACCTACCTTCTGGGCTTTTCTCCCTTAGGTGTAGTGCATAGCACCTGCACAGCTTGGACCTGCAAGAAAAATCTTCGGAACCCTATGTGCTCTTTCTCTTTGAGTTATCAATATTACATCAATATAATAACAGTAAATAATTCTTTTGTCAATATCTATTTATTAGCTAATATTCTCATTTTAATTTTAAAAAAGAATAATAAGTCTTTCCGAATTAATATTCCTTTATTATGCCGATTAGTAGGTATTTATTTTCGATATTCCTTTACTTTATGAGAATATTTATCCAACAATTTTCTCGAATATTTTTTTTCGTTTTTCGAATCTCTAACCTCTTTCCAAAGAATAGAAGCAACTTTTAACTTATTCGAATAATCTAAACTAGATTTATCAGAGCAAAAGTCTTTTAAAAATTGATTCCATTCACATACTGAATTATCATACTTTGCATAATCCGATTTTCCATAATACACATTTAACATATCCTGAATTGTAAAATTCAAATCTTTATCTTTTTTTACTTTCCTCCAAGATGTCGCCATATCAGCATTAAATTTAAATGGTGAAATTCCTGTTAAACTAGAAAAGTATTCTCTAAACTTTGTATTAAAGGAAAAACCACACTCAAGTAATGGCGTATCTAAAGTAATATTTCCCACTTTCTTCTTTTCTTTTTTTATTATTACCTTTTTAATGATATTTCCTCTAAAATACTCCTCAATAGTACAATTGAGTTCTTGTTTTGTACCTCTATATTCTAAACCTAGTAATTTACATATTTTAGAAAGTTCTTCACGATACCAATAATATTTACAAAATTCTTCAAATGTTTTAATTTCTTGAAACTCTGGTCTTTTTGTCAATGTTTTTCCTCCTTAAAAATCATCTTTATTCTCTCTTAGTTATTTTCATATATATTTTCTAAAAATTTATAGATATCAAGATAAACTTTATCTTTATCAATTTCATTTAAAACTTCATGACGCATTTGTGCATAAAGTTTTATTTTTACATTTTTTAAGCCAGCTTTTTTATACATTCTATATCCTTTTAAAACTCCCTTTCCATAAGCTCCTACAGGGTCTGCTTTCCCAGAAATAAAGAATATAGGTAAATCTTTATTTATATTTTCAAGATTCTTTTTATCTGAGGCTTCTCTTATCAAAGTTATCAAATCTAAGAAAAAAGCATTCGTGCAAAGAAAACCACAATCCTTATCTAAAATATAGTTATCAACAACTTTTTCATCTCTTGTTAGCCAATCAAAATCGGTGTTTCTATTTTTAATTCTGGAATTATATCCTTTAAAACCAAGTCTATTTACAAAATTACTTCTTTTATTCCCATTTCTTTTCGTTAAAATTCTAGCTAATAACATTGCAACTCTGTGTTTCATTCCATATTGTTCAGTTGTACCACAAATTATAGCACCATCAACACAATCAGAATATTCAATTAAAAAATTTCTAACTATAACTGATCCCATGCTATGTCCAAATATTACAACTTTTTTATTAGGAAATTGCTCTTTTATATATTTATTAAGGTCGTAAACATCTTCAATAAGTTTTATATCCCCTTCTTCGTCGGCAATATGACCTCTTTCTTCTTCAGCTTCACAAGTTTTTCCATGTCCTCTATTATCCATTCCAAAAACTCTAATTCCCTGTTTTTCCAAAAATAGCGCAAAGTCTTTATATCTTCTTATATGTTCAGCCATTCCATGACAAATTTGCAGAACTATTTTCGGATTTTTTAAATTTTCAGAAAAATCAATACAACTCAACTTCTTGTTGTCAAGACTTGAATACATATAAAATTCTTTCATAAAACACCCCGTAACCACAATATATATTTATTTTACCACAAATTGCTTAATAAATATAGTTTTTAAAAAAACTCATTTTCACAATTGTAAAAATGAGTTTTAAAAATTAAATCGCTTCTGCATGATATGAACTTCTTACCAATGGACCTGAATTTACTCTCAAAAACCCCATTTTAAAAGCTATATCTCTATATCTGTCAAATTGTTGAGGATGTACATATTCCTTAACAGCAATGTGGAATTTTGTCGGCTGTAAATATTGTCCTACAGTTACCATATCGCATCCTACATCTCTAAGAGCCTTGAAAACTTCAACAACTTGTTCTTCAGTTTCTCCAAAACCTACCATAAGTCCTGATTTTGTTTTAAGTCCACATTCTTTTGCATATTTTAAAACCTCTAAACTTCTTTGAAAGTTTGCAGCAGGTCTAACTTTTGGATAGAATGCAGGAATTGTTTCAACATTATGGTTTAAAACATCCGGTTTTGTTTCATAAATTATATCCATTAGTTCTTTTCGTCCTGACATATCAGGAATTAAAAGTTCTATTGTAGTTTCAGGATTGTACTTCCTAACTTGTCTTACAACTTCTGCAAATTGATTTGCCCCTTCATCTGGTAAATCATCTCTTGTTACCGATGTTACTACAGCATGTTTTAATCCTAAAATTTGAACTGCTTTAGCAAGATTTTCAGGTTCATCCAAATCTACAGGGTCTGGTGTATGTCTTGTTACGTTACAAAAAGTACAATTTCTTGTACAGTTTCTTCCAAGAATCATGAAAGTTGCAGTCCTTCTTGAATAACATTCCATTTTATTAGGACAATTTGCTTCATGACAAACAGTATGTAATTTCAACCCTTCGATCATACTTTCAACATCAGTTGTATTTTTATCTCCCTGAATTTTTAATTTTAACCATTCAGGCTTTCTCATTATTTCTGCTTTTTTCCTCAGCATATTACACCTCTTAAAATAATTTAGTTATATCATCAATAAAAACTTCTTTATCCATTGACTTGATATATCTGTCAATTTCAATATCTTTAAGAGCCTCTTCAATTGACTTTTTCGAACATTGAACTCCTTTTAATATACCACACAATCTATCTATACCCAATTCACTAAAGAAATCTCCTTCAATGGAAATGTCTTTAATCCTCCCGTTTTCAATATCAAGACCTATTTCTACAACCCCACAAGAATATTTTTCAGCTTTTCTATTTTTTTTCAAAGAGCCATTTCCATAATTCCAGTTTTTTGTTGCAAAAAGAGAATCTCTAATTTCATAAATTTTTTTCATCTCTTCCGTGCTTAAAGTTGTAATATTGGTAATTTTGTATTCATCTTTTATATATGCAATAGCCTTATCCATAAAAGTTTCAACATCCATATCAATCATATCTCCTATAAATCCTACTCTGGATCTTACAGATTGTACAGCTTTCCCTTTAAATTTTATATCTCTTGATTTTAAAGAATTGCTTAGATTATATAAATTTGCTTTAAATAAAAAAGTACCATGATGTAAAATCTTTTCTTTATTTTGATATTGGGCATTTCCACTGACCTTTGCTCCGTCTATCTGAATGTCATTTCTTCCCGTAAATTCTGCATTAAGCCCCAAAGACTTCAGAAAATTAACAACTGGCTTTGCAAATTTTTTAAAAGATGAATCCACGTCATCTCCGGTTTTTTTAGTTATAAAACTATATTGCATATTTTCCGTATCACAATATATTGCACCACCACCGGATAATCTTCTGATTACATCCATATTATTTGCATTTGTAAAATCCAAATTGACTTCCAAATCAATATTTTGATATCTTCCAATCAAAATACAAGGCCTATTTCTCCAAAGCATAAAAATATCTTCATCATAATTTTCCATTAAATAAAGTTCTATTGCATGATTTAAAGCCGGATCAAAATTTTTATTTTCAACAAAAATCATATTATATCTCCATAAATTAATTTTAACTTAAATATATTTTACCACAAATCAAGCTATAAAAATAGTACCACAAAAAAAGAAAACCAAAATGATTTTCTTTAAATTTTTAAAAACTTTCTTAAATTCTGTAAAATTACTATTGTCATTAACATAACAATTCCTGTTAAAACCATTGTTCCACCCGGCTTTAATCCTTTGTAGTACGAAATAACAATGCCTGCAATCGTAAATAACATTCCAAACAAAATAGAATAAACCACTGTCTGAAAATACGATTTTGAAACTCTTAAAGCACAGGCGACAGGAATAACCATAAGAGATGAAACCATTAAAACTCCAACAGTTCTTGAAGCGATTGAAATTGATAGAGAAATTAGAAATGTAAAAATTATATTTACGGTTTGAACTCTAATTCCTGCAAGTCTTGCTCCAACTTCATCAAATGAAACATATAACAGAGCTTTATACAATACAACGAAAACAGCAATTACAATAAAAAACACCATTGTAACTAAAATAACTTCAAAATCACTTATGGCAACAATACTTCCAAACAAAAAACTGTTGAAATTGGCTGCCCCTTTTACGAAATCTGAAAGAACAGCAGCAAGTCCAATCCCCATACTCATAATTATTGCTGTTGATATATCCGAATTTTTTGGAAAATATCTCCTCATAATTTCAATGGAAAAACTTGCAATCGCACAGGAAACTATCGCCGTTATAATTGGATTTACTCTAAAAATAAGTCCAATTGTAACTCCGGCAAGAGAAACATGAGATAATGCCTCCCCAATCATAGAATTTCTCTTATTTACCATAACAACCCCAATGCAAGGTATAACAATGGATAACATAATTCCAACTAAAAAAGCTCTCCTCATAAATTCAAATTGAAACATTATCTTACCACCACTTTCTTATCTCTTATTTCCACAACCCTTGTAAGATTATCTTTCATAATTTCAAGCTCATGAGTTACAAGCAAAATTGTAATTCCATGCACTCTGTTAAGATGAGTTAAAATCTTAAAAAGTTGATTTTTACTTTCTTTGTCAATTCCTGTTGTAGGCTCATCAAAAAGTAAAATCTTAGGACTATTTATTAAAGATTTTGCAATCATAATCCTTTGTTGTTGTCCACCACTCATTTTATTCAGAGGTGTATTTGCAAACTCAAGCATATTAACTTGTGATAATGCCCTTTTTGCAAGTTCAAGATGACTTTTTCTTGAAAATTTGAAAAATCCCATTTTATCATAAAGATTTAAGGTTACAATCTCCAAGGCGGTTATGGGAAAACTAGGTATATTATTAGCATTTATCTGTGGAACATATCCTATAATCTTCCATTCTTTAAAATTTCTAATATTTGTATTTGATATAAATATTTCTCCACTTGATGGGTTAAATTCTCTTAAAATTAATTTGAGCAAAGTAGATTTTCCACTACCATTTGCTCCAATTATAGCTATAAAATCTTTCTCTTGAATATCAAAAGAAAGATTTTCTAAAACATTTGCGCCCCCACTGTAAGAAAAAGACACATTTTTTATTGAAATAATATTTTCCAAAACATTCTCCTATCTTGTAATTTCAACTATCTTCAAATCTTTGATAGTTGATTTTTCTATCTAAGTTTTTAATTTACTTCTCTTAACTAAAATTAGTCTATTTTATATAAATCATCTATATATTAAGCTGTGATAAATTCTTTATAAATTTAAAATTAAATTTGTAACTTTTATTTTATCCTATTTATCTATAATCATTTTTATATTATCTTTGCCATAAGCCAAAAAAAGTGATATAATAATGGCAAAGGAAATGATTTTAGTTATGATTTTTTCACAATCACTCCTTTTAGTTAATTAAGAGTGATTATATTTGCAAATAGCACTCATTTACATATACAGTATTATATACCTATTCTAGTTAAAAATCAAGCAAAGGAGAGTATTTATGAAAAAAGTTTTTTTGAATATTTTAAAAGAAAATGACTTAAAAATTACAAAAAACAGATTAGCAATCCTTAATGAATTGGACAAAAGAGAAATTCCTACAACAGCAGAAGATATTTACAATGCAATCTCAACAAAAGGAGAAAAATATAGTATCTCAAGTATATATAGAGCATTAAATCAATTCTGTGAAAAAAATATTGCAAAGAGAACTGCAGAAATAGATGGAACTACATATTTTCAATTGAATAATGGACATATTCACAGTCTAATTTGTGAAAAATGTAAAAAAATAATACCGATAAATCATTGTCCAATACATAGCTTAATTGATGACATAGAAAATAAAACCGAATTTATTGTAACCGGACATTATTTAGAAATTAAAGGACTTTGTAAAAATTGTCAGAAAAAACTTTCAAAAGAAGAACTGGATTATATAAAAAATTCCAGTAAAGAACTGCACAGTAATCATAAATGTAAAAATGAAAATTGTATCTAAATACCTTTGAAAACTTTTTTAAAAAGTATTGACAAATATTTAATAAATTGATATAATAAACAAGCATTCGTATGAGTGTGAAGTTTGGTGGGTGTGGCCTAGCTGGTTAGGGCGTCAGATTGTGGCTCTGAAGGTCATGGGTTCGAATCCCATCATCCACCCCATATATGCAGGAATGGCGGAACTGGCAGACGCGCTAGACTTAGGATCTAGTGTCATTGACGTGGGGGTTCAAGTCCTCTTTCCTGCACCATGTTTTCCCGTGTAGTAGTTAAAAAGTAGAGTTTTTTGGACTCTACTTTTTTCTTTACAAAATTTAAGAGAGGAGCTATTATGAAAAAAGTTATAAATATTGAAAAAACAGACTCTAATTTTGAAGATTATATTTTATTTGATATAGAAACAACAGGTCTTAGTAGGACTAAAGACTTTATGTATATGTTTGGTATTTGTGAAAAAAAAGAAAAAGAATTAATCTATTCTCAATATTACATAGAGAATGAAAGGGAAGAAAAAGACTTGATTTTAAAGATAAAGGAGCTTTTAAATTCAAAACAAGTAATCTCATATAATGGCGACAGATTTGATTTTCCATTTATAAGAAAAAAGATGGAAAAATATAATATAACAAAAATAGATTTTCAAAATATTGACATTTACAGGCAATTCCAAAAACTTAATTTTTTCCTTGATGAACCTAGCCTAAAAGCTATAAATCTAGGAAAAAGACTTGGTTTTGATGTTCATGACCATGTTAATCAACAAGAAATGCCTAAAATTTTTAAGATGTATCAAGAACTTAAGGATAAGGAGATGTTGTCAAAACTTATTTACCATAACTATATTGATCTGCAAATTCTAAGCTATATTTATGAATATAAGGAAAGTGTTTTAAATAAAATTTTGACTATTAATAATAAAAAATTTACAGGAATTTTAAAAAATATTTATATTCAAAAAAATTATCTGATAACGAGACTTTCTAATACGGAAAAAGCAGAAATAAATTTTCATCAAAATAATTACAGTATAACAAGCAATAAAGATGAACTCAAAATAGCTTTAGAATTGGAAGACGGATTAATTGAAAATAATATAAAAGCTAAAGTTTTTAAATCAAAATATGAAAATAAAATCTTCAAAGAGTCCCAAAATTTAACTGAAAACTTTATTCTGATAATAAAAAATAATAAAATAATTAAAGAAAATTTACTCCTTTTACTAAATTTAATTTAATATAGGTAAAACGGTAAAAAATCCTTTAATTTTTTCGGTTTTTGGTGTATAATAATACTGGAGGTAGTTATGTAGTTGTTGATAAAATTTAGGAGTTTACTATGGATGTCGGTGACAAAATTTTTTATCCTATGCATGGAGCAGGATTGATTAAAAGCATAGAAAATAAGTGCTTAGGCGATGATTGTGAACGATTTTATGTGATTGAACTTCCTATGGAACAAAATTTGCATATATTTATTAAAGAGGACGATATTGATAAGTTTGAATTTAGACAACTTGTAAATGAAGATACCCTCGATAAAGTTTACAATTACCTTAATGATGTAGATTGCCCTATGCCTAATAATTGGGTACAAAGATACAAGGAAAATACACAAAGGCTTAAGTCTTCGGATATTTTCAATATAGCATATGTTTTTAAGGGATTGGTTGTTAGAAATGGGAAAGGTAAACTTTCTTTAAAAGAATTATTTATGTTAAACCTTGCTAGACGAATTTTAATTTCAGAATTTGTTATGGTTAGTGGTTTTTCAAAGAACAAAATCAACAAAATAATAGATTATTCTATGGAACATTAGGAGGAAAGTATGTTTAAAGTTTTAAGATACTTGACCTTTGTTTTTGGTGGACTTTTAGGAATTTTAGCTGCCTATGGAATTGGTCAAGTAATAGAATTAGAGGTAAGTAAATCTATTGTAGTTTCGATTTATACCGTATGTGCAATTATTTTTGGTATCATTTTTTATTTATTATTTCCGGTAATTTTTAAGAAACTTACAGAAAATTTTGAAAATGTAATTAAAAAGGCACAAAAGACTCCAACTTCAGATATTGTTATCGCGATAGCAGGGCTTATAGTTGGATTAGTTATAGCTTTTTTAATCTCTTTACCTATTTCCAATATAAATTTTCCTGTTATAGGAAATTTATTAAGTGCAACCATTACCATTTTTATATATTGTGCACTTGGATTTATTGGAATTAAAATTGCAGTAGATAAAAAAGACGAAATCTTGAAACTTAAGATTTTTTCAAGAGAAAAAACTATTAAAAAAGGACAGTCTTATCCTAAAATTTTAGATACTTCTGTAATAATTGACGGAAGAATTTACGATATAATTAAGACTGGATTTTTAGAAGGTCCAATTATTATTGCCATGTTTATGGTTAAAGAATTGCAATACATCGCCGATTCTGAAGACCCAAACAGAAGACAAAGAGGTAGACGAGGACTTGATATTTTAGATTTACTTCAAAATGAAAAAAATGTTGAGATAAAAATTGTAGATAAGGATTATAAGAATATCAAAGAAGTGGATCATAAATTGTTAAAACTAACAGAAGATTATCACGGAAAACTTATTACAAATGACTATAATTTGAATAAAGTTGCATCTCTTCAAAAAATTTCTATACTTAATATAAATGAGCTTGCACTTGCAGTGAAACCTGTCGTAATTCAAGGCGAAAAACTTATTGTTGAAGTCATAAATCGTGGTAAGGAACCTGAACAAGGTCTTGGTTATCTTTCCGATGGAACCATGATTGTAGTTGAAGACGGAAAAGATTATATTGGCCAAACAATAGAAACAACTGTAACAAGTATATTGCAAACTCCTGCGGGTAAGATGATATTTACTAGAAAAAACTTAAAATAGATATATTATGTAATTTAAAGGAAGGATTTCATGAATGAGAGAATTTATAAATCAACATCTTTTCAATTTGTAAAAGAATTAGTATTATTATTTGTTGCCTGTGCCTTTTTAACTTTTATTCTACGTTTTTTTCTTCAAATATATGATAATGTAATCATTGTGGCGATTGTAGGCATTGTTTCATTATTATTTACACTTAGTGACAGAAAATTATATGTTAAAGTTACTGATGACACTCTTACATTAGTAAAAGGTAAAAAAATTGATGAATACAAAATAGAAGAATGTGCCTTAAAAGCTAGAATAAAAAATAATGATATTCTAACTTTATATGTTACTGATTCAAATGGTAATACAAAAAGTTATGATTTATCATTATTAGGCCACAAGCAATTCGAAAAACTTATTGAAGATCTTCGTATAGTAGGAGACAAATCAGAATCAATTACGCTTAAAGCGGAATAGATATATAGGAGGATATTATGGATAGTATTTCACAAATGATAAAAAATATGGGAATCTTGGCTTATATCATTCCTGCTGTTTTTATCATTTACATTATTGGAATTGTAATTTGGATGAAAAAAAGAAAACAAGGATATGAAAAATGGCTTTCAGAGCATCCTGATGCAGTTAAAATTTATTTGACTACAGGTTTTAACGCCATTACTTCAAAAACACTTTCCGGAAGAATTTTAAGTCCAAATGCTTATCCAAAAATTGCATATGAAGGAACTAAGTCTGTAATTTATGCATTACCTGGAACTGTTGATGTAGAACTTACTTACAGTTATACAAGACCTGGAGTTCTACATAAAAATGTAACTACAACTTGGGGACCTACAAAACTTTCACTTGAAGTTGAAAAAGGAAAAACTTATTCTTTAACTTTTGATAAAGATGAAGAAACTTTCAAATTCAGCGTTGAAAGATAATTAGAAAAAGGAAAAACTTCGACAATTTATGTCGAAGTCAGAGTGCAGACAAAGCATAAGTTTTGTCTGTGCTTTTTTTAATTCTAATTTTTATCAATTTTAACTAAAAGCTGACCATAATAGTCAGCTCCTAGTTAAATCAATTTTGATAAATTATTCATATTAAATTCTTTTAATAAGTCTTTTATTCCTGTTTTTATTTCATCTCTTTCGTCCATAAATCATAATCCCTTTTTAATTCTTCATCTTTTTCCAGCATTTCATCAATAGTTTTATTTACCTTTTCATCTAACTCTATAAAATTTTCATTTATTTCTTTTGCCTTTTCTACTTTTGGATCAAGCTCTCTTTTTGTTTGTCCTACTGTAGTATCATAAGTTACTCCACCTTCCATATATGCTGCCCTTACTTCTTGTGGTGATAAAATAAATCCAAACGGGACTTCTAATGTACTATCCCATATTTCTTCTGCTCCTGCAACTGCTTTATCTCTTATATTTTTTATATTTTCATATGCTGTTGTCGATATTTCTTTTACTCCTTTTGATATTATTCTTGCTTGTTCGCTATCTAAAAATATTTCCTCGTTCTTCGTATAGCCTCCTTGTGCTAAATTTTCTTTAAAACTTTTTAGATTTTCTAGTTCACTAAACATTTCTTGTTTTATTTTTAGATGTTTTTCTGCTACTTCCCCTTCTTTATTTATAAGTTCTCCATTTTCATTAAATTTCCAATTCGATAAACTATGAGGTATAAATCCACTGCCATAATCTAAATATATTGCTGTTTGTGTTTCGTTTCCTGTAATATTTCCTATAAGATCACGATTATTTCTATAATTCATAAATTGCTCAGGATGTTCTCTCATATATTCTATCTCGTCTCCATATATCATCTTATGTATATCCGGTCCATTAAATCCTACATTATAAAAGCCCTTTTTTAAAGCAACATACATAGCTAGAGATTGACCTAATGAATGCCCCGTTGTAGTTATTATAGAATCTGGATATTCTGCTCTTATTTTATCTGCGAATTCTAATGCTGTATTCGATTGAGCTTTAGATATTTTTAAGTCTAGCGACAAAAGGCGATTGCTCTCACTAGACAGCTTATACTTTGTACTTCCAAGGTAAATCGTTTGAATGTCTGTTAAGATATCATTCCATTCATCAGTTCCTGCATAAGCTATTACAATATGCTTTGTATCCACTTTTCCATTTATAATTGGAGCAACTGCCATTACTTGCATTCCATTTTCATGGTCTAGTACTTCTAAGACTTTAAATCTATTATTAGATTTTTCAAAATCATCACCTTTTTTTAAAGGGTAATCAATTCCTGGTTTATTTTTTCTAACTTTATAAACTTCATTTGAAATCCATCTATAATCTAAATCTGTAATCTTTACATCACTCATAATCTAATCCTCAAAATACTCTATATTTGCTTCTAATTTTGTATTGTTTTTTGGAGGTTTTACTCTTTTAAATTCTTCACCATGATATCTAGCACCAGCTATTTCTTTTGTTTCGTAAATTTCTGAAACATCAGCATAATATTTTCCGTTTATTAAAAGAATGCAATCCCATATACCTGTCATATAATTTTTTCTGTAATTTGTAATTTTTATTTCTTTTATTTTCTCACCATTTGTTAATTCATAATTATTTACAAAATATAGGGCAATTCTATCTTGCCTTTCTCTAAATTCTTCTTTATGCTTTGCTCTGTTTCCATTTAAACTAAAAGCCATAAAAACACCTCCTATTAAAATTATAACTAAGCCTATAATATATATCTTTTTCATTTTATATCTCCCTATTTTGAAATAAATCTAAAATACATCTGTAATTATTATATCATAGATAAACTAATCCTCAAAGCATTTTATCTTTCTTTGGGATTTAGTACTTTTTTAAGTTTATTTACTGTTCACGTCAAGCTATTAAACAACTATTCTTTATATATCAACTCAAGCAAAGCCAATCTATCTATAGCTTTATTTACTTGTAACCAATAGTAAGTCTGATGTGGCAATTGTATTATTTGATAAAAATATTCTGAAAAGCTCATGTCCTCTAAACAATGAAATTCCCATAGACAAAAGAAAAACCCTTAACTTGTAATAATCCAAGCAGGGTTTTTCTTTTTAACAAAATTTCATTCGATTAGGATTTATATCTTTCTCTTTTTCGTAAAATTTTAAAATCTCAATACCATTTTCTAAAATCAACTTTTCAATTAATGGTTTATCTTCAATATTATAGAATAAAATGCTTATTCCACAACAGTGATCTTCCGTTTTAGGAGTTGGTGCTATTGTACATTTTATTCCATTTTGTTTCATTAATTTATAAAGTTCTTGACCGTTTTTTGTATCTTTAAAAAAAATATAATATAGCATTAGCTTAACATCTCGATAAATGCACCAATTCTTGTTTTTAATTGTTCACTGTCTGAGTCCGTATAGTCAGTTTCGATTCCAAGAACAGGAATTTTAGCTTCTTTTAAAGCTTTTTCAACTATTGTTCCCTCTGTATCATAAAGTGTACAGAACTTCAAGTTTACATCAATAACTCCGTCTATATTATATTCTTTAACCAATCTGATTATGTCTTCAACTCTTTCAGTATTTGGAGTAAAGCATGCACAGTTTATACTTCCTAAATATCTACGAGTTAGATTTTCAACCATTTCATCCATTGTCTTTCCATTTTCATCTACTAGATGTTCAGAATATCTATTACCTGTACACATTTCTTCACAGACAATCATTCCTCCTATATTTTCAACTATTTGATGAATCTTCCAGTTTGGAATTGAAAGCGGAGTTCCGGTTAACAATATTCTCTTTGTACCTTTTTTAAATACACTTACATTATTCTTTGCTCTTTCTTCAAGTTCATCACAAAGTCTATTTACTTGTGCAGTAAATCTTACAGGGTCATCATAAAATGCTATTTGTGTGATAAGAAGTACATCTCTTCCTGAAATAGGTACATTGTCAAGTTTTCTAAAACTATTTAATCTTTTTAAAGCCTTTCTCTTATTGTTCAAGGTTACAATCGCATTTTTTAAGCTTTCTTCTGTAATTTTATTTCCTGTCAATTTTTCCAATTCAGCCATATAGCCTTTTATTTCTTCTTTCCATTTTACAAAATCTTTTTCTCTCTTCATTTGTGGAATATCCATTATATACATTGGAGCATCTTTCGCTAAAATTTCCCATGCCTTTTTCTTACCGTCACAAGTTGTTTCTCCAACAAAAAGATCAGCAATTCTAAAGAATGGACAAGTTCTATCAAATCTTGCACCCAAAGATGCCTTTATCAACGGGCAAGTAGATGTTGGAAGTACTTTTTCTCCACCCGGAACCCAAAATTGAGATCCGCTACACAAACCTGTTGCAATAGCTCCTGCTGCAACTACAACTTCATCAGGAACATGGATACAAAAAGAGCCTACAACTTTTCCACCCTTCTTTTGAAATTCAATAAGTTCTGCAGGTCTAATTCCATGAATTTCTGCAACTACCATATTGAAATAGTCCATACTCTCAGGTCTATTTTCTTGACTTAAAAAAACATCTCCGAATGCGACAGGTAAAACTTCACATAAAATATCATGAGTATCGACATCCATATTCAAATCTTCCCACATTTTTCTGTAATCAGCCATTTTATTGCCTCCTATAAAATTTTATTTATTATCATAGGGACAATCTTGATACAAAATATCTAATTTTTTTGTTTTCTTATTATTATACTTTTCTTTCAAAAACTCATAACCACTACTTTTATAAGTCTTAAAAATTTCTCCAAGACAAAAATTTTCTATGATTTGATAATCCTCATATTTTTTATCAATATCGTCCAAAATTTGAATTGCTCTTGGAACGTATATCTTTTGTCTTTTTTTATTTACATCTTTAAAATTAGACAGTACTCTATCAATCATATTATTTTTTTCTTCCAAAGAAAAAATAAATTGAGTATAAAATTCAACCTCATATAAAAATCTGGATTCAATATCGGTTTTAGAAAGTTTTTCCAATTTTGAAGAAATATTTTTAGATAATTCAACGGCTTTTAAGAAATTTGTTTCAGAAAAATCTCGATTATAGACTTCCTCTACTCTGTTTTTTAAATTTTCAAGATTACCATCGTAGAAAAAAACTTTGTCCTTTAAATTATCTTTCAATACTTTTAAAAGCAGAGGGCAAGAATTATCTACAACAAGTAATTTTGCATTGTAAAGCAAAGGGCATTTTTTAGTCATAGCATAAGTAAGAGTTGAATCAATTATGCTACACAAATCTTTTTCATTCGAATATTCCAATATGTATTTATCTACTCCGTCCAAAGGTAGAGGCACCAAGTCAAAACCGTAAAATATTTCTTTCGGAATGGTTCTCCCCAAGTATCCTATTATGTATTTTTCACTATCTAAACCCATTATCGTCTCTACAAAAGCATTTCGCCTAAGCTCTAAAATTTCTTCTCTCAAATTTTCCATAATCTTTTTTGATATTTAATCATATCTCCTTATTTTTTCTTTTAATATTTTAGATATTTTTCAAGAAATTCTATGATAAAATAACTTTTTAACTATGTATCTGACTGTTTTCAGCTTCACCTCCAATATAATTAGAATTTTTAATTATCATTTAGTCAAATACATTAACTTGTGTTTCATATTTGTATTATATCACATATTTTTTTACTAGTAAAATTAGAAATATTAATTGAAAGTCCTTATTCATAACGAAAATTTATAATAAAACATTGAATTTATATTATTTATTAGCCAATTGAATAAAAAATCTTTTTTTATAAAATAATATAATCCTATTTTAAGGATATATCTTTAAATAATTATTCTTTTATTGACAATGCTTATTATTTATGATATACTCAATCTATCTTCAGGGCGAGGGTAGTTTCCTCACCGGCAGTAAAGTCTGCGAGCATTATGCTGAATTGGTGAAATTCCAATACCGACAGTTAAAGTCTGGATGAAAGAAGAAAAATTTTTGCCCTAAAGATGGCATTTTTTTTTGCTAAATTTTTAGGAGGTTATTATGAATAACAAAAAATTCGGTATTTCAGAGATTACAAAAATTGCAATTCTTGCATCAATATCTGTGCTTTTAATGTTAATTAAAGTTCCTCTACCTTTTTCACCTACATTTTTGGAATTGGATATTGCAGAGCTTCCTGCATTAATCGGAGGATTTGCAATGGGACCATTAGCAGGATTCTTAATTGTTTGCATAAAAATATTATTAAACATTGTAATTAATGGGACAAAAACTTTTTATGTTGGAGAACTTTCAAATTTAATTGTTTCATCAGCATTCGTATTGACAACTGCACTTATCTATAAACATAACAAAAGTAAAAAGTCAGCTCTATTAGGACTTGCTATAGGAAGCATTTCAATGTCTATAGTTGCAACTTTGAGCAATTATTTTATAATTTTCCCACTTTATGCAAAATTATTAAAAATTGACTTGAACACTTTTGTCAGTGCGATTTCTAAAATAAATCCACTTGTAAAAAGTTATTTTACATTAATGGTATTTTCAGTACTACCTTTTAACTTAGTTAAAACAGCCGTTACTTCAATAGTAACATCCTTATTATATAAAAGAATATCACCTATTTTAAAGAAAAAAGCATAGAATTCTATGCTTTTTAATAAATACATCAAAAAACGACAAATTTTCATTTGCCGTTTTTTATATTTCATATTTTATTTTTCTATTTCCTTTGAATTTTCCATTCTTCTATAAAGATATAATGCAATTAAAGTAAATAACAATGGCCCTGCAATTGACATTATAGTTGTTTTAAAATCACCCTTGGAGATAGCTGGTTCAATAACTGTAAATAAGTTTGCGAAACCAACTATAAAACAAGTAATAGCAACAACAACTTTAACTGTTGAATAAGTTTTAAATTTTACAAAAGGTCTTTCTATATTCTCATTTTTTCTAAATGCTAAGAATGAATAAGCGATAAAGAAATAAGGTAAAGTCAAAGAAACATTTGTCATGGAAACTAAAATTTGGAAAAATTGTTGTGCGCTATCCCCACCAAATGATACTACTGCAATCATTATTATTACACAAATTGCTTGGTAAATCATAGGTTTAGTATATACTCCATTCTTTTGTTCAGTCCATGATTCTGGCCATAATTCTTTAGGAGTTCCTCCAATTAACTGTTTTAATGGAGAATAAATAAGAGTAAAGAACGCTCCAGTCAAAGCAAGGAACATTGATATCCCCATATAACGAGAAACCCAAAGTCCTACATTCCTTGCAGCAGATTCGGCAAGACCAAAAGCAAGTCCTAATTGATATCCCATATGGTTCATAGCAATATATGATACATTACCTAAAGTTATTTTTTGTGCTGAAAATTGTGTAAATGCAAATGACCATTTAGTAAATGTACCAAAAATCAAAATACCTAGTGAATATCCTAAAGATACTACAATTGCTGAAATAACAATACCTTTTGGAAAGTTCTTTTCAGGATTTTCAGTTTGGTCAACAAGTCCCCCTACAACTTCCAAACCACCATAAGCAAATATAGCATAAACTATAAATGATAAAACTTGCAAACCACCAGCATAATCAGGATTTGGTGAATGAGCTAAAGCGTTAGCAGTTATTGAATCTCCTACTCCACCTTTGTTTAAAATCAACATCAAAATTCCACCAACAAATAAAAATACATTAATTAATGCTACAGCACTACCACCAAAAGATGTAAATTTCTTAATTTTATCAATACCCTTTGTAGATATAAATGTTAAAGTGATAATCCATAAAATAGCAAGAATTCCTAATGTTTTTACAGAACCCAATCCTAATAAAGACCAACTTTGAGTTTTATCAATCCCATAAATTGCATTTGATAAAACAATCCAAATACCTGAACCAACGTTTACCATCCATACTATGTATGATGCATACCACATAAACGTTACCACAAATGCATATTTACTTCCTGAACTTTTTTCCATCCAAGAGTAAATCCCCCCTGCAGAATCTTTGAAAGCAGAACCATACTCTGCAATCATAAATGCAAATGGCAAGAAGAAAGCCAAACAAGAAATAATATACCAAGGAATAGCTGCGTATCCCATAAGATAGTATGATCTTGTAACATTAGTAAAACCAAAAACAGAAGTGAACACCATTAAAACGAGTGCTCTTAAACTCAATTTTTTCTTAGACATAACATCCCTCCAATATTTATTTTTTTCATTTTGAATTTTAACACAAAATAAGAGACATGTCAACATAGTATAAATAAATTTTATACTTTGCAATCAAAGTATTTTTTTTGAAATCAATGATAAATTATAAAAAATAAAAATATCAACTAAAAAAAGTTGATTACTACTGAAAAAATAATGCATCACAAAAATTATTTAATGCTTTTAAGCGGATTTAATATATAACAAAAAAATTTAATGAAAATTTATTTATAAGTAAATTTAATAAAATAAATAGATATAATTTTATTATTGACGCAAACTTACATTTTTAAATAATATTTCCTCAAAAATTAGACATTTCTCTTTTTGAATATTTATTCTTATGATAAACTTCAATGTAATATATTTTTCATACTTAAATTTTAAAAAAATATATTTTTTATATTTTTACATTGTTTAAATCATTTTCCATAATTTAATTACATAAAAAAACGGCTTTTAATTTAGCCATTTTTATAAAACTTTTTTAATCTATATCCTCAATAAACACTTTTCCGTTTACAACTCTAATTACCTTATCAAATTTTTTAAGATGTTCCATTGATGTATTATGTGTTACAATCAAAACTGTTTGATCTGATTTCAATAAAATATCCTCTAATTTTAAAACACTTTCAGCATCAACACCTGTAAAAGGTTCATCCAAAACCAGTATTTCTCCTTTTCTACACAATATACGAAGTAATGCAAGAACTCTTTTTTCACCACCACTAAAGTTTGAACAGTCATCAGTATTTCTACCAAGAATATCCTTGATTATTGCAACTTCATTAGCATTATCCGGAATATAATCATAGGAATATGAATCAAAGACAGTTACATTTTCTTTTACAGATGCACGATAAATATGCTCATGTTGACTCATATAAAGCAATGTACTTGATAAATTAAGCTCTGTTACATTTTCTCCGTCAATACTTACTTCCCCATTATTTGGCTTATGTATTCCAAGTAATAAATTTAAAAATGTTGACTTTCCAGCTCCTGATTTACCAACAATTGCATATTTTTTACCTTTTTCTATTTTTAAGTTTATATCTTCTAGTTGTAATTTATCAACTGTGAAATTTACATTATCAAAAATTAATTCATTTTTGAAATTTTCCAATTCTCTTTTGTTTTCTGTTTCTGATTTTTGATTTAAAAATGAAAGTATATTTTGTTTTGTAGAATTTACTGAACGGATAGCCGTAATGTCATATAGCAAGCTATCAATAGGGTCGATGAATGCAGAAGAATAGCTTAGTGTTGCTATTGCCACACCTACAGTTATCTCTTTTTTATAGAATAAATATCCTACAATCGCAAAAGTAAAAGCCCTAACCATTTTGGTCATTAAATCACTTAATCCAAGTACCAGTGCTTTTTTCTTTCCAAATTCATATCTTTTATCCGCTGTTTTATGTAGAATTTCATTATGTCTATTTTTTATATTTTCAATTGTTTTAGAATTTATTAAGCCAAAACCTTCAAGCAAATCGGAAATAGTTGAAGTATATTTTCCAAGATGCCTTTGGTATTTGCTTCTGCTATTATCCAACATTTTTCCAAATATTTTTGGGATAAAAATCGCAAAAATAGAAGATAAAACTACAACCATACCAATTTTGTAGTTGATATTCATAAAGATAATAACTCCATAAATTAACATCATATTTACCGAACGAATTACATCTACAATAGGTTGTAAATAATCTTGTTCTAATGCAGTAATATCGTTGGATTGAATAGAAATATATTCCCCTATCGGCTTCTCTTGAAAAACTTTACTATTCATATTAAAAATTTTATCAAAAAAATTCTTTTTAAGTCTTGTTTCAAACGAAATTCCTGATTTAAATGCTACTAAAACGCAAAAATATTGCATTAGTGAATAAATTCCAAGTAACAAAGCATATAATAGAATGGCTAAAATGATTTGACTTGAGGTGCTTTGTAATCCATAATCAAATAACCACTTTTGAATCAATGGAGTTAATGCTAAACAAATAACTCCTATAAAATCCAATACTACTTGAAGAATAATATATTTTTTAACTTTAGATACATAATCTTTCATCCTTTACTCCTAAATAATTTATAGTAAAATAAAACTCTATTTTTAAAACTAGATATAATCAATTAAATTATATCATATTAAAAGTCAAAATGAAATCTTTAATTTTTAATAAATTTATGCAATTTAAGACTTTACTTTTTATATTATATGCTGTATAATTGTGAAGATAAATTTAAGGAGGTCCGTTATGACAAATTTAGTTAAGTTTTTTAAAACAAATATATTTGATTTTTATAACTTTGTTTTGGCGACACTCTTTTTCAATTTTAATAATAGATTTGTTGGCTTTAAAAATATTTTAATTAATTATTAATGAAATAACTGTTGTTATTTCATTTTTTTTATATTTTTAAGACTTGAGTAAAAGGAGGATTTATGAATAATAAAGAAATTATTGGCGTAAGGGACAAAGTTCCTGTTACAATGCTTATACCTTTGAGTTTACAACATACTTTTGCTATGTTTGGAGCTTCAGTTTTAGTTCCGATTTTATTTAATGTAAACCCCGGTATTGTTCTTTTGATGAATGGTATAGGTACATTATTGTTTATTTTTATAACAAAAGGAAAGGCCCCCGCCTATTTAGGTTCAAGTTTTGCCTTTTTGGGAGTAGGTACCGTTATTATAAATACTATGGGTTATAGATATGCACTCGGTGCTTTTGCTACAACAGGATTTTTAGGTTGTATCTTAGCGTATTTAATCTATAAATTCAGAACAGATTGGATAAATATTGTGCTTCCACCTGCAGCAATGGGTGCTGTTGTTTCTCTTATTGGTCTTGAACTTGCAGGAAATACAATAAGAGGCGGAAAAATAGGTGCAAATATATTGACTGAAACTTCAACTAATGCTGATGTTTATGTATTTTTAATCACTCTTTCAGTTGCGATTTTAGGTTCAGTTGTATTTAGAAAATTTTTAGGAACAATTCCAATCCTTATTGCTATCATCTGTGGATATATTGCAGCTTTAGCTTTTGGAATGATTGACTTTTCTACAGTTACATCTTCAACATTATTTACAATACCGGAATTTCAATTTCCAATTTTTGACTTCAAAGCAAGTTTGATAATGCTTCCTGCATTACTCGTAATAACTTCAGAACATATAAGTCATCAAGTTGTAACAAGTAATATAATAGGTCAAAATCTTTTAGAAGACCCGGGATTACATAGAAGTATCTTTGCCGATAACTTTTCAACTATGTTATCTGCTCTTGTAGGCGGAGTTCCAACAACAACTTATGGAGAAAACATCGGCGTAATGGCAGTTACTAAAGTTTATTCAGTTTATGTAATTGCAGGGGCTGCAATAATCTCAATATGTATGGCATTTATCGCCCCTTTAAGTATGTTAATTCAAAGCATACCAGGAAATGTAATTGGTGGAATAACATTCTTACTTTACGGAATGATTGGTACTTCTGGAATAAGACTCTTAGTTGATTCAAAAGTTGATTATTCAAATAGCCAAAATTTGATTTTAACTTCAGTTGTATTTGTAACAGGACTTAGTGGAATTTCAATTAATTTCTTTGGAATGCAATTAAAAGGAATGGTTCTTGCAAGTATGGTTGCAGTGGTACTAAGTTTAATATTCCATTTCTTAAACAAATTCGGACTTTCAAATCATAAATAATAGTAAGTCCTGTAGAGGACTTATTAAAGAATATAACATTTTTATAATTCGTATGAAATTATTCTAAAGACTTTTAATGAATAAGCCTTTTTCATTGTATGTATCTTCGATACATTTACTTTTGCTAAAGCAAAAGTATGAGATCTTTCGACTACACTACGTTTCGCTCAAGATGACGGATAAGGAATAAACCTTTATTAAGGGCTTAACGTTAAAAGTAGATAATCATCAAATACTATTTAAAAAAATGAATTAAAAAAATTTCATAAAAATAAAATAATTCACGTGACGATATTAAGCAAAACAAATCTCCCCAACACGTCATCTCGACCGAAATGAGTGAAACGAATGAAGCGGAGAGATCTCATTACTATTATTTGTTTACAAATAATAGTAAGTCCTGTACAGGACTTATAAAAAACAAAACAGCCATATATAATTACAACGAAGTTATCCTAAAGACTTTTTGTTAATATATTTTTTATCCGATGTATCTTCGATACGTTTACTTTTGCCATTACAAAAGTATGAGATCTCTCCGCTACGTCTCGCTCTGCTCAACTTCGGTCGAGATGACGTGCAAATAGAAAACTTCGATTAAGAGCTTAACGTGAACAGTAAATAAATTCTAAATACTATTTGAAAAAAGTAAAAACTCAACCTTTCGCAAAGTTGAGTTTTTCTAAAAATACATAATTTTATAAATTATTTTCTAACCATTTTTGTAATTCATCAAAATCGTAAAATCCACTTAAGGCTAATCCGTCTTTTACTATAGAATTTTTACATTCTTTCTTTATATCATCAATCATCATTCCAAACCCTCCACCACCATGAGTGCAGAAAGGAATAATTATTTTGCCATCCAAATTTGCAGAACGTAAAAAAGTAAGAACCGGTGGTGCAAAAGTCTTAAGCCAATTAGGTGAGCCTATAAAAACTACATCTACATCATCAATATTTCCTATTTCTTCAGTTAAAGGTGGACAGTATCCCTTATCAATTTCAATTCTAGCTTCTTTTACAGCTGTGTTATATGAAAATGAATAAGGTCTTAGCGGTTTTAATTCCAACAAATCTCCATCTGTAATTAAAGCGATATCTTCCGCTAATCTTCTAGTTATTCCTGAATAGGAATAATACACAACTAAAATTTTCATCAAAATCTCCTTAAAGTTTCAAATTGAAACTAAATTTTTAATTATTTTTTAAGATTGCTTTAAAAAATTCCTTGTTGTTTTCAGTTTTCTTTATGTTTTTTACTAAATTTTCCATAATTTCATTAGTATTTGTATTTGAAAGTTTTCTACGAATTAAATTTGCAGATTGCATTTCTTCTTCTGTCAAAAGTAAATCGTCTTTTCTCGTACCTGATTTATAAATATCTATAGCAGGGAAAATTCTAAGTTCTGAAAGTTTTCTACTCAAATGAATTTCCATATTTCCCGTTCCCTTAAATTCTTCATAAATCATATCGTCCATTTTACTTCCCGTATCTACAAGAGTTGTCGCAATTATGGTTAAACTTCCACCATTTTCAACATTTCTCGCAGAACCGAAAAATCTTTTAGGCTTATGCAATGCAAAAGGATCAAGTCCTCCTGTAAGAGTTTTCCCAGAGGACGGTGTATTTACATTGTAGGCTCTTGAGAGTCTTGTTATGCTGTCAACCAAAATAACTACATCTTCTCCAAGTTCTACAAGTCTTTTTGCTCTTTCAAGTACAAATTCTGCAAGTCTTATATGATTTTGAGGCAATTCATCAAAAGTTGAAGCTATTACTTCAGCTTTTGTAAATCTCTTCATTTCCGTAACTTCTTCAGGTCTTTCCCCAATAAGTAAAACAAAAATCTTGCTCTTTGGATTATTGATTTCTATGCCTTTTAAAATCGAACGAAGCAAGCTTGTCTTTCCAGCCTTTGGAGGAGCGACTATCAAAGCTCTCTGTCCCTTTCCAATAGGTACTAAAAAGTCAATTATTCTAGTTGAAACTTCGTTCTTTTCAGTTTCTAAAGTATATTTTTCATTCGGATAAATCGGAATTAAATCGTCAAAATCTTTTCTAGTTTTTAATTCTGAAACCTTAATATCATTTATTTCATTTATATAGATAAGTGGAGAAAATTTTTCGCTTTCTTTACTTTCTCTAGTTAAACCTAAAATTTTATCTCCTTTTTTAAGTCTGAATCTTCTTATCTGAGTTGGTGAGACATAAATATCTTCTTCCCCTGAGTCATAGCCATTTGAACGCAAAAAACCATAACCGTCAGCAGTAATATCAATAAGCCCACAAACTGTTTTTTTATTAGTCTTTGAGTCATTTTCATTTTCAAAAGGCTCGTTTATATTTACTCTTTCAGGCTCTTCACTTTCAAATCCATTATCCGCCTTTAAAATTTCAGATATTAATTCATCCTTTTTATACTTTGAAACATTTGCAATTCCATAAGACTTTGCAATAGTTTTTAATTCATCAAGATATTTTCCTTTTAAAAGTTCTATATTCATACTATCTCTTTATCTTTGCATATTCAGGTTTTTTAGAAATTCTATGAGTTGCCTCAATTCTTCTAATTGTTCCTGTTTCTGCTCTCATTACAACTGAATAAGTCTTAACTCTATCATTACCAATATGTCTAACTCCGTCTAAAAGTTCTCCGTCAGTTACACCAGTAGCTGCAAATAAAACTTCATCGCCCTTTACTAAATCATTCATTTCTAAAACTTTTAGTGGGTCTTCAAGTCCCATAGCTTCACATCTCCTAAATTCTTCTTCATCAGCAGGAACAAGTCTTCCTTGGAAAACTCCGCCTAAGGCTTTAATGGCTGCAGCAGCTAAAACACCTTCAGGTGCTCCACCAATTCCAACCATTAAATCACAACCGCTATTTTCAATACAAGTTGCAATGGCTTGAGCAATATCTCCAGCTTCAAAAAGTTTTATTCTTGCACCAAGTTTTCTAACTCTATCTATAATATCTTGATGTCTTTCTCTATTTAAAATACTAACTGTAACTTCTCCAATTTCTTTTCCCAAAGCTCTTGCAAGTCTTCTTATATTCATTTCAATAGGTAAATCAATGTGTATGCAATCAACAGCTAAAGGACCCGCTGCAATCTTATCCATATACATATCAGGAGCATGTAATAAACAACCCGCAGGTGCACAAGCTGCAACTGCAATCGCATTTGGCAATCCATTTGCTACAAGAGAAGTTCCGTCTACTGGGTCAACTGCAATATCAACCTTTGCAACTCCTTCTTGTCCATTTCCTACAACTTCGCCGATATATAACATAGGAGCTTCATCCATTTCTCCTTCTCCGATAACAACAGTACCTTCCATTGGAAGTTCGTTGAACATTGATCTCATGGCTTCAACAGCAGCTCCGTCAGCACCGTTTTTATCGCCTTTTCCTAAAAAATATGAAGAACGAATTGCTGCAGCTTCTGTAACTCTGACTAAATTTAAACTTAAATTTCTATCCATAGTTTCCTCCTATTATTTAACACTTTCCCAATCTTTTAAAAACTTTTCAATTCCTATATCAGTTAGTGGGTGTTTTAACATTTGTTTGAACACCTTATAAGGTACTGTTGCAATATCTGCTCCACTCTTTGCAATTTGAAGAACATGCATTGGAGTTCTTACAGAAGCGGCAATTATTTCAGTTGTAATTGCATAATTATTGAAAACTTCAAAAATATCTTCAATTAAAATCATTCCTTCAGAGCTGATATCATCAAGTCTACCTAAAAATGGACTTACATAAGTAGCTCCTGCCTTTGCTGCAAGAAGTGCTTGAGTAGCTGAAAAAATCAAAGTAACATTTGTCTTTATTCCATCTTTACTCAAAACATTAACTGCCTTTAATCCCTCTTCAGTCATAGGAATTTTTATTACAATATTTTTATTTATCTTACAAAGTTCTCTAGCTTCTTTTACCATTCCTTCTGCTTCAAGGCTGATAACCTCCGCTGAAATAGGTCCGTCAACGATTGAAGTTATTTCAGTTATAACTTCAACAAAATCTCTTCCCTCTTTCGCTATCAAAGACGGATTAGTAGTAACACCGTCAAGAATACCCCATTTACTAATCTCTCTTATCTCATCAACATTCGCTGTGTCAATAAAAAATTTCATCAATTGCCTCCTAAATATAATTAATCTATTCGAATATATTTTACCACAAAACAATGCAAAATGCTAATAAACAAAAAGTTGTTTTAAATAAAATTAAAACAACTTTAAAACTTATATATTAAATAATATGGTAATAACAGAAAGGATTATTCCAATAAGAGAAATGGACAAAAACTTAAATCCTTTTTCCTCCGAGAAATAGTAAAATATTGCTCCAATAACTGAAATAGCAAAAGTTGTACCAATCCCTAGTAATTTTGATTCCACATTCGAAGGATTCCCTTTTAAATCAATCTGTACAGTTATAACATCAGGTAAAACTATATATCCATATATTGCTAATCCAACAGATAGTAACAAAACAATTCCAAATATTATTTTCTTGTTCATAATCAATCACCCTCCTCTTAAGATGATTATATCAAAAAAAAAAAAAAAATAAACAAGTTTTTAGGTATTTTTCGATATAAATAATGAAAGTTTTTGGGTATAATCGATTATAACATTATATTTTTTAAAATGGAGGTTTATATGAATAAATTTTATAAAGAAATATGCAAATACTACGAAGATATTTTCCCAACAAATGAAGCACAATTAAATTTTTTAAATAATATTTCAGATGGAAAAGACTATTTAGACATAGGCTGTGCAACAGGACTCGTTGCAAAAAACTTGGAAAACTTAGGAAAAAATGTAATATGTATCGACTTGGAAGAAAATATGGTAGATGAAACAAGAAAAAAAGGGCTTAAAGTATTTCAAAAAGATATGTTGGAATTGGACTTTGAAGAAAAATTTGACGTCTGCTATTGCATTGGAACAACTATTGCACATTTGGAAGACATAAACCAAATCTGTAGCTTCATCCTAAAAACTATGGACTTACTAAAAGAAAACGGAAACCTAGTCTTAAGCTGGGTAAACTTCAAACCTTTCATTCTTAAAAATGACCTATTTCTAGGAGCCTTACCAACTCTTGGAACAAAAGTTAAATTTACAAGAAACTATTACAGAGAAAATAGCAAAATCCGTTTCAACACGGTACTTACAACAGAAAACGAAAAATTTGAAAACACGCAACTCCTAGTTCCACTATTAGTTGATGACTTAATTTCATTCGTAAACAGGCTCGGACTAAAATACGAAATCTACGGAAACTTCAAAAAAGACAAATTCGATGAAGAAAACTCCCCGTCAGTAGTATTTGTAGTGAGTAAATAAAGAAAAAACAACCTACTCGTTGGGAGTAGGGTTGTTTTTTATAACCACTCGAATTCGAGGGAGTTATAATCAGAATTATATATTAATTTTTTTATTTAAATACTTCTATTGTTATTTATAATCCATGTCTATAAATATGCTTACGAACAATTAAATTATTTAACTTTTCACTGTGCTCAAAAGAAGATATGTTTTTAAAATCTTCATAATTTTTTTGTTCATAAAAATATTGAAATAATGAATAAACAACTAAAGGTATATCATCATATGTTCCAACATGTGTAGTCCAATAAATTTTAGATCTATTATTAAAAAACTCTCCTATTTTTCTATAACAATCAAATGCTTCTTCATCCAAATTAAACCACTCTTCATCTAAAAAAATTTTTTTATTAAAATTAGAATTTTCTTCAATCTTTCTTCGCTTATCAGTACATTCATCGTCAATTACTTTTATAAATCTTCCAATTAGGTTAGAAATAAAATCGGATATCCTTATTCCTAAATTATCTTTTGACTCAAATCTTTCTATAGTCGCATTTGGAAACATAGATATTGCAGTGTCATAAATTTTTTGTGTGCGATTTCCTTTTCCATCTATATCTAAATAAATATTCTCACTGTTTATATCTAATTCATTAAGTAAATTTTTAAACCCATCAAAACTAAAATAATAATCCCATTTATATTTCTCTTCAATATTTAAATTTTTTTCGATATTATTAATTTGCTGATTAAGTAAGCAAGCAAAATTACACTCTCTATTTTTCAGTTCAAAATTTAATCTTGTTTCAAGTACATAATTTATAATTTTTTTTATTTCCAAAAGTAATTTTTTTGAATTATATTCATCAGAATGCATTAGTTTAACTAATTTTTCTGTCTTATGTTGTTCTAAAAATTTGACTGTACCATAAATAAGATTATATACTTCTTTATCGTCATAAAAATCACCTAACTCTATTATATATTTTATAAAAATTCTACTTACTACAATTTCAAACTTACTTATAGTTGAAATATTAATTATAACTGAATACTCGTCTAATAAATCAAATAATTTAGTGTAAAATCTAATAAATACTTTCCTCATTGATGAAAATCCTTTATTATAATTTTTACTATTTATTATTGTTCCTTTAAACTCATGATCTTCTTTTTGACCTATTAAATTTTTATATTCTTGTTCTAAAACTTGATATTTGTTTAAAAAATCATTCGTCTTATTTTCTTCGACTCCTACAAAGGAAACAACAAAATATGTTGAAGTATTTTCTGTATTTATATTTTGAATCCCATCTTTTTGTGTAATTGATAAATCATGATATGATTCATCATAATAAAAATGTTTCTTTTCATTTTTATTAATTTTTGTCAATGTATTATCCTCCATTATGAAATTATATTTTATTATTTGTTCAATTCTTTAATACTTATGTCGTTTAGTTTTTCAAGTGACATCATTTGAGTTCTTGCAAGTTTTCTAAGTTCAATCATTCTTTCTTTTTGTGGCAGTCCTTTTTCAATTAGAACAGCATTGTAGCTTTCCATATTTGCTAGAACTAAAAGTTCATTTAGACTTGCATAGTCTCTCATATTTCCTTTTAAGTTTGGATTTTCTTCTCTCCATTGTTTTGCAGTTTTATTAAATAATGCTACATTTAACATATCAGCTTCACCTGCATATTTAAAGGCTAATTGACTTTCAGTTAAATCATTTAGTAAATATGTTTTGATAGCATCTGTATGAATCTTATAATTAATTTTAGAAATTTCTCTATTCAAATTCCAATCAAGCGACAATCTTGAATTTTCATCTGACTTAAGTCTCTTATAATCTTGAATAATATACAGCTTAAACTCTGCAGAAATCCAAGAAGCAAATTCCATCGCAATACCATAATGTGCATATGTTCCTCCATATTTTCCCGCTTTAGATATAATTCCTATTGCATTGGTAGAATTAATCCATTTTTGTGGAGTCATTATAAATCTATTTAGTCCTGCTTCATTTCTATACGTGTCGAATTGCACACGGTTAAAATTTTCATTATTAAGCACTTCCCACAATCCAATGAACTCTAATGTATTTCTATTTCGCATCCAATTTTGAATAACAAATCTGGGATCATCATTATTTTTATACTTTGCAATATCTGTCAGACTTATGTAGTCGTTTTTAAAGTCTTCTGTATAGATTTGAATTGCAAATCCTTTTGCTGAAATTTGCTCTTTAGTTACTTTTGCCACAATGGAATCTCCTTATCTATAATATATACTTACATATCATAATTCTATCATATATCTTAAAATTTTTCCATACGAGTTGAGTTTCACACGGATAAAATTAATTTATCCATTTTTACAACAAAAAAGATAGCATTTCTGCTATCCTTCTAAATATTATTTTCTAATTCATTTATTCTTTTTATCATTGGAATACAAAGAGAGATTACTACAAGGCATATGCCTGAGATTATTATTAATAATGCTGAGCCTCTTCCTACTCCTTTTTCTGTTATTATTCCCAAGTAATCGGCTATTTTTCCTGAGATGGAATATGCAACAACATATCCAAGTTGTGAGAGAAATCCAATCAGTCCCCAAGCTCTTCCTTGATATTCATCGGGAATGTTAGTTCTTGAGAGATAGTCTAGGCAATTATTAGCAAAGGGCAATGTTAAGAAGAAGAAAAATCCGAATATACACATTATTAGTACATTTTCAAAGATTCCAAATGCTAATATAAAAATTCCTGAAAATGTAAGAGATATGCTTAAGACTTTTACAAAGTTTCTTTTTATTCCTCGAATTCCTAAAAATATACCTGAAACCAACATACCACTTGCACAAATTGTTTCCACAATTCCTAAAGTTTTTGAGTCTGTGATAGACAAGAATATCGGAACGGCTAATACTTGAAATACTCCCATAAACATTGTTATAACTCCAGCAAGTATTACTAGAAAAAATACTCCTCTATTGCCATATACTACTTTCCAGCCATCTTTTAATCCGCTTAAAAAGTGATCTGATGTGCTGATATTTTTGTTTTTGATACTTTTTCTGATAATTAAGGTACATATTACAGTCAATATAAAAGTACATATATCTATTATTAAAAGCAATTTTACATCACTTATAGTTAGGAGTACTCCTGCAATTATTGGAGAAAGTAAATATTTAGCACTTCCTGCTAGAGAGAGTAGTCCACTTGCCTTGGAGAATTCATCTTTTGTTAGTAAGTCATTGATTGTGGCTCTAAAAGAAGGTTCAAGTAATGATGAAAAAACGGAACTTATAAAAACTCCTATACAAATCTGCGAAAGTGTAGCACCTCCATTCATCATACACCATAGAATATAAACTATTCCCATTCCTGAGCATCCATCTCCAATTACCATTAAAAGTCTTCTATCGTGTTTATCTGCCAGCACTCCAGCAGGAACACTTAATATAATAGTTGGCAAAAAGCCAATTAGAGTAATAAGTGCCATATCAGATGCTCGCCCTATTTTTTGAAAAATATACACTCCAAGTCCGAAGCTTGTAAGTCCTCCACCGACTTGAGAAATCAGTTCCCCAGACCATAATAATAAAAATTTTTTGAAATTATATCCTATTTTCATATTTATCCCTTTTAATCATTTTGAATTTCAAGAAGTTTACCAACATGTTCTGTTTCAAAAAACATTTTTTTGTTAGTCAAAACAACAATTACAGCAGCAATTGTAATAAAAATAGTTTCTATACATTTTGTTTCAGGCGTCATTGCTATTTTTTCTTGCATAAAGTTTAGAAACATATGAAAAATAATTGTCGCAAACATACTTCTATTATTTTTAACATACACCCATTCTTGTATAAAAGTCATAGGTATAGCACTAATAAGGAAGTTCATTACATAAAGAATTCCCATTTCCTTAAGTCCATAATGATATGTTCCTTCTGCCCAAAATAGAGGAATATGCCAAGATGACCAAGTGAATCCAAATATAAGTGAAGCTTTAAACCAGTTATATTTTGATCCTAAAGCATCTGCACCATATCCTCTCCATCCAATTTCTTCTATTACTGAAGCTAAAAAGATAGTAAGAAGTGCTGATGTTCCAGCGATTGAAAACGAAAAATCATCATTAAAACCAAACTGTTTTGGAGAGCCTCCAAATAATACAGATGTTCCAATTGATAGACAAACAGCTATTCCAAAAACAATTACTGGAAGTAAAATATAAAGTGGCTTTATTCTATAAAATCCTATAACCTTTCTTTTAAAATCTTTTTTTAGCATCTCATTTTTTGACGTAAAAACAGTTATAATCGCTGTTAAAGCAGGTGCAATTAGTCCCAAAAATAAAAGTGGAAATAGTAATTTACTATTATTTAATAAAATAGCTAATAACCAACAGCCCCAAGTTGAAGCAAAAACTATAAAGAAAAATCTTTTTGGTTTATATACATATTTATCCATAATTAAATATCCTCCTGTTTTTGTATTAATTTATTAAGGAATATCAAAAATCCAGGTTGTGCACCCAGTATTTTTTCTACTATATCAATAAATACATCGACATCTGTATTAGAATATTCCATATCATCAAACAGTTCACTACTCAAAATCATTATTATTCTAATTCTTTGTGGAATATTCTCACATTTTAGTATCCCTAATTGAACTCCTTCTTCAACAATCTTAGATAACATCGGAACAACTCTTTCAATAACTTGACGATTAATCTTGTTATGCATAATTAAATTGTCTTGACGGTTAAGAGTCTCAACGATTTGAAATTCATCGTTATTAGGCCTAAAAGATGTTATTATCCCAATCATTTTTTCAGGTAAATCTAAATCTGAATTTAATATTTCATTCGCTCTCATCTCATACTCATCAATCATCATTTGTATTACTTCTTCAAGCATTTGTTCTTTACTTTTAAAATGATAGTAGTATGTTCCCTTCGCTATTTTAGCTTCCTCTATAATTTCATCTATACTTGTATTTTCGTAACCCTTTGAAAGAAACATTCTATATGCTATTTTTAACAACTCGTGTTTCGTCTTTTCACCTTTTTTCATAACAACCTCCTTATTCGACTGCTAGTCGGTTTTTTATTATTATAACAACTTTAAAAAACTTTGTCAAGAGTTTTTCGACTAATAGTCGATTTTTTGAAAAAATTTTTTACATATTGTAGAAAAGGAATATTTTTACACAAAAAAAGATAGCATTATCGCTATCTATTTTACTTCTGTAACTATTAATTATAAGGAGCTAGAATTAACTTTCCATCTACATATTCTCCCAAAAATACATCACTATATTTTTCTAATCCTTGTTTTTTAATTTCTTCAATCAACCAATCTTCATCTTTTCCTATTACTTCTAAAATATCAGTTTGCAAATGTCCGTCTGTTATCAATGGGAACTTTGGATTTTCTTCTCCATAATGAATAATTATAAGTTGACCATTTTGTTCAACAATGGCTCTTTTTACATCTTTCATTGAATAAACATTATTAGTTCTAAGTTTAAAAGATACATCATGAGCAGATAGGCCTACTTTTCTACAATTTTCTATATTAATTTTACCTTCATCAATAATTATCAATGCTTTTCCAACTATAACTTGTTTTACTTTTACAACATGTTGTTTAAGCCATTTTAAGCCTAACACAAGAGCACACCAAATGCATAGAATACCGATGAAGTCAAGTATCTTAATACTATTATTATAAATTACACCACCAATTATTCCCCCAAGTACATAATTTTGAACTTGATCACTTGCTGAATTCGGTGCTAAGTTTCCTTTTCCTGAGATATTTATTATAGTTATTAAAGCTAAAAATCCAATTAATAATTTTATAGCTACTAAAAGAAATGGATTCATTATTCCCCCCTAAATTTTTATAAAGCTGTTAAAGCTGCTATTGTTCCAAAGATTACACCAGGTATATTTGCAACAATAATAGGCCAATCTTTTTTCTCCTGGAAAAATCCATAGCTAACCCATAAAGTACAGTTTATTGCGGCAACCATAGGTTGTAAAAAACCACTTTTATTTCCGTGTAAGTTATTAATAATTTGTGGAAAATAGGATATATACATTAACATTGCAGTACAAGTTGCTATCCATCCTAAAATTTTAAGTGTTTTTTGATTCATAAATTTTCCTTCTTTCTAATATAATCCTATTATTTTAAACTAAATCATATTATTGTAAAATATGATGAAATTAAAATCTCTTTTTAATAGATTTAAAGTAATTTTAATTATACCACTTTTTTTATTTATAACAACTATTTTAGTGAAATTATTTTACTCATTTTTTATAAATTTCTTAAACCAATTATCCAAGAAATTCATTTGTTCTTCGGTATGAAAATAATGCTCTCCATTCTTCATAATAGTAATACTCGAATTAGTTTTTTATCTTTTTTTGGGCTTTTTCAATTTTTCGACTAATTTTTTCAATTACATAATATATTATCTTTTATTTTCATCAATAAGAACCCTACCCTTCCACGATGCTTCGCATCGGGTGGGTTCCTGGGAACCTTGTTGTTTCACAATAAAAAACAGTAAATCATTCACAATTTACCGTTTTTCTATATAATCTATTTTTTCTCCATTTTTTTTACTGCCATAAAATATCTCTGAATTCCCAGTAACACAACGACTCCATCAATTATTGGCAAAACGTACCAAAGGCTCTGTGCTCCAATCATACGAGGTAATAAAATTACAGCTGGAATAAACAAAATTATCTGTCTTAACATAACTAAAATACCGGATGTTTTACCATCTCCAATCGCTTGAAAAAATGTTATAGTCATAATCATTACCCCATAAGCAATGAAAATACTGTACATTATGCGGAAATTCGGAATAGCTAAAAATAGTGTTTCATCGGATAATCCAAATAATCCAAGAATTGGTTTAGCAAAAATTTCTGAAGGTATCCAAAAACAAGCAGCTAATATAATAGAACTGATAGTGAAAACATTGAATATTTTTTTGACCCTGTCATACTGCTCTGCTCCAAAATTGGCACCAATAGCAGGTTGTAATCCTTGACTCATTCCCCAAAGTGGAATGAATGAAAAAGCCTGTATTCTTAAGATAGCCGCCATAATAGCTGCGGATGTTTCTCCACCATAACGAAAAGCTTGACTATAAAGAAAACTCTGCTGAATAATAGTTAACACCTGCATAAGCATAGCAGAAACCCCTACGGAAAACATATCTACGGTTATATCCCCTTCTTTTCTAATTATCCCAATTTTTACAACTTTACTTTTTTTCTTAAAATACCAAAGAGTAAAAATTGCCTGAACAAATTGTGCTGTTATCGTAGCGACAGCAGCACCTTCAATACCACGCTCTATAAATAGTATCATAAGAATCGGATCCAACAATATATTTATACCTGCACCAATTCCCATAATAAGCATTGCTCGTTTCATCAACCCCTCGCCACGCATAACCATATTTGCTGCCTGCGCGAAATTTACAAAAATAGACCCTATAAAAATAATTCGTAAATAACGAGTAGAAAGATTTAAAAGTTCTCCTTTTGCACCAAATACACTAAGTAATTGTTGGCAAAATAAGATCCCTAAAACAGTAACAATTGTTGACAATGTTAGAATCCAAAAACAAAGATTTCCCATAACTTTATCTATTATTTTTTGATTTCCTTCTCCAATGGCTCTGGATAATAGTGACGCTGAACCTACCCCAATTAAAGTTGCGATACCCGTATTGATATATGTGAACGGAGTAGCAATTCCTACAGCGGTCATAGCTTTCTCTCCAAGTATCTGGCCGGCAAAAATCCCATCCATTAGCGGATATAAGCCGATAACAATCATCCCTAATATTGCCGGCAATGAAAGTTTAATTAATATTTGTAACGGTTTAGCTGTTAAGAGCTCTTTACTATCTTTATTCATCTAATTACACCCCTTCTCTATTTATCATTAAAACATCAATTATCATTTTCTCAAGAACTTGACGTTGTGAAACTAAATGTTCCCTAATTCCCAATGTCTCACAACTCAAGATAATAGTATTAAGTAAATCATTGAGTAATTTCAAAGATTCTTCACAAATTTCTCCATAGTCATATTCATCCAGCATTCGTTTAAAATTTTTGATATAACTGTCCTGTAATTTTTTATAAAGTTCCTGTAAGTCTTCATCTTCCTTCATTGACTGCAAAAACATAACATATATTGGAATAAATATATTAGTAGAAAGTGCCCTATCAACAGTAATTTCAGCTAATAACTCTACACTTAAAGGCTTAGAAATTTCACATATCTTTTTTTCAATAATGTCTTCTCGATATTTACAACCTCTTAACATCAAATCGTATAGAATTTCAGTTGTACTTTTATAATAGTGGTACAAACCTCCTGTGGACAGTCCAGTAGCTTGTACTAAATCATACATACTTGTGTTTTTATATCCTTTTCTTGTAAAAACATCTAATGCAATATTTTGTATTTTCAATTTTCTTTCTCTTGATGTTAGTCGTTCTCTAGTCATTTTGTCCTCCTTACCGACATAACTATCGGTAATAATAGATTAACACTAACTAACTTAATTGTCAATACCTTAATATTACAAAAATCATAATAAACAAATAAATAATAACTTTTTGTTCACACAAAAAAGACTACTTATCTACTTCTGATAAATAGTCTTCTCGTCCAATTTTTAGATTTTTCCATTTAAGAGTTTCTTAGTTTTTCTAAAATTCTATCTCTCTTCATTTTCAAAACATTCATATCTTTAAATTTATAATTTCGTATTAACATAACATTAATTTTGTTTAAATTTTGTTAAACCATATCATAATAACATATTCTATTCAATATATTCAGCATTTACTTTATATTATTTTAAAACAAAAACCTACTAATTAATATCTTAGTAACATTTTTGTAAATTTATTATACACAACTTCTCACTTAATCCTCTCAAATTCGACCAAACTTAAGCTAATACTATATAAATTCACTAAACCAATTATCCAAGAAATTCATTTGTTCTTCAGTATAAAAATAATGCTCTCCATTTTTCATAATGGTAAGACTCGAATTGGTTTTATTCGCAAAATTCGTCATAGTCTCCAAAGAAGTTAGAAGGTCATTTTCTGCATAGAGAATATCTGTTGGTACATTCCATTCTATTGGATTATTCCTAACATAAGTAAGATATTCCCAAGACAAAGTTTCACCAAAGGATGTTGCAATTTCTTTTTTATTATATAATTCTTCCTCTGAAACATTAGACATTTTCATCATATTTAAAATTATTTTTTCCATATCTACAACTGGTGAAATAAACATAGCTTTTTTAATTTTTTTATCCGATAATGCAAGCATCGAATAATAAGCTCCCAAACTATTTGCTATTAAGTAAATATCATCATATTCAGAGACTATGGAATCAAAAAATTTTGAAAATTCTATTTTAGCATCCCAAGGAAGTTCAGATTTGTAATCAAAGCCAATAATTTCATATTCATCACTAAAAAATTTTTTATAATGTTCTGCTTCAACAGAATTCCCGCCTTTCCCATGTATGTATATAACTGCATTTTTCATTATAACACCTCTATTTTTTATAAAATTCGGGATTAAATACAATTGTTCCATATTTTAATTTAGGTAATTTAATTATCTCATCATATAATTTATTAACTTCTTTAAACGGCTTAATAGATAAATGTTCTATATTTTCAAGACTTAAAAGTGGAGTATAATCCTTACTTTTTACAATACTTGTAAAAAATCTAAAAAATCTTAATTGCTTCATATCTTTCAAAAAATCAATAGAATCTATATGAATATTTTTCGGAGCAAAGCAATCCCCCTCAATTGTAAGACTTTCCAATTTTTTAAGTTTTGTAAGTGGACTATAATCGTCAATTTTTTGAAAATTTTCAACTGTTAAAGCTACTAAATTTTCTAATTTCGAAATTGGTTCAATACTTCCTACACTTGAACCTGAACCTAAATGAAGGAATTCAAGATTTACAAGATTTGAAATCTTTGAAATATCTGGATAAACTCCCCATTTTATATATAATTTTTTAAGATTTTGTTGTGAACAAACCGCATTAAACAACTCTTGTGGCATTCTTGTACAAAATGTAAGTTCTGTAAAAGCCGTTGGATTTTTAATTAAAAAATCACACCATTCATTTACAACATTTTTTCTTGCCTTTGCAGTTTTGTACTTTGAATTAGAACTATCATCCAATTGAGTACAATTTATTATAATTGCACTTTCTCCATTATATTCAGAAACCTCAACAATACTTCTAGGTCTATTTTCATTTTTGAAGTAATAATCATAACCGTATATTAATTGTTTTTCATTTAAAACCATTTTTTACTCCTTCCTATTTAAGAAGATTATATCTAAATTTTCATTGCTAATACTTTATTATGATTATATCATATGTATATATTTCATTCAATTTGAGTTGATATGCTTGTGGGCTTATGAGATTTACATATTTTATGTATCTTCGATACATTTACTTTTGCTAAAGCAAAAGTATGAGATCTTTCGACTACACTACGTTTCGCTCAAGATGACGTATAAGGAATAAACTTTGATTACGGGCTTAACGTTAAAAGTAAATAAACATCAAACTATATTTATAACCTTATACAACGATATGTTTAACGTTATAGCAACTTGCAAAACAACGCCCCTAACACGTCATCTCGACCGAAGTTGAGCAAAGCGAAACGAAGCGGAGAGATCTCATATGTTTACTTATAAACAAAAGTAGGTCTGATGGGGTAATTGTATCTTTAGATACAATTACTCTGCAGATATCATTTTTCGCACAAAAAAGACGATATTTCTATCGCCTTTTAAGTGTATATTTATTTTTATAAACTTAAACCATTCCTTCAGCATTCATACGAATTGCATAGAACTCCTGAAATGTATCCGGCTCATTTTCTATTGTTTCTTTCATTTGAATTAACTTTCTTTTTCCAACTCGTCTATCTAATATCGCAAAAATTCTTACGAGTAAATTTTCACTTTTTAGGCTCATTTCTATACTTTGATTATCAAATTCTGCAAAGGAATTGTAAAAACAACGTTGGTCAAATACTCCCAATTTTAAGGCTGTATCGTCTATAAATGCATTTTCTTTTTTCATTCTTTCTTCGTATTTTTCATCTCTAGGGAATAAATTAGCTTTAAACCAGTTATTCCAAAAGCAACCTTTGATGACTTCTTTTCCGTCATATCTTATTGCTGCTCGTCCCTCATGGTCCGGACTTTTGCTATAAGTTGTAGCAAAATATTGAATATGCCCTTGTAGGCTTTCAGCAAGATATTCTTTTTCAAGTTTTTTCCTTATACCACTCCAACTAGCCAATATTATATCCCCCTTTTAAATGAATTTTATTTATTTTCTGTATTCTTTGGCTTGAAAAAAGTTTTTCCCCAACCAATTAGCGAAGCCCCAAGATATCCTATTGTGTAATTTATAAAGATATCTCTATAAGCAGATTTTGCCAAAGGCTCTCTAAGTCCAGTTAGCCAAATATATCCAAACACTAATAAAAGAGTTGGAATGTAGATTATGATAGCCTTTAGCCAATAATTTTTAAGTTTCAAATTTTTAATCAATATATATGCAAGAACTATTATAAATACAATAATCGCTCTATCAATTTCATGCCAATTTCCATTTGGGTCTTCATACTTTCCATTCAAAAGATACAGCACACTATTAAAAATAGTCGCAATGGTATATAGCACCGAGTAAAGAAAAGTAGCCTGTTTTAATCAATTATTCCATATATATTTCATAATTCTACCTCCATAAATTTAAATTTATTTTCATAAGAATTAAAGAACTTTAACAACCATGATGCAGTTTTCTCCTTTTACTAGTAAAATTATGTCAATTATATCATATATATTTTATAACATCAATTTTATATTAAAACTATACTTTTTCTTTTTTTAAATATTTAACAAACCAAGATATTGTATTTTCCCATGATATAACCGTTTCATAATATATATCATCTGTTTTATTCTTTTTATAACGGAGATTTGGAAGATATGGAATTGTATTCATATGTCCTAACGCTGTAGTTAATACAATATTCTTTTCGCTAGATCTTATATTTTTCATAATGTTGATTGAAGCTCTATAAGAATCCCATATTTCATCTTTTGTAGATGTAATTAATAGAAGAGGGCAAGTGATGTTTTTTATATCTATAACTCCAGAATTATCAGTACTTGATTTTTTTATTAACATATTCATAATAAAATCCTTTATCTTAAATGGTTTATATTCTATTTCTTCACCACCATATGTCCAAGAAGAATGCTTAGAATTTCTTTTTCCTTTTAATCCTTCATAAACCCTGTCACTTGGAGAATTTAAAACTGCACATCTAATAGCATTGTATTTAGATAGAAACATTAATCCATACTCAGCACCCTTTGACCTACCATAAATTCCAATTTTGGAAGAATCAACAAAAGATAGCTTTTGTAGATACTTTAATGCCTCATCAATATTTTCAAGTGGTATTCTATCTAAATTTGAATTTTGGTTATTCATCCCAAAATAACTTATAGCTAATGTTGTAAAGCCATGATTAGCTAATAACATCGCAATGTTTTGTGCTTTTTCAATTCCTCCATCACTACCTGATAATACTATAATAGCTGGCTTTTTGTTATTATCATTTTTATAAAACATTCTTCCTTGCCAATTTTTTCTGATTATATCATAATAATCTATATTAAAATCTTTATAAAATCTATTAAAGGTTGTTTTAGCAAGTAATTTTTCATCCGACATAATTGAAATTTGATAAGTAACAACATCATTTAAAGGTAATTTTTTTAAGTCTCTAATACGTTTTTTATTAGTAATTGATACAGCTTTGAGAGATTCAAATAATCCCATATTTCTAAAACCTATATAATCTCCACCTTTAGACGGTGAATTTTTAAGAGATACAGTACCATTTGAATCACTGAGAAAAACAGCCTCAGCCCTCCAAAGCGTATTTTCTGACCAACTCATAGGAGCATTGATATTGTAAAAACAACTTGTTTCTAAAATAATTTTAACTTCTTCAAATCTTTTTAGTCCCTGAATACATATATTAATCTTTGAATCCATAATTTTATTACTATCTTCGATTATTATTTTACAGCTCATCATATCCCTCCCAAACAATTACAATATCAGACATTAACTCACTTAATTGTTCAAAAAAATAATCATCATATTTACTAAAAATTATCTTCAAATTTTTTTCAATTTTTTTATGCTCTTCATCGTGTTTAGCACATACTATTTGTCCCTTTGTGGTTAGCTCAAGCACAATACTTTTCTTATTAATCTTATTTTTTTTGACACATTCTTTTTTTTCCAATATATTAACTACTTGCGAAATTGCACTTCGGCTTATATTTAATTTTTCAGCATATTCAACAAGTGTATAATTAGGATTATGTTCAGCCATTTTTAATAAATGTACTTCTGATAAATTTAAGTCAAAAATTTTATGTTGTTTGTATTCTAAACTATGATATAACCTTATGAAATTTTGAAAATCATATAAAAATTTTTCATAATTCATTTTATCATCTCCTTTTGTTAACCTACTTAACAAAATAACATAATTATCCAAAAATGTCAACTACATATTAATATTATATTATTATTTTCATGCTATTTTTTCTAATCATCCAAATATTTTATGATTTTTACCTATTATATTATATTATATTATATTACTTTCCTACTTTAGATTATATTATAAAAAAAGAAGGATTCTCAAAATTTATACAAAGAGATCCTCTATAAATTCAAATTTATTTTATTATATTTTGACTATTTTCTAAAAATAGAAATCGGAACAAAATTTATAAAAATAGATATAACTATACAAATCAATACATTCTTAGCATTACTTTGCATAAACTCTAAAAACATACTCCAATTTCCGTTGGTAAAATAAAATTTATAAATTATGGCAGAATGAATAAAATTTATAGAGCATACTGCTGCTAGTAATAAACTTAACCTTTTAAAACCTATGAAATTTTCATCTTTATATTCCTTAATACGACCTATTATTGCAACAATAACTCCTACAATTGCGATTATTAACCACATAACTACCTCCTTAAATTCTATTTTCCTTAATATTCTATATTTTACCTTATATTTATTGATATTTCAAATATAAAAAAAACAGTAAATCATATTGACTTACTGTTAAACTGCTATATTTTAGCTTAAACAAAATCAAATTTATAAATCTCTACGCAAATAAATCATATCAACCAATTGGATACCATCTTCATATATTGGGTGATTATAATTTTCCGTAAAAAAATTTTTGACAGTATGGGAGCGAAAAAATCCACATTTTACATAAAAATCAATAGTTTTAGGACTATCTCCCGTGCCAACTTGTAATGTAGAAAATTGATTTTTATATTTAGTAACAACAAAATCAATCAGAATTTTTCCATAACCCATTCTTTGAAAATTAGGGTTTGTAGCAATGTTCTTTATTTCAAGAACTCCATTTCCCTCATCAGTAACTACACATTCAGATTTAACACCATTATCATCTAAAACAAACATTATTCCTCTATCAATATATTTATCAATCATATCTTCTTGTTCATCAGCAAGAAGCAGAAGTTCCATATACTGCTTTTTATTTTTTCTAATTTCCAATATCTTCATAAATTTATCCTACAATCTCAACTTATTTTATCTATTATATTCATCATCAAATGATTATATATCCTTAGAGCAATCATATTGTATTTTTTGTAATTTTAATTATATATATTTTTCAAACCTCGATTGTTCAATTACCTTATCTCCAAGTAAAGTAATTGCTTTTTGTGGACATAGACTTATACATCTGTAACACATTGTACATTTATTTTCAGGGATAGCTTTTTTATCTTTGATGTGAATATTTTTCATCGGACAAACCCTACTACATAAACCACAACCATTACAATCATCGCTTATTTTTAATTTATCGGTATATCCCATAGTTTTTCGATAAAACCATAGCCTTTGCCCAAAAAGTCCCTTCATATGTGCAATGAAAGATAGTCCTTCTCTTGGATATCTTCCCTGCTTAATCTGTTCTGCAACTTCTTCTAATCTTTCATCAGCATTTTTTACGATTTGTCTGTTTTCTTTAATATCTTTTTTCAACAGCTTACTGTCGCAAACGGAATCGGGCATTTTTATCTGTATGCCTCCCAGAATTTCTGCTCCATATTTTTTAAAAATTCTTGCAGTACATCCCGTTCCATCCCCACTGAAAAGTCCCATTGTATTTATACAAAAAACATTTTTCCCTTCCCAAAGCGAACAATTTTTCATAATAAAATCTCGTACCATAAAAGGCGCATTAGAAAATTGAGTTGGATAGCCTAAAAAAATTACATCCTCTTTCTTTAATAAATCTATAATCTGTGGATTTTCCAAAGGAAGACATTTTGATTTATCATCTATCAAATATACAAGTTTTTCAACACAATGTTTAGTATTTCCAGTTCCACTTAGATAAATGCCTATCATATATTCCTCCTTTAAATCCAATCTATCAATTCTACTTTTCTATATTAGCTAAAAATTCTTCCACTTTTTCCAAATATTCTTTCGGCTTATCTCCGTGAATATTATGCATAGAATCAAATCCTTCAACTAAAATACTACCTTTAATCAATTCTTTAACACGCTTTGCATCTTTTTCATCCATTGCAGAAATCAGAAGTCCATCTTCATTATAATAAGAAGGAGCTGTATTTTTTGGTGGTTTTACATGTAATATACAAGTAGGAACAGTAATTTCTTTCAACAATTCTTCTTGTTTTATTCCCTTAAAGAAACTGAAATCATAAAATGCATCTCCAAATCTTAAGTCATAATCACCAGTTTTATCTTGTAAATTCGCTGTTAATTGAAGTAAGGTATTTACTCCTAACTTTGGCGGATAATACCAAATAATTGGTATTTTAGTATTATCCTTTTGAAATCTTTTCATTGCAGGTTTAGCCACAATTTTATCCCAATTATCTTTTCCGCCCTCATTAAACAATTTTCGCATCGGATCATTTTTTAGATAATGTTCAAAATAAGTAGTATTAGGTTTTTCAGTTAAATAATTGTGAATATTTTCGAAAGTTTTATAAGAAAATGTGTTTTCAGCACGTCCTTTTTCTGTTGCAAAAAATGGTCCGTCTTCCAAAATAATCGCCTTTACATTTTGTGGAAATTTAGCACCGATATATGCAGTAATTAAGGCACCTGAAGAATGCCCCGAAATAATTGTTTTTTCTCCAATTTTTTCTTGAATAAATGATGCAATATCATTTCCTATGCTTTCAATATTATATAAATCAGGATTTTTACTTGACTTTCCATGTCCATAATAATCAAGTGCAAATACATGATACTTTTTTACTAATTCAGGAAACACAGTACGATAATCTTTCCAATCTACCATTTGTCCATGTAATAATAAAATAGCCGGACCATTATTTGGACCTTCAACATAATTTATTACATTTCCATTTTTTAGATTAAATTGTTTTTCTTCCAAGCCTAAACTTGAAGCCTTGTTCTTCCTGAACTTTTCACCTGAATAGTCATAATTTAGATTATAAATTGCATATATTACAATAAAAACAACTACAACTAAAACTAATATCACTATAAATTTTAATATCTTAATCTTCTTCACTTAAATCACCTTGAATATTCATCAAAACTTTTGTTGCAACATCTCCATTCATAATGGCTAACCCTCTTCTTTCATCTCCAAGAATTAACAAATTATCTCCAGTTTCTATGGAGAAAATTTTTCTTGCCTCTTTTGGAATAACAATCTGTCCCTTAGTTCCTACCTTCGCAGTCCATGCATGTAGTTTTCCATCTTTTTTACTTTTCATATCCGCCTCCGTATAATAAGTATGTTTATTCATACTTATTATACTACTTTAAGATTTATAAATCAAATTTAAACAAAAAACAGTAGATTTTAATTTCTACTGTTTAAATAAATTTATCTTCTTTAAATATTTTCTCTTTTTATAAGCAGATAGCTCTTTTATTGCAATGTTTAAAGATAGCTTTGATTTTCCTTTTTCTTTTAAAGAACCTACTAAGACGATTTTTTGTTCAGGTAATTTTAGTATATATGTAGTATATAAAATTGCCTGTGGTTGTGGAAATTTAATCTCCAATTCTCCCTTTTGGATTTTAATTTTTTCATTTCTCATTTTTAAAATTGCATAATCATCGTATAGCTCAAGCTCTGCATCTTCATCTTCTCTACTCCAAAATTTAAAGACAATCCAAAAAGGTACTAACATTGAAATCGGAATTAATCCAAAAATCAAATATACTGCATGCTTAGGATGGTCTTTAAAATATTGTGGCTCATTTGTACTTGCAAATCCTAAATAAATAAGAAACTCATAACAAAGAAGAATTCCTATCACCATTCCTATAATAACCATAATATGTAGCAAAGTTGGAGTGTTTTTGTTATATCTAAAATTTATTTTTCTCATTTTAAAACCTCTTCTCTTTTATGATATAAACTATTTTCAATTTATATTTTACATTATATGAGCCAATATTTCAATTAATTCCACAAAAAATAGGACTATGAAATCAAATTCATAGTCCTTTGTTTTAAAAAATTATTTTCTTGATGCTTCAAATATACTTTGAATTGAGCTGTCTAACATTTTATCAAACTCTTCCCCAGTTTGATTTACATTAAGTCCTTCTGACAAAGCTCTTGAGAAACTTGCGATAACTCCGTGATTTTTAGCAAGAATTTCATTTGATTCTTCTCTTGAGTATCCGCCAGAAAGAGCAACAACTCTTAAAACTCTTTTATGGTCAACTAATTCTTTGTAGAAGTTAGGAACAGTTGGCAATGTAAGTTTTAACATTACTTCTTGTCCTTCTTCTAATTTATCAAGTTCTTTTAAAATTTCTCTTTTTAAGATTTCTTCACATTTTTCTTTTTCTGCTGAATTTATATCAACTTCAGGTTCAACAATTGGAACAAGTCCACCTGCGATAATTTGTTTTGCAAAGTCGAATTGTTGAGCAACTACTTCTTTGATAGCTTCTTCATTTGCTTTTTTAATTACTGAACGCATTTTTGTTCCGAAAACTCCATATTCAACACCTTTTTTTACAATTTCAGCTAAATTTGGAATTTCTTTCATAAGTTGAACACCATTTTTTTCTTCTGCTAAGCCCTTATCAACTTTTAAAAATGAAACAATGCCTTTTTCATTCCATAAATAATCCGGAGTGAATTTACCGTTAACTTTTCTTTCCATTGTCATTTCAAATAAAATCGCCCCTAATATACGTTCTTTAGTAAAAGCCTTTGAAGTAACAATTCTTGTACGCATTTCGTGAATTAAATCGAACATTTCAGCTTCATTTGTATAAGCATCTTCATTTACACCATATAATCTTAATGCTTTCGGTGTACTTCCACCACTTTGATCCAAAGCCGCTATAAAACCTTCATCGTTTTTGATTCTGTTAAATTTTTGTAAATCCATATCTTCGCTCCTTAAAAATTATTAAGTAAATTTTACTCTAGCTATATTTTATCATATTTAAGGTAATTTAACAAACTTATAAATCATTTATTTTTTAATATTTTTTTACTTAATTGGTATAAAACATCTTGATAATTGCCTTTTAATAATTTATTTACATTTTTAATATACTCTCAGTTAAAACTTTTGAAAAATTTATACCCAACCTTGTTCCTTTATCATTCGCCCATTTAGGTATTGATAAAGTCTTTTTAACTAAAGATGTATCTTTTAAAAATTTTTCTAAATCTACCTTTATTAAAGTAACAAATTCATCATTCTTTGTCTTTACATTTTTTATTGGAGTGGCTTTTGGTAGCTCAATTCCTCTTTCTACATATTCAGATAAAACAAGTCCTAATACTTCTTCTGCCATTGAAATACCAAAAGAAATATCCTCGGTATTTATTCCTGTATAAGCTTCTTTTATATCTATACTCTCAATAAAATAACCTTGTGGACTTTCTTTTTTAAATACAAATGGATAAACTACAAACATAAAATCACTCCTTAAATTTTCAAATACAAGACTATTTCTTTAGTCCTGTATCTTTTAAGATTCTCTGCTCAAGACCTTTTCCTAAATCTTGGTTCCCATGAACTGGCACTACAATTATTGCACCATCTTTTTCTAAAATATGATGCGAGCCCTCTTGCCTTAATTCTTTCCAACCATTTTTCTTTAGGAGCTTAAGCATTTCTTTCCCAGTAAGTGGCATGTGCACTCTACCTCCTTACGTAATATATTGTAACACGTATTATTACGTAAGTCAAGTTTTTGTATATAAATCTATTTATATTTAATTTTATGTAAAAGTATTATTAAAACTAACACAAACGAAATGCTGTTTGCAAAAATAAGTGCAAAATCTTTTATCATTAAACCATGAACAAGCCAAAGGAAAATTCCCGTTGTTTGCATAATACACATAATCAAAGAAATTGATTTTGTGTTTTTATCTTTTATTATCTTTATAACTTGCGGTGCAAATGCAAAAGTTGTAAGACAAGCAGCCACTATTCCTATCATATTACCTCCTAATATTTCATTTTAAAATTTTACCACATTTTGAACATAAATTACAACTTGACAAAAGATTTTATTTATTATAGTATAGACTAGATAATTAGTATTTTTTGGAGGTTAATATGGAATATAAAACACTTTTTCCCGAATTTGAATCATTCGACAAAGGACATCTAAAGGTTGATGATGTTCATGAAGTATATTATGAACAATCAGGAAATCCAAATGGAGCTCCTGTAGTATTTGTTCACGGTGGACCAGGTTGTGGTTGTGGCGACAAATCTAAAAGATTTTTAGATCCATCTTTTTATAGAATAGTAACAATTGACCAAAGAGGTTGCGGTAAAAGTAAACCATTTTTGGAATTAAAAGATAATAATACACAAAATCTTGCAAAGGATATGGAAAAGATAAGAGAACATTTGAAGATTGATAAATGGCTTGTTTATGGCGGTTCTTGGGGTACTACTCTTTCCTTATACTATGCAGAAAATTATCCACAAAGTGTTGTAGGTTTAATTCTTAGAGGAATTTTCTTAGGAAGAGATGAGGATATTAAGTGGTTGTATCAAGGTGGAGCAGGAATGTTCTTCCCTGAAGCCTTTGAAATCTTTAAATCTCCTTTTAACGAAGAAGAGAGAAAAGATTATGTTCAAAGTTATTACAAATACTTAACTTCAGATGACTATGAAACAAAGAAAAAATACGGAAAATCTTTTAGTGCATTTGAAAATTCAGTTGTTGCTCTTGAACCGAGAGTTATTTCAGAAGAAATCACTGATGAAGATATTTCAATGGCAATTATGGAATGCCATTACTTTGTAAATCATTGTTTCTTTGAAGAAAATTACATTTTAAATAATGTTGAAAAAATAAAAGATATTCCTACAATAATTATTCATGGCAGATATGATGTAGATTGCAGACCTGTTGGGGCTTATTTATTGCACGAAAAACTAAATAATTCAAAATTGATTTTCCCTATCTCAGGTCATACTTCTTTCGATCCTGCAATGACCCACGAGCTTATTTTAGCACAAGAGGAATTTAAGAAACTTTTTTAGATTTCTCTAAATAAAGGAGGTCAATATGGTATCCAATAAAAATTTACCAAAAATAGTTTTCTCACTATCTTTGATTTCATTTTGTATTACATTATTCTGGGGTGTTACTGTTCACTTTTCAAACTTAAATGTAAAAATTTTATTGGCTTTACAACCTATAACTTTAGTTTTGCTTGGATTTTCAATGTATTTTTCAAGAAATTCAAGAAAGATTTACTCTATAATGAGTATAATTCTTTTCTTGATTACATTTAATCTTGAACATATAATGTATTTTATATTGGTTTATGGAGTTTTAATATGAAAAAAGAAAATTTATCAATAATACTATTTTTAATTGGTGCTATAGTAGAAATAATTTTGTTACTATATGTAAAATCCTTTAAAACAGGACAAGGAATTCACCTGCCACATTATATTGGATATTTAGGATTCTTTTTCCCACAAATAGTCGGGGCAATAGCCTCTTATTTTTCAAGATATTCAAAAAAAGTCGGATTGTGGTTGTTTTTAAATTTGGGATTAATATGCTCAACTGTATACTTCCACATATCCTATCTTGAAGTAATTGATTAGGAGATAATATGTTAAAAAATGATTATATAATGAGAAAAATTGAAGAATGGATAAGTATGATTTTAGAATTTGTCTTTAAAATCGACAAAAATTCTTCACCTGAAAAACTATTAAAACTAGAAGCAAGTAAGGAAATTTTAAAAGACTTAAAATTAAAAATCGACAATGGAAATATAAATGAAGCTGAAGATGCTTTATTTGAAATGTTGAAATACAAAACACAAGATAGTTTGTTAATTGGACTCCTTTTTTATTCATATCTCAATGGAAAAGATTCAAAATTTTTAAATGAACATGATTTTGAAAGAGATGAAATAAAAACAGGAATAAAAGACTTGCTAAACGAGTTTAATATGAATAATTTATCAGATTTAATTTAACTAGGAGCTGACTACTATAGTCAGCTTTTAGTTAGATTAGTAAAAACTGGAGTATAAAAAGATTTCTATTTTTAATATTAATATAATTTAATGCAAGTAAGGAGATAAAATGAAAAAGAAATACATTTTTGGGTTAATAATAATTTTAATATTTGGTGTTTTTATGGCATTTCGTATAAATAAAGATTGGACTAAATATAAAGAAGAATTTAGACAAAGACAAGAGAAAATCGTCCTATATTTTGTAAATCATTTTGAATTAGAAAATGGCGAAGAAATTAAAGAAATAAAAGTTTTAAGTTTTAGAAAACATCATATGACTGGTTATTGGAATTGTTCCCTTTTAATAAATGGAAAATATCATGCTAATGTTTCTGAAAATGACAGAACAAGAGAAATTGATGGTGCATCTTACGACAAAGAAATTGAATCAATAAAGCCCCCAAAAAATATTACAAAATTAGAAATAAAAGTAGAATATTTAGAGGATTAGATTATGAAAAAATATATTTTTGGGTTGATTGTTTAATGCAAACAGCAAAAAAGCTTCAAAAATTTTATAGAAAATAAAAAGCTTCACGTCATAATACTTAGCAAATAAAATTTTCCAACACGTCATTTCGACCGAAACGGAACGTAGTGAAGTGAAGCGAATCTAGCCCTAACTTTGTTTACTTGTAAGCAAAAATAGGTCTGACGTGGTAATTGTATCTTTAGATACAATTATACTGGAAATCTCATAAAGCCCTATTAAACATAGTATTTCTATATTCATTTTTACTCAAATTAAAGTATGATATTTCGACCTAGTATGTATCTACGATACATTTACTTTTGATTGTATACAATCAAAAGTATGAGATCTCTCCGCGTTGGTCGAGATGACGTTTAAGGAAATAACTTAGATTAACAGCTAGACGTTAAAGGTAAATAAACTTAAAAAAGTACTACATCCCAAAGGAAGATAAAATGCTTTGAGGATTAGTTTATCTATGATATAATAATTACGGATGTATTTTAGATTTATTTTTAAATAGGAAGGTATAAAATGAAAAAAATATATATTTTTATTGGAGTAGTGATAATTTTAATAGGAGGTGTTTTTATGGCTTTTAGTTTAAATGGAAACAGAGCAAAGCATAAAGAAGAATTTAGAGAAAGACAAGAGAGACTTGCTCTATATTTTGTAAATAATTATGAATTAGCAAATGGTGAAGAAATAAAAGAAATAAAAATTTTAGATTTTTCAAAAGATTTTATGACAGGGTATTGGAATTTTAGTTTTTTAGTAAATGGAAAATATTATGCTGATATTTTAGAAAGCTACGAAAAAAAACAAATACTAAGTGTAGAATATCAAAAAGGAGAATTTAAAGAAATATCACCTCCAAAAAATAATACAAAATTAGAAGCAAAGATAGGGTATTTTGAGGATTAGATTATGGATAAAATAAAAATTACAGATTTAGATTATAACGTAATTTCATCTAAAGTTTATTGGGTTCGAAAAAACAAGAAAAATAATAAAAAGCCATTAGTAAAAGGAAGAACATTTAAGAGTTCTAATACTTGGTATGAAGTCCTAGAAGTATTAGACCATGAAAATGGAATGCAAGCAATGGCAGTAGCTCCAATTATAAATGGAAAAGTCGATACAAGTCGTATAGTAATTGCTTATGCTGGAACTGATGAATGGAAAGACGTTGAAACAGATGCTCAAATGATAGGACTTGGAGATACAGAAAAATTAACTCATGCTGATTCTCCAGAAGATGATATTATAGAATATGATGCTCAATCAAAGACAGCGTTAGATTTTGCAAAGAAAATAAGAGCAGAATATCCTGATTCTATAATAACTACAACTGGACATTCATTAGGCGAATCAACAGCTATGTATGTTGCTTTAAAAATGAGATTTAATAATACAGGATTTAACGGACCGGATATACATAATATGATAAGCAAAGATGAAATAGAATATATGAGAAAACATCCAGAGCAATTTATAAACTATAGAAATTATTATGACTATGTGGGAAATATCACTGGAAACAAAACACAAACAGCAATATATTTAAATTATGGATTTGGAATTTATACTCATAGTTTATCAGATTGGGAATTTAACGAAGAAGGAAAACTTATTGATAATTATGGAGAAGCAGTAAAAACTAGTCTAAAACTAAAACAAGAAATGTTCGATAAACTAGACAATCTACAAAATATCAAAACAAAGTTAGCACAAGGAGGCTATACAGAAAATGAGGAAATATTTTTAGATAGCGAACAAGCAAGAATAATATCAAAAGGAGTAAAAGAAATATCGACAACAGCATATGAAAATATAAAAAATATAAGAGATAAAGCAGTTGCAGGAGCAGAAGAAATATGGGATAGTACATTAGAAGTCCCGTTTGGATTTATTTTATCACCACAAGAAGTAAGGGCAGCATATATGGAAGGTGGAGTAACTTATGATACTACAGTAGGACAAACAAAAAGAGAGCTTGATCCAAAAGTAGAAAAGGCAAAAGAAATAAATGAAAATTTTATAGAGTTAGATGAAAAGGTAAATAAAACTATTGATGAAATGCTGGAAAAAGATGAAGAATTAAAAAAGGATTTTGATTTATGGACGAAAGAGATGAAATAAAAACAGGAATAAAAGACTTATTAAAAGAATTTAATATGAATAATTTATCAAAATTGATTTAACAAAGAGCCGACTTTTGTAGTCAGCTCTTTGTTAAAATTGATAAAAAAATTTATAAAATTTAATATAGTATTATTAATACAATAAAATACTATTCTCTCTTTAGCTAGGTAAAAATATGAAAAAGAAATATATTTTTAGTTTGATAGTTTTATGTTATTAGTAAAAAATTATATAGAAAATAAAAAGCTTCACGTCATAATACTTAACAAAAAAAGTCTCTCAACACGTCATCTTGAGCGAAGTGAAACGAAGTCGAAAGATCTCAACTATTGCTTGTTTGTAAGCAATAGTATTTCTGAAAGAAATCCTAATAAATTATTGATGTATCTTCGATACATTTACTTTTGATTGTATACAATCAAAAGTATGAGATTTCCAGAGTCATTGTATCAAAAGATACAACGACCCCGTCAGACCTACTATTGCTTGTAAACAAGCAAAGTTAGGGCTAGATTCATTTCTCTATCGCTACAGTCGAGATGACGTTTAAGGAAATAACTTAGATTAATAGCTTAACGTTAATAGTAAATAAACTCTAGAAATTAATATTATTTGAGGAAAAAATAAATATATAAAGGATTAGATTATGAAAAAGAAATACATTTTTGGGTTGATTGCAATTTTAATATTTGGTGTTTTTATGGCTTTTAGTTTAAATGGAAACAGAGAAAAACACAAGGAAGAATTTAGAGAAAGACAAGAGAGAATTGCCCTATATTTTGTAAATAATTATGAATTAACGAATGGCGAAGAAATTAAAGAAATAAAAATTACAAGTTTTAGAAAAAATCATATGACGGGATCATGGCGTTGTTCTTTTTTAATAAACGGAAAATATTCTGCTAATGTTTCGGAAATTTATGAAAAAAAACAAATTCTCGGTGCTGGATATCATGGCGACGATTTTAAAGAAATAGTCCCACCAAAAAACAATACTAAATTAGAAGCAAATATAGAATATTTTGAGGATTAGATTATGAAAAAGAAATACATTTTTGGGTTAATTGTAATTTTAATATTTGCTGTTTTTATGGCTTTTAGTTTAAATGGAAACAGAGAAAAACACAAGGAAGAATTTAGAGAAAGGCAAGATAGAATTGCTCTATATTTTGTAAATAATTATGAATTAGCAAATGGCGATGAAATTAAAGAAATAAAAATTTTAAGTTTAACAAAAAGTAATATGACAGGATATTGGGATTGTGATTTTTTGATAAATGGGAAATATTATGCTAATGTTTCGGAAAGTGTCAGAACAAAAGAAATTGATGGTGCTAGCTATCAAGATGGAGATTTTAAAAAAATAAAACCACCAAAAAACAATACAAAATTAGAAGCAAAGATAGAATATTTTGAGGATTAGTTTATCTATGATATAATAATTATAGATGTATTTTAGATTTATTTTGAAACAGGAAGGTATAAAATGAAAAAGATATATATTATAGGCTTAGTTATAATTTTAATAGGAGGTGTTTTTATGGCTTTTAGTTTAAATGGAAACAGAGCAAAGCATAAAGAGGAATTTAGAGAAAAACAAGAAAAAATTGCTCTATATTTTGTAAATAATTATGAATTATCAAATGGTGAAGAAATTAAAAAAATAAAGGTTTTAAGTTTAACAAAACATCATATGACTGGTATATGGGGCTGTGAACTTTTAATAAATGATAAATTCAACATTTCTCTTGCTTTAGAAAATTATGAAATAGTAAAAATTGGTTCTGCTACCTATCAAGGTGAAGAGATTAAAAGAATAAAACCGCCAAAAAATAGTACAAAATTAGAAGTAAAAATAGAATATTTAGAGGATTAGAATATGAGTGAAGTAAAAATTACAGATTTAGATTATAAATGGATTTCATATGAGGTTTACAAAGTTCGAAAAAATAAACCAAATAATGATAAACCACTAAAAAAAGGAAGAACAGTGGAATCATTTGATAAGGAATTCAAAGTCTTAGAAGTACTAGACCATGAAAATGGAATGCAAGCAATGGCAGTAGCTCCAATTATAAATGGAAAAGTCGATACAAGTCGTATAGTAATTGCTTATGCGGGAACTGATGAATGGAAAGACGTTGAAACAGATGCTCAAATGATAGGACTTGGAGATACAGAAAAATTAACTCATGCTGATTCTCCAGAAGATGATATTACAGAATATGATGCTCAATCAAAGACAGCATTAGATTTTGCAAAGAAAATAAGAGCAGAATATCCAGATTCTATAATAACTACAACTGGACATTCATTAGGCGAATCAACAGCTATGTATGTTGCTTTAAAAATGAGATTTAATAATACAGGATTTAACGGACCGGATATACATAATATGATAAGCAAAGATGAAATAGAATATATGAGGAAACATCCAGAGCAATTTATAAACTATAGAAATTATTATGACTATGTGGGAAATGTCACTGGAAACAAAACACAAACAGTAATATATTTAAATTATGGATTTGGAATTTATACTCATAGTTTATCAGATTGGGAATTTAACAAAGAAGGAAAACTTATTGATGATTATGGAGAAGCAGTAAAAACTAGTCTAAAACTAAAACAAGAAATGTTCGATAAACTAGACAATCTACAAAATATCAAAACAAAGTTAGCGCAAGGAGGCTATACAGAAAACGAGGAAATATTTTTAGATAGTGAACAAGCAAGAATAATATCAAAAGGAGTAAAAGAAATATCGACAACAGCATATGAAAATATAAAAAATATAAGAGATAAAGCAGTTGCAGGAGCAGAAGAAATATGGGATAGTACATTAGAAGTCCCGTTTGGATTTATTTTATCACCACAAGAAGTAAGGGCAGCATATATGGAAGGTGGAGTAACTTATGATACTACAGTAGGACAAACAAAAAGAGAGCTTGATCCAAAAGTAGAAAAGGCAAAAGAAATAAATGAAAATTTTGTAGAGTTGGATGAAAAGGTAAATAAAACTATTGATGAAATGTTGGAAAAAGATGAAGAATTAAAAAGGGATTTTGATTTATGGACGAAAGAGATGAATACCTAAAAAAGAAAAATATAGAACTAGAAAATTTACAAGAAGAATATAATAACATAAAAAAGAATTACGAAGAAAAAATCAATGATTTAAAAGATAAAAAGAAAAAACTTATTGAAATGATTGATAAGAAAAGAGAATATACTATTAATTATCTTCGCAGTAATGAAAATTATAATAATGAATTAAGTAATTTAAATATTATTTTTAGACAGTATTATGATAATGTAGATATTATTTATATCGAAAATGTAAAAAAAATTAATAAAAAATTTAGAAATGATGAAGATGAATATCAAAGTAAAATAAAAAGATTAAAAATATATATAGATGAAAATTATAAAAATAATAAATAGAATAAGGAGGTTTTATGCTTGTTATAGATTTAGGTAAACTTCGACAGGGTGTTCAAGATTTTTTTGATGGGTGTAAAGACAGTTTAATATCTACAGAAAAATCTTTAGAAAAATCTGTTATTAGAAATTTTTTAAGTGGTCGAAAAAGATATACTACAAGTGCAGGAATAGCAACAGGAGATACAATGATTTCAGATGAATCAAAAAGCACAAAAAATTTAATAAAAAATTCTGAAGAAGGTATTGATGAAGCCATTAGAGGACAATGTTCCAATGAAATAAAAAAATATATAGAGCGCGAAAATGAAAAGTATAACTTTATGATTAAGTAAAATAAATAGCTTAAAAGCTCTATTAAACGAGTTGAATCAGCTTCTTGTATGTAACCACTACTAAAATATAGCCTTATAAAAATTTTATGTTGATAGTAAATAGTATTAAGGAGGTTTTTATGTTTAATCCAGTCAAATATGAAGGTAATCTAGGAGAACAATACTCTTCTTTAATAAAAGATTTGTATTTATTATGTTGTAATGAAGATAATATGATAGCTAATTTGGCAAATGCATCTGCCCTATTAAACTTCTTTTTAGAAAAAATAAATTGGGTAGGTTTTTATCTTTTAGATGAAAAGACAAATACTTTAGTTCTTGGACCTTTTCAGGGGCTTCCTGCCTGTGTTAGAATTCAAAACGGAGAAGGAGTTTGTGGAACGAGTGTAAATCTAAAAAAAACTTTGAATATTGATAATGTTCATAATTTTGAAGGCCATATCGCCTGTGATGTTAAGAGCAATTCAGAGATTGTTATTCCGATTTTTAAAAATAATAGAATTATTGGTGTATTAGATATAGACTCTCCAATTTTTAATAGATTTTCAAAGGAAGAAGAAACTTACCTAGAAGCATTTGTTAAACAATTGGAAACTCACATTTAAGGAGGTCAATATGAAAAAACTTTTTAAATTTATTTTATTCATCTGTTTGTGTTTAGTCGTCTTAATTCAATCTTTAATTTATCATTCTCAAAAAAACGAAATGGATACTTTTGAAAATTATGTATTAGTGCTTGGGGCTAAGGCAAATAATGGAAATCTTTCAAAAACATTGATTAATAGATTAGATACTACTGTTGAATATTTAAATAAACACAAAAAGGCAAAAGCTATTTTATGTGGTGGAAAAGAAAATAATAATGAGCTTTCTCAAGCTGAATATATGCAAAAATACCTTATTGAAAAAGGAATTGCAAAAGAAAGACTTATTACTGAAACTGGTAGTAAAAATACCTACGAGAATATAAAATTCGCTCTAGAAAAGCTTGATAAAAAGCCATCTGAAATAATGGTGATATCATCTAGTTATCATCTATTTAGAGCAAAACTTATTCTCTACAGATTTGGAATTTTAGCAAGGACTGTTCCAGCAAAGACTCCAATGAGTGCACTTATTCCATCATATGTAAGAGAAACTTTTGCAGTTGTAAAGACTTTTCTGTATGATAAACCTACAGAAGAAGATATAAAAAATTTACATTCAAAGAATAAATAATTTTACGATTGACCCTACATGATGTAATAATCAGCTATAAATGACTTGTTAGCATGAAAAATTAAAAAAAGTGTTGACAAAATAAAATAAAAGTTATATAATATGTAGGTAATCGTATCGGGGTGTAGCGCAGTTTGGTAGCGCACGTGGTTTGGGACCATGGGGCCGGGAGTTCGAATCTTCTCACCCCGACCAATTCCTATGAGTTTTACTCATAGGAATTTTTTTATGTAAATTTATATTTACATATTTTTTCAAAAATCCAAAAAAATTAAAGAAATTTTTTCTTTTGTTTCAAATGCAACAGATTTTCAATACAAATAAGGTTATAATATTATTAAAATAAATAATAAATCATATAAAGAGTAATTAAATTGATTAGAGAAAAGGAGAAATACTATGAAATTAGAAAAAAGCACAAAAATTGGTGAATTATTAGAACAACATCCAGAAGTTAAGGACTTTTTAAAAACTTTAAGCCCAGAATATTCAAATCTTGATAACCCGGAATTATTTGCAATGATGAAAGACATTGCAACTCTTGAAATGATTGCTATTAAAGGTGGATTTGAATTTGACGAATTAAAAGAAAAGTTAGAAAACTTTATTAATGCTTAAATGCATTTTTACTAGGACAAAAAAACAGGGTTGCCCCTGTTTTTTTATTGTGAAACAACAAGGTTTATAGCATTCTTATCAATGATGTATCTACGATACATTCAGAGCATAGACAAAGTATAATTTTTATCTGTACCTTTTTTGTATATTTTTGTTTTTATTAAATTATTTGACTATAGTCTAATTATTATACCACTTATTCTCTTTTTCTCCGTTAAAAAAGTGTCAACAATTGCTCATTGACACTTTGTCATCAGTCTGGATGTATCTACGATACATTTACTTTTGCTAAAGCAAAAGTATGAGATCTTCAAACCTACTTTTGTTTACAAGTAAACAAAGTTAGGGATAGATTGAATGACGTTTAAAGAAATAACTTCGATTAACAGCTAGACGTTAATAGTAAATAAACTTTAAATATTTTTATAAAAAATTATATTAAAAAAACGAAAAATTTTATTAATGTTTAAATTCATCCATACTAAAAAAGCAGGGATTGCCCCTGCTTTTTACTTTATTTCTTATTCTTTTCCCGTAAATTTATACATTGCTATTGAACTTGCAATTGGTAAATTAAAGCTGTCTATGTCTTCACTTTGTTCTATGAATACAGGAGTTGTTCCACTTAAGTCAAAGTTCTCAAGACCATGTGATTCGTTTCCGAACATCAATGTAAAAGGCTTTTTAATCTCTACATTTTTTAGAGACACTGAATCCTTATTTAAAATGAAAGAGTAAATATTATTTTCTTCAAAAGTTTTTTCGTAGTCTTCAAAATTTTTAAAAATTTCTACATTCATTTTAAAGATTGCTCCCATTGAAGCTCTAATAGTTTTAGGATCAAAAACGTCACAACCATCGATTATCGCGATATTTTTAAAACCGAAACCCAATGCAGTTCGTAAAATTGTACCTAAATTTCCTTTATCTCTCGGCTCACATAAAAGTATGTGATTGTCTTTTTTTATCTTTGCAAAGTTTTTTTCAAAAACTCCAATAACAAATGTATTTTCTTTGCTTTGAAGTTTATTTACAATTTTATCATTATAGATTAAATTAATTCCTTTTTCATCACAAATTTTTTCAAGACCTGCTTTGTCGTCATATTTTGAATGTACCAAAACTGATATAGTCTTGTAATTTTTTGACTGTAAAAGCTCAATCGTTGGGAAAGCTCCCATTGTGTATGAAAAATTTAAATCTTTTTTATATTTACAAAATTCCATAATTTACCTTAGATTATCTTCTCTTTTTATCACGTTTAGACTTTTCGCCCTTTTTGTCTTTTTTATCCTTTTTATTTTTCTTATCTTTTGGTTTTGCAGAAAATTTTGAAGAATCTTCTTTTTTATTTGCAAGTTCAACTAAAACCTTAAATCCCTTAATATGAGCATTGTTTAAGTTGTTTACTGCATCTTTAAGTGCATTTTTATGGATATTTACAAAGCTGAACTTTTCAAAAATTTCAATATCTCCAATATCTCTTGAACTTATATTAGCATCGTTACAAAGCGCAGAAACAATATGTCTTTGAGAAACTCCCTTCCTTGAACCTATGTTGATATAAATTCTTCCGGAATTTTTTTCAGTAACATTTGACTTACCACCCTTGTTAGAAATAGAAGTCTTGTCATTTCCCTTTTTCTTATTCTTCTTGATATCCACATCCATAAGTTCTTCATGGTTATTAAGTTTATTATTTTCATTATAATGCTTTAAAAGACAAGCTGCAATATCAATCGGAGAATAATCTTCACTCATTAGAATATTTATTAGATTTAATTCTTTTGTATGTTCATTTTTATTGATTTCTTCCTTGATGTCCTCCATAAATCTTTCTTCATGTCTTTTAATCAAGTCTTTAAGAGTTGGCATATCTCTTTTTTCTATTTTAGTTTTTGTGTATTTTTGAATTTGGGATAAAGTATTCATTTCTCTTGGAGAAACAAAACTTATTGCAGTTCCCTCTCTGCCCGCTCTTGCAGTTCTACCTATTCTGTGAACATAGTATTCCACATCTTGAGGCATATCGTAATTTATAACTAAATCTACATCGTCAACGTCGATTCCACGGGCTGCAACATCTGTCGCAACCAAGATATCAATTGTAGAATTTCTAAATTTATTCATTACCCCATCTCTTTGGATTTGTTTTAAATCCCCATGAAGTCCATCTGCAAAATATCCACGGGATTGAAGTCCTGCAGTTAAATCATCAACCATTTTTTTAGTATTACAAAAAACTACAGTAAGTTTAGGATTTTGAACATCTAAAATACGGGATAAGATTTCAAGTTTCATATTGTGCTTAAGTGCAAAATAGTATTGAGTTACCTTTGGAACTGTCAATTCCTTTGGTACGACTTTTATAAGTCTTGGTTCGCTTTGGTATCTTGCAGCAAAGTCCATCATTTCTTGATCCATTGTAGCAGAGAAGAAAGTTGTTTGTCTTTCATAAGGTAAAAAGCCTATAATTTTTTCAATATCTTCTCTAAAGCCCATATCAAACATTTCATCCGCTTCATCTAATACAAAAGTTCTTATATTTTCAGTTTTTAAAGTTTTTCTCTTAATATGGTCTATAACACGTCCTGGAGTTCCAACAATAACTTGAACTCCCATTTTTAGAGAACGGATTTGTCTTTCTATAGGTTGTCCTCCGTAAATCGGAACAACTGTTACTCCCTTATATTTTGCAAGTTTCGAAATTTCTTCTGCAACTTGAATTGACAATTCTCTTGTTGGACAAAGTACCATAGCCTGAGTTGTCTTACTGTTTTTATTTACTTTTTCTACTATTGGAATTCCAAAAGACGCTGTCTTTCCTGTTCCCGTTTGTGCTTGCCCGATAATGTCTTCATTGTTTAACATAGTCGGAATTGCTTGTTTTTGAATTGGAGAAGGTTCTTCAAAGCCCATTTCAATAACGGCTTTTAAAACTTCCTTCGACAAATTAAAATCATTAAAATTTTCTATCATGTTTTTTCCTTTCTTTTTTTCGTGAACCTTAACGTTAGTTCCGAAAGAAAAAGACAAAAACAAACTATACATTAAACATCACGACATATTATGAGTTATATTTTAACTTTTTTATAACTCAACAGTATATTATATCATAAATACAGTTAAAATTTCAACTTTAATCCACAATTTACTATAGTTATCCACAAAAATTGTGGATAAATAGGTAATTATAACAATTTTATGCACAAAAAAAGTTATGAATTGATTCATAACTTTTTTTGCATTTATTTATTTTTACGGAGGATTTATAAAAAAATCTCTACTAATATGCTAATTAATTATTGTTGTCATTATCATCGTTATTTCCATCAAAATCATCTTCGTTTCTATCATAATTATCATTATTACGATTACGATTACGATTTGGATTTAGATTTGGATTAAATTTATTTTGATTTTGATTTGCTTTGTTCTCAGCTTTATTTAAATCAAATTTTGATAATTTAACTTCTATTGTAGTTGTCTTTCCATCTCTATAAACCTCAATCTTAACCTTATCGCCTATCTTATAGTTCAATAAAGCTGCTTTTAAACTTGAGTTAGATGTAACTTTAGTATCTCCAACTTTAGTAATAATATCTTTAGGTTTTAATCCTGCAGACTCTGCTGGAGAACCTGAAAGGACTTCATGAATATATACACCTGAGTCTACAGGTAATTTTTGTTGTCCTAAGACATTATATCTTGAAACATCTATACCTCTTATACCCAATGTAACACTTTCAAACTTACCATTTTTAATTATTTGTTCCAAAATAGGTTTTGCAAGATTAGAAGGAATTGCAAATCCGATTCCATCACTATTTCCAGCTTTAGCTGTATTAATTCCGATAAGTTGTCCTTTATCATTAAATAATCCACCACCACTATTTCCTGGATTTATTGCCGCATCAGTTTGGAATAAACCTTCCATAGTAGAACCATCTCTTAAAGTTATTACTCTATCTTTTCCTGAAATATATCCAGAAGTCAAAGTTGATTTTAAATTTATACCAAGCGGATTACCGATTGCTATAGCTTTATCACCTATTGAAACTTTTGAACTATCACCAAATTCAACAGGTTTTAAATCAAGTCCCTTAGGATCTATCTTGATAACTGCTAAATCTAAAGTTTTATCACTCCATAAAACTTTTGCTTCTCTTTTTGTACCATCACTCATTATTACAGTTACGGATTTTGTTTTTGAAGGGTCAACAACATGGTTATTAGTTAAAATATAACCTTCTTTACTTACTATAACCCCTGAACCAAGTCCGCTTGTTTGTTTTTGAGTGGAAAACATATCTTCAGAAACCCCAACAGTTGTTATACCTACAACAGATTGCATCGCCTTTTGAGCAACTGATTTTTCTACTGTTGTGTTTCCTGATGTATCTGCATTTGTCGTATTCGCGTTTTGATCAGTTGGTGCTTGATTTAAAGCAGATTTTCCGCTATTATTATTTTTTAGATAATAACTTGTTCCAGCCATACTTATTGAACTAGCTAGAATAATAGCTAATAAGAATTTTGAAAAAGATTTAAATCTATTAGCTTTTTTTCTTTTTTCAAATTCTTTTTGAACAATACCGTCAACATAGGATTCAAAATTTTTATTATCATCTTTTGATTCATCTACATAGTCTTCATACTCTGACTCTGATTGTTTGATATAATCATCAGATGGTTCTTCAAAAAATTTGCCATAAGTTTCATCTGCTTTATCAACTTTATCATTCATTTCTTCTGTATTTTCACTATTATATAATTTTTGAGTTTCACTAAATGAATCTTCGTTTTTGTTTGAAGTTTCATTTATATGTTCTTCATTTTTGTTTTCATCAAAGATATTATCTCTTTTATCGTCCATAATAAATCACCTCATATTTTTAATATCATTTATTATCTTGAACATATTTTAAACTGTCAACCTTAAAGTAAGCTTAAAGAAAAAAGTTTTTTAAAAATTTTTTTATTTTTTAAAAATATATTCAAAAAATAAATTTTGAAGTCAATAGTAAAATAATGTATTTTCGTATTGTCTTATCTATCAACTGCTAACATTATATCGATAAAAACTTAAATGGACTTAAAAAAGAGGAGAAATTTTCTCCTCTTTAATATTTTTTGTTTGTTTCTCTATTTTTAAGCTTAATCTTAAAGAATTCCCATGTCTTTCCCAGCTGATTCAAATGCTTTTACAGCTTTATCTAATTCTTCTTTACTATGAGCTGCAGAAATCATACAACGAATTCTTCCTGTTCCTCTTGGTACAGTTGGGAATACTATTGCGGAACCGAATACTCCGTATTCTCTTAATTTTTTAGAAAATTCCATAGTCTTAGCTTCATCTCCTATAATTACTGGAGTAATTGGAGTTTCTGAATGACCAGTGTTAAATCCTAATTTTCCTAATTGTTCTTTGAAGTATTTAGCATTGTCCCAAAGTTTCTTTTGTAATTCATCTGTTTCGATTAAAGTTTCAACAGAAGCAATACAAGCAGCAGTATCTCCAGGAGATAAAGTTGTACTAAATAGAACTGGTCTTGCTCTGTGGTTTAACCATTCGTAAGCAACTTCGTTACAAGCAACATATCCACCTTTAACTCCGATAGCTTTTGAAAGAGTTCCGATAACAAAGTCAACTTTGTCATGTAATCCGAAATGATCTACAGTTCCTCTTCCGTGGCTTCCCATAACTCCTGAACCGTGAGCGTCATCAACATAAGTTAATGCATTATATTTTTCAGCTAATTCTACGATTTCAGGTAATTTTGCAAGGTCTCCGTCCATTGAGAAAACACCGTCAGTAATAATTAAGATTGTTTTATATTTTCCTTGAGCTTCAACTAAAACTCTTTCAAGGTCTTCCATATCACTGTGTTTGAAAACTGCTTTATCAGCTTTAGTCATTCTAATTCCGTCTATAATTGAAGCGTGATTTAATTCATCAGAGATAATTAAGTCGCCTTTTTCTGTAATTGCTTGGATAGTTCCTATATTACAATCATAACCTGATTGGAATATAAATGCTCTTGGAGATTTTTTGAAAGTAGCTAATTTCTTTTCCAATTCTTCGTGTAAATCCATATTTCCAATGATAGTTCTTACAGCACCAGCACCTACACCATATTTTTCAATAGCTTCTTGAGCTTTTTTCTTTAAAACAGGATTATTTGCAAGTCCTAAATAGTTGTTTGCAGATAAGTTTACCATTTCTTTTCCGTCAAGAATAATTGTTGATGAATTCTTTCCGTTTAGTACAGGTAATGTACGATAAACTCCATCTTCTTTTAATTTATTAACTTTTTCTTGTAAAAATTTTAAATCATGAATACTCATATCTTTTTCTCCTATTCTATATAACTATTTTAATTTTTTGCTTAAATTGTCTAACATATCTACTGTCATCTTGTCTAAATCAAAACTTGGTTTCCAACCCCATTGTTCTCTTGCTGCAGAGTCATCCAATGAATTTGGCCAGCTTTCAGCTATAGCTTGTCTGATTGGATCTACATCGTAGCTTAATTTAAATTCAGGCATATGTTTTTTAATGCTTTCTTCTAAAATTTCTGGTGTTAAACTCATAGCTGTGATATTGAAAGCATTTCTGTCCTTAAGTTTTGAAGGATCAGCTTCCATTAAATCAACAACTGCTTTAAGTGCATCAGGCATATAAAGCATATCCATTTGAGTTCCTTTACCTATATAAGAAGTGTAAGCTTTGTTTTTAATTGCTTCATAATAAATATGAACTGCATAGTCAGTTGTTCCTGCACCAGGTAATGTCTTATAAGAAATAATTCCTGGATAACGAACTCCTCTTACATCAACGCCAAATTTATTATAATAGTAATCACATAAAAGTTCTCCTGAAACTTTTGTTACTCCATACATAGTGTTAGGTCTTTGAATAGTAACTTGCGGTGTATTATCAAGTGGAGTTCCAACTCCAAATGCTGCTATTGATGAAGGTACAAATACTTTTGCATTTAATTCTCTTGCAACTTCTAAAGTATTTACAACTCCGTCAACATTAACCTTCCAAGTTAATTGTGGCATACTTTCTCCTCTAGCAGAAAGTATTGCTGCTAAATTTACTATTGTATCAGCTTTAAATTCTTTCGCCAATTCAAACATTCTTTTTGGATCAGTAACGTCTAATGTTTCAAAACGAATATCTTCGATAGCCGCTTTGTTTGCATCTGAGCAATCTGTAGCTAAGATATTTTCTCTTCCATAAATGTCCCCCAAATAAAGAGCCAATTCAGTACCGATTTGTCCAAGTGCTCCTGTCATTAAAATCCTTTTCATTATTCAATCTCCTTTCAAAATAACTGAGTAAAATTTTTACTATCCAGATGTATTATACATCAATTTTAATTACTTTACAACACCTTATATTAAAAAAATTAATATTTTTATATAGAATAAGTGAATAAATGATTCAATTAAATATAAATTAATAAAGCAAACAATAGTGAATTCCATTTAAAAACTATAAAACTTTTATTCACATATTAATTTTATTTATCGTTAAAAACATCATTTTTCTTAATTTTTTAAGAACAATTTTTAAAAAACGAAATAAAAAGCAAAAAGCTAAGGAAATACTCTCTAGCTTTTATACTAATTTTATTATTCTGTTCTTAAGGCTTCAACAGGATTTTGTTTTGCAGCACTCTTTGAAGGAATAAATCCACCAATTAAAGTTAAAATCATACTGATTAAGATTAAGGTTATCGCCTGTGAAACGGATAAATAAGCCGTTATATTAGGCATTTCAGTAACTTTTCTAATTACAATATTTATCGGTATTAGTAATAAATATGTTATTCCAACTCCAAGAAGCCCTGCAAACAAACCAATTATTCCAGTTTCTGCATTAAAAACTTGTGATATATTTTTCTTTGAAGCTCCAATTGATCTTAAAATTCCAATCTCTTTCTTTCTTTCGAGTACACTTATATAGGTTATAACTCCAATCATTATGGAAGAAACAATTAAAGATATGGATACAAAAGCAATCAATACATAACTAATTACATTTATAATTGTAGTTACGGAAGAAAGTATCGCTCCAACCAAATCCGTATAAGTTATCATTTTATCCTCTTCGGAGTTATTTTTTCTCATCTCATTATAATTATCAAGTAAAGAAATTATTGATTTTTTAGATTCAAAATCTTTAGGATAAATACTGATTTTAGAAATATCATTATCTTCCCTATAGTTAAATAATTTCATATTGTTCTCATATGAACTTTCATTACTATTAGCCATAGCCATAATAAATGATTTTATTTCTTCTTCATTTAAATTCATTGAAAAGGCTTTGCCGAATTTACTTGAATCTATAGATATTGCCTGTGGCAAATTTTTTATAGAAGATGTTAGAACATTTTTAATATTATCGGCTATTGCAGTTGATATGTTTTTCATCAAATTTTCTATAAAACTTTTAGAAGAACCATTTTTTCCTTGCAAACTGCCTTTTATTAAATCATTCACTCCTGAAGAAATCATATTTTTCGCTTCATCTGATGCAAGATAAGAATTAAAAGAATCTTTTAATTTAGACGGATCAGGCTTATTGTTTTCTTTGGCATATTTCAAATATCCATTTGAAAGATTATTTGCTAATTCCGATATATCCTTATTATCAAGTTTTAAATTTTCTCCCAATGATTTTAATAAATTTTTAGTTTCAGCTGAAACTTTTGCTCTCGCTTCAGGAGTTTGAAAATACTCTAGTAAATATTGATTGAATTTACTAGGATCAGTGTAATTATTCTTTTTTGCAAATTCCGGATAGCCTGACATAATGGATTTCATTATATCGGTTATCTTTTCATTTGTAATTAAAGTCCCACTATTTTTAGCAATCATCTTCGAGAAAAAATCCTTTAAAATATTTTTTGCAGAATCTGTTTTCATATATTCATATATTGAGTTTGACAATTCTCTATAGTTAGTTGAAGGGTCTTTTGAAGAATAATCTAAATATCCTTTTAGAATATTGCTGACTAATCCAATTAACTTATCCGATTCAAGTTTAATATCTAAATTTTTTAAAAAATCCATATCCAAATTACTACTCAAATATTTTGAAAAATCAATATTTTTCATTGAATTTGCATTAAAATTTAATTTAGAAGTATCTATTTTAAAAGCTTCAAATAGCTTTTTCTGATCTATTGAAAATAACTTTGCAAAGTCTAAATTCTGTTTAATTTTTTCTCCAAAAGGAGTATTTGTCAAAATATTGGTATCTGGATTTTCTTTTTGTGCCTTTACAACTTCGCTTTCTTTTGATATTTTTCTTAAATTTGTTTCTAAGTCATCAGTATACCAAATACCAGGTTTTAAAATGAGTGAACTTTCATCACTATTTGGTGAAGCTATTCCAACTATTTTTAATTTTTTTGAATTATTTTTCAAAAGATTTTCAACAAATGGACTATCTGTAGAATTTTCTATATATACTTTATTTTTAGAGTCATAAGAATAAAGCTGTGAACTACTTAAAACTTTAAATTCTCTACCCACAATATCTTCGTACTTCCAAGAGATGTTATCCTCTTCAACATCTGTTTTTTCTCTATTTGCAAATTTTTTTACCATTTTTGAAAGCTCGTCATTATCACGAAGCCCCAGTGAATAAAAAATAAAATCAGATAGAGAACCTTTTGAGTTAGTTATTACTATCGCTTCATTTTCGTTACTTGGCCAAGAGCCATATTTTAAAGTATATTTATCCTTATACAGACTATCATTCTTAGGTAATTTATTAAATGCTTTCATAGAATTACTTGAAAAAAGAAAATTATTTGAAGAAAAACCCATTGATTTCATTGCCCCATTAGGATTTACTTTAACATATTTTTCTTTATTTAAAGTATAAATCATAGGTGTAATATCATATTTGTATTCTATTGTCTTAGCATAATTATTGATTGATTTTCCATCATTTTCAAAATATTCTTTTAAAGAAGATAAATCATTTTTATTAATTGCAGATAGCATCTTTTGAATAGTTTTAACTTCTGCTATATCTCCATCATTATTTTCATCACTCGAATTTTCAAACATTCTACCCATTGAAAAGCTACTTTTATCAATCTCTATTGGATAAGAAATCATTGTTTCCTCTTCCGTATCTTTAATAAACTGATTTACACCATTGGATAATCCTAAAATTAAAGCTATACCGATTATTCCAATTGAACCTGCGATTGCAACCATAAGAGTTCTCTTAAATTTCGTTTTTAAGTTATTAAAACTTAAAGCTATGCTTGTAAGATAGGACATTGAAGACTTCCCAAAATTTTTATGAACTCCTTCACTCTCATTTTCTAAAATAAAAGGGGTGGTGTCAGAGACAATTCGTCCATCATTTAATTCAACAATTCTAGTTGAATATGCATTTGCCAACTTAGGATTATGAGTAACCATTATTACAAGTCTATCTTTTGCAACTTCTTTAAGTAACTCCATAACTTGAACACTTGTTTCCGAATCGAGCGCACCTGTAGGTTCATCCGCAAGTACAATGCTAGGATTATTTACAAGTGCCCTTGCTATGGCAACTCTTTGCATTTGCCCACCAGATAATTGATTAGGTTTTTTATGAATTTGACTTTTAAGCCCAACCTTATCCAGTACATCTATAGCCATTTGTTCTCTTTCAGCCTTAGATATTCCAGAAATAGTTAAAGCCAATTCTACATTTGATAAAATAGTCTGATGAGAAATTAAATTATAACTTTGAAAAACAAAACCTATTGTATGATTTCTATAGCTATCCCAATCTTCATTTTTATATTTTTTAGTTGATATTCCATCAATTAAAAGCTCACCTTGTTCATATTTATCCAATCCCCCTATTATATTTAATAGAGTAGATTTTCCACTACCACTTGGACCAAGAATAGATACAAATTCATTATCTCTAAAATTAAGAGATACATTATCTAATGCTTTTTGAAATAAATCTCCGGTTTTATAACTTTTACTGATATTCTTTAACTGTAACATTCCCGTCCTCCTTTACTAATATAGAATTTCTAATCTAAATCTAATATACCCCTCTATCTAAAAAATTAAATAAATACAATAAAATTACCAACTTTCAACTCAAAATTTGTACAAAATTTTATCATTTCTTATTAATACGAAAAAATAAAATTGAAAAAATTTCTTTGTAATGATATAATTAATATAATTTAACTTTGTTAAATTATATTAATTTCATCGTGTTTACCTTAAAAATATTATCAAAATGGAAACACGATATAATAATTTTAACTAAATTATCAAAAATAGAAAATAATATGAATTAAATCTAATAAATATTTTATAATTTATATATAATACCAAAAATAGATAAAGAGGTGATTTTATGAAAATACTAATTATAGGAAAAGGTGGACGTGAACATGCAATGTTAAAGGCATGTCAAAAAAGCAAATTAGCGGAAAAAATTTACGTTTTACCTGGAAATTGCAAAATGGATGGTGCTACAAAAGTAGATATAGATATGTATGATATTGAACAAATTAAAGACTTTGCAATAAAAGAAAATATCGACTTGACTTTAGTAGGTCCTGCTGATGTTTTAGCACTAGGAATAAAAGACGAGTTCAACAAAAATGGATTACGACTTTTTGGACCTACAAAATCTGCAACAAGAATTGAATCCAGCAGATATTTTACAAAACAACTTATGGAAAAATTGAAGATACCTACAACTAAATATGTTGTATTTACTGATAGAGATCAAGCTCTAAAATTCGTTTCAGAAATTGAAAAATTTCCCACAACTATAAAAATTGACTCCATTCCTAAAAATATGGGAATTTTCATTGCAAGAAGCAATAAAATGGCAATGGATATAGTAAATGAAATTTTTGATGAAAATGAAAATTCAAAAATTTTAGTTGAAGAATTTATCATAGGTAAGGAATTCTCAATCTTTGCATTGGTAAAAAATAGCAAAGTTTATCCACTACAAATTGTTAAGGATTACAAGAGAACATCAGATAGCGACGATGCTGAACATACCGGTGGTATGGGAGCTTGTAGCCCTGTTGCAAAAATTACAGATAATGAAATTGAACAAGTTGTAGAAAAAATCTTAAAACCTATGGCAAAATCAATGTATGAAGACGGTTATGGCTTTGAAGGATTTTTATATGGAGAAATTGTTGTAACAAAAGATGGAATAAAAGTTTTAAGTTTTAATGCTAGACTTGGAGATCCCGAAGCCGAAGTTCTATTGCCACGTTTAGAATCAGACTTTGTTCAAAATATTCTGGATGTAATGGACGATAAAGAGCCTGAAATCAAATGGACTGACGAAGTTTGTATCGGTGTAGTTCTTGCATCAAACGGCTACCCTTCAAAAGAAAAATGCCAAGATAAAATTAATCTCGTTCCTGTAGAAAGTGATATTTGCTTTATGGGAGTTGAAGAAAAAAATAACGAACTCTACGCAAAAGGTGGAAGAAATTTAATTGTAACAACGATGGCAGAAGATTTTGAAAAGGCAAGAGAATTAGCTTATAGAGATGTCGAAAAATTAAAAACTGACTCTTTCTTCTACAGAGAAGATATCGGCGAATTTTAAAAATTGAATTATAATACAAAAAAGAGAGCTTGTGCTCTCTTTTGCTTTTTAACTATCTATTTATTTCTTTTCTTTCTTGAAATTTGTAGAAGTCCAAGACTTAATGTCCCCATTGTAACATAAGTAAGTATTTGAGTACCAACTCCTGTTTTTGGAATTTTAGAATTTTTTGGAATTTTCTTGTTAGTAATTACAAAACCGTCTTTTACATTTCCTTCTATTTTACTTTCATAACCTTCCACTTCTGTTTCTTTGACTGTATAGACTATCTCTTTGTCATTTTCATCAAATTTTGGCAAGTCTTTGAAAGTATGTTTCCAAGAGTTTGAGTCATTTAATTTTACTCTTTGAACTTCTTTTCCATTTGCTAAAAGTTGTACTTCTACTTCTTTCAATGGAGTTCCTATCCATTTCTTTTCAACTGAAATTTCTGATTTTTCTATATTCTTGTTTGTTATTGTAAAATCATTCTTTGAATTTTCTCTTATTTCTGTTTTATATCCGTCAATTTTTTCTTCTTCAACAGTATATTTAATTTCAGTTTTTCCATCATCTTTAAATTTATTTAAGTTTTTAAATATATGTTGCCAATTATTTTCATCACTTAGAGTGACTTTATCGATTTTTTTACCATCTGCTAATAAGTTTACTACAACAGACGATGTCTTCTTTCCAACCCAAGCTTTATTAACTTTTACTTCCGTTTTTTCTCTCTTATTAGTTATAGTTTTTACTACAGCAACATTATCTTTTACTTCAACATTAATTATTTCATCGCTTTTTATCCAACCTGAAGGAGCTTGAATTTCTTTAATTTCATACTTACCTTGAACTAATTTTTCAGAAACCGCTTCTCCTTTTTTATCAGTCACTAATTCAAAAGTTTCATTAGTTTCTTTGTTAGTAATTTGAAATTTTGCACCTTGTAAAGGCATTTTATTATTATCAGCATCAACTTTAATAATCTTTATTTTTCCAAGCAAATTTCCCTCAATACTTCCATTAGAAATTGCACTTCTATAGGTACTTGTTGCTTCATGACTTTCGCCTTGTGCTAATAATTTTACCTTGTTTTTTACAACAAGATTAGGTTTGTAAGTTGATTTATATCTTAAGAAATATTGTTCTCCTTTGTTTATATCCCCAAGCTCAAATCTAAATTTTGTTCCATTTTCAGAAATTTGAACTTTATTTCCAATTTTTTCCTTTGATATACTTTCAGTTGCATTTCCATATTTATCAAGTTTTACTCTTTCTAGTTCAAAACTATCTTTAATATAGTGAAGTCCACTAGATTTTCCATTTGAAACGGTCAATTTATCCTCAAATACAACATTTTTGAAATTTTTACCCTTTACATTAAAACGAACAGTCCACGCTACTTCGTTGGCATTCTCGTTAACTCTGTTAGGCCATTTTTCTAAAATTTCATCTGGTACTAATCCAGGCTTTTCTATATGAATTTTTTTATTTAATTTTTTACCATTCATCTCAATTTCTAAAAGATTGTCTTGTCCAATCTTTATTTTATCTTGATTAAATGAAGATTCCATAGAAATTTTTCCCTTAACATTGTAGAGGTTTTCAACTTTTTCATTTAAAGTAACTCTTAAAACTCCTCCACCTTCTTTTTTTACAGCAATTTTGCCTTTTCCATAAACAGTTTTTCCGTCTGTTCCATATATTGGAAAATCAACAGCTGATGAGTCTTCTATAAATCTAAAAGTATCTGGTAATTTAACTTCAAAGTAATCACCTTTTTTTAGGGTATTTTTATACTTTTCTGCATTCCAATCTAAATTAAGTTTAAATCTACTCCAACGGGAAATTTTATTTAACTCTTTTCCTTCTCCGTTGGTAATTGTAAATTTCGTAATATTCACATTAGGTGAAATATTTCTACCAGTTTCAGCTGAAATTCTGAAAATAGGTAACAAAGTACCTAATACCATAAGTACACTCAACATAATACAACAAAATCTTTTTTTCATTGTGCACCTCCTCATAGAATGTTTTTGATATTATACCTATTTTTAAAAATAACACATCACTTATTTTCAAAAATTTTTTAGTTATTAGAAATAACAAAACTAATAACTTAACTTAAATAAACTACAAAAAACGGATGAAACAATTTCTAATAGTTATAATTATCATAGCACTTTTGTGATTTATAGTCAATATGTGTTAAATATAATTATAACTAATCATAGCTTAAAATTATAAAAGTAATTGCGATTAAATATCGAAAAATCACATCTACGAAATTTTCAAAAAACATACTCGTTTTTATACGAGTATGCTTTTTTAATAGCTTAGAATTTTTTTCTGCTTCCAGGTTTTACAAGTTCAATTTTTCCTTCTTTACAAAGTGGACATTCTTCTTTGTCAAATGCTTGAACATTTAAGGAAATTGCAGGGAAAAGCGGATATTCAATATTTGATTTTCCATTTGTCCTATCAACTATTGAAGCAATTCCAACAACATTTGCTCCATGTTCTTTTAGAACTTTTATTGTTTCCAATGAAGATTTTCCTGTTGTAACAACATCTTCAACTACAAGTACATTTTCTCCCTCATTTATGAAAAATCCTCTTCTTAAAGTCATAATTTCATTTTCTCTTTCTGTGAACATTGCTCTTACTCCCAAGGCTCTTCCCAATTCGTAAGCAATTACAATTCCGCCCATTGCAGGTCCAACTACTGCATCAACTTTTACATTTGCATCTTCAAGTTTTTTCTTAATTACCTTACAAACTTCTTCAGCTTTTTTTGGATACATCAAAAGTTTTGCACATTGAACATATTTGTCGCTATGTTTTCCTGATGATAATAGGAAATGTCCTTCTAATAATGCTTCACTTTCTTTTAATAATTCCAATACTCTTTGTTCCATATTTACCTCCTAAATAATTCCTCTAATTTCTTCTAAATTTTTTATATTTTGTTCTTTACAGAATTTTTCCATTCCTTCAATTATATCAATCATTACTCTAGGATTGATAAAGTTTGCCGTTCCAACTTGAATTGCAGTTGCTCCAGCCATAATAAACTCAATTGCATCTTGCCAATTCATTATTCCACCCATTCCGATAATCGGAACATCTACAACCGAAGCGACATCTCTTACCATTCTAAGAGCTATCGGTTTTATACAAGCTCCTGAAAGTCCTGCCGTTACATTGTCAAAAACTGCTTTTCTATTATAAATATCTATCGCCAAGGCATTAAATGTATTAACAAGTGAAAGACAATCCGCTCCCGCTTCAACACAAGTTTTTGCCATTTCTTTTATATTTTCAGCATTTGGAGATAATTTTACCATAAGAATTTTATCCGTATTTTCTCTAACTTTTCTTACAATTCCCTCTGCAATGTCGCATTTTATTCCAAAAGCCATTCCACCTGATTTTACATTTGGGCAGGAAATATTCAATTCAATTATTTTTATATTCGTCTTATTGATAAGTTCAATGGATTTTAAATAATCCTCTAATTGTGAACCTCCAATGTTTGCTAAAATCTGTGTATCAAAACTTTCCATAAAAGGTAAATCTTCTTCAATAAAAGTCGGTACTGAAGGATTTTGAAGTCCGATACTGTTCATTATCCCTGCAGGTGTTTCGTAAATTCTAATTCCCGTATTTCCGTCTTTACCTGCAAAAGTAAGTCCTTTTGTAGAAATACCGCCTATTCTGTTTAAGTCGATATATTCAGCATATTCTCTACCGAAACCGAAAGTTCCGGAAGCTCCGATAACGGGGTTTTTAAATTTAACTTCACAAATATCTACTTCCAACATTAAAAATTCACCTCCTTAACTTCAAATACAGGACCTTCCTTGCAAATTCTTTTCATTCCGTTTTTAGTTTTACAACTACAAGCTAGACAAGCCCCGATTCCACAACCCATTCTACTCTCTAAAGAAACATAGACAGGTATGTTAAAGTTTAAATTTTTAACAGAATTCATCATAGGATTTGGACCGCAACAATAGATTACATCATAATCATCTTTTATTATTTCAGTTATGAAACCCTTATGTCCTACACTCCCTGTATTTGTTGCGATATATGTATTTTTTGTAAATTCCTTAAATTCTTCAGTAAAATATATTTCATCTCTAAAGCCTGCATATAAATCCACGTCTGCTTCCAATTTCTTTGCAAGATATAGCATTGGTGCAATTCCGATTCCCCCTGCAACAAGTGCAACTTTTTTCCCTTTAAATTCATCAATCGGAAAGCCGTTACCAAGCGGTCCTAAAATTTCTATGCTGTCTCCAACTTTCTTTTCGGACATAATCTTTGTACCTTTTCCCACAACTGCATAAAGAAAAGTCAATTTATCATCTTCCATATCGCAAATACTTATCGGACGGGGAAGCATATTCCCGTCCTCAAAGCATTTAACCATATAAAATTGTCCGACTTTAGCTTTAAATTCTCCCTTGACATCCATTTTGTAAATGCCTTCGGAAATTTTTTCATTTAAAATTATTTCAACTTTTTCGTATGATTTATTCTCCATAAATATCCTTCCTCATATTCAAAACAGCTTCTCTTGTATAGTGAGCAAATCTTTCTTCGCCGTCTTCAAATTTTTGATAGTATTTTATAATTCCTCTTGAAGAGTTTACAACTCCGCCATTAAAGTCATTCAAATAAGTTCTGATGTCTTCCGCTTTTGCACCTTGTGCTCCATATCCAGGTAATAAAAAGAAAATATTTTTATATCTTTCTCTTATCTTCTTAGCTTCTTCGCTATGAGTCGCTCCTACGACAAATCCCAAAGGAGAATATCCACATTCAGAAGTTAATTCATCAGCAAATTTCTTAAGTTCATCTCCAACTTTGAAGTATAGAGCTTCTCCGTTATAATCAAGACATTCAATATCCTTTGCTCCCTCATTTGAAGTTCTAAGTAAAACGAAAACTCCCTTTTCTCCGATTTTTAAATAATCTAAATAAGGTGTGATACTGTCCATTCCCATATATGGATTAAGAGTTATAAAGTCTGCTTCAAACTCTCCTTTAAAATGTGCCTTTGCATATTCCTTTGCAGTACTTGCAATATCCCCTCTTTTAACATCTCCGATACCTAAAAGTCCCTTTTCTTTAAGATATCTTAAAGTTCTTTGATAAGCAATAAGGCCTTCAAGTCCGTTTGCTTCATAATATGCAATTTGTGGTTTGTAGATTGCTACAATATCACTTGTTGCATCAATTATTGTCTTATTATATTCAAAAATTATATCTGAAATTTTTTCGTGCTTTTCTTTAATATAATTTGGAATATAGTCTAAATGGCTATCAAGTCCTACACAAACAAACCCTTTTTCTTTTACTGCTTCATATAATCTATCTATTATCATTAAAATTCTCCTTTATACTTAATTTCTCCTGCTTTAATTGTCATAAGCACTTCTCCGTAAAGTTCCATTTTATCAAAAGGTGTATTTTTTGCTTTTGATGCAAATTTACTTGAATCTACAACAATTTTTTTATCAGTATCAACTATAACCAAATCTGCAAAATATCCCTCTTTTAAAAGACCTTTTTTAATTCCCATTAAATTAGCTCCCCCATAGGACATTACTTTTGACAAAGTTCTTATGTCGATATTTCTCTCTTTAACTAATTTTGTATTACAAATCGCAAATGCAGTTTCAAGTCCGACAAGTCCCGGACTTCCATTCGCCTTATCCTCTGCAGTATGTGGCGCATGATCCGTTGCAATCGCATCAACAGTTCCATCCACAATTCCATCTATTAGAGCTTCAACATCAGCTTTTGTTCTTATTGGCGGATTTACTCTGTAAGAATTATCCCAAAGTGCAATATGATGCGGAGTTATTTCACAAGTAACCTTTACTCCCTCTTTTTTTCCACGTCTTACAGCTTCCAAAGAGTCAATTGTACTAACATGGCAAAGATGAATTCTTCCACCCAATCTCTTTGCAAGATAAACATCTCTTAAAGTCATAAGGTCTTCTGCTATTCTATAATCAATTGGAGAAAGTTCACTTTCTGCATGTATCATTATGATTTTATCGTATTTTTTCGCCTCTAAAATCGCTCTATACATTGTAGTTTCGGAAAGCACACCTTTACCGTCGTCGGATAAAAATTTTGCATTTTTAAATTTTGAATAGTCAACTAAATTTTTTCCGTCAAAATTTTCAGTAACTGCGACTATCTGATTTATATCTACTAAATCTAATTCCTTTGCTCTCTTCATTATATAGTTATAAGTTTCTAAATCACTGCAAATAGGCTTTGTATTTGCCATTGTATTTACAGTTGTATATCCGCCTCTTAAAGCTGAAAGTGAGCCTGTTTTTAAATCTTCCTTATAAGTAAAACCCGGATCTCTAAAATGCACATGCAAATCTACAAATGCAGGCATAACAGTCTTTCCTTTTGCATCTATAATTTCATAACTTTCATCGAAACTTAAATTTTCACCAATTTCTACAATCTTTCCGTCTTCAATCTTTATTTCTCCGACTCTATTTATATCTTTATCCACTAGGATTGCATTTTTAACTATTTTTTTCACTATGTCCTCCACAAGAATATAAATTATCACAGTAATTACATCTATAAATTCCCTTTTCTCTATTAACTAATATAAATTTATTCTGAACATTTTCGTGGCAAGTTATACAACGTGGATTTTTACATTTTATAAAACCCTCTACCTTTTCAGGTAAAATCATTGAAAGTTTTTCTTTGATTTTTTCATTTTCAATGATATTTATAGTTAAATTTCTATCTATCAAACCTAAAATTGCTAGGTCAATATCCATTACATTTTCAATTTTTATCATATCTTTTTTGCCATATTTTTTAGAATCGGCATTCATTATAAGTGCAACTGTAAAATCTGCACTATCCAATTCTAAAAGTTTAAAAATTTCATAACCAAGACCCGGTTTAATATGGTCTATTACAATTCCATTTGAAATACTATTAATATTTAACATTATTTTACCTCCAATAATTTTAAGATTAATGCCATTCTGATTATCATACCGAATTTAACTTGATTAAAATACTTTGCTCTAGGGTCTGAATCCACTTCTGTCGCAATTTCATTTACTCTTGGCAATGGGTGAAGAATTATCATATCATCCTTTGCAGTTTTCAACTTTTTATTATCTAAAATGTAAGTATCTTTAAGTCTTACATAATCAGCCTCATTGAAAAATCTTTCCCTTTGAACTCTTGTCATATATAGAATATCAAGTTTATCCATAACTTCTTCTATTGTTCTAACTTCAATAAACTCAACATTATGGTCATTTAGATACACCTTAATATATTCTGGAATAACAAGCTCACCCGGTGAAATAAAGATGAATTTATTTCCCTTAAACTTTGAAAGAGTCTTAACTAGTGAGTGAACAGTTCTTCCGAATTTTAAGTCCCCACAAAGACCGATAGTCATATTTTCCAAACTTTTCTTATATTGTGAAATTGTAAGTAAATCTGTAAGAGTTTGAGTTGGATGTTGATGTCCACCGTCTCCCGCATTAATAAAAGGAACAAGTGTTACTTCTTTTGCAAGCTCTGCAGAACCCTCGTGTGGATGACGCATAGCTATAATATCTGAATAACAACCCACTGTTTTTATTGTATCTTGTAGGCTTTCTCCCTTAGTTGCTGATGAAACTTTAGGATCCGGAACAGTTATACAACTTCCACCAAGTCTAAGCATTGCAGATTCAAAACTCAATCTCGTTCTTGTTGAAGGTTCAAAGAACAATGATGCCAAAATCTTTCCTCTACATTTTTCTGAAAATTTTTCAGGATTATTATAAATCTCAGCTCCTAACTCCATAAGTTCAAGTAACTCTTCACACGAAAAGTCCTCACTACTAACTAAATTTCTAAATTTGTTCATACCATTCCTCCTACTAGGTCATTTTGTCATAAACACAAAAAAAGGAAATAACTAAAAGTTATTTCCTAAAATTAAAATTATTAAAGAAAAATATTGAATAAAATTGGAAACAAAGCTCCTTTAAAAAGCCTTTTACAACTTGAATATTAGGAAACTTTGTCTTTTTAAAACAAAAACCGGAAATACATTTTATAAAAAATGGATTACCGGCTAAATTACCAAAATTATTAAAAAGAGAAAATTTAAGAACAAAAACAGAAAAGTCAATCAAACAATTTTTACCAATATTAAAAACCGACATTTTAACTGTACTTGTCATAAAATTTACCTCCGTCAATTTTTCTTTGACTATTATACAATAATAAAAATATAAAGTCAATACTTTTTTAAAAGTTTCACAAAAAAACTCCACCAATTTGATGGAGTCAAGGTATAGACAAAGTATAAAATTTGTCTGCACAAAAAAAGAAATTAATGGTTCAGTAACTAAATTTATTATTTCAAAATATATGCCTTTACATTTGTTTTTTCAGAACAATTTTATCACAAATTAATTTTGCGAATGTAAAAACTTCATTATTATTGTTATTTATTAACTACTTTAACCGACTTAACAAATTTTTTAAAATCTTTCTTTATTTTTTCTTGCAAATCTAATGGAGTATTTACTAAATCAATTTCAAATGTAAGCTCTAAAACTTCTTCTCCATCTTTATATAAGTATGAATGTTTTTCTATCTTTTTATTTTTTCCAGAAACTTCTACATAGTATTCTTTATCGTCAATCTCTTTATACTTAAATGATTTTAAATCCCCATGCCATCTTGTCCATGTTTTTTTTATATCTTCACTTGAAAAACTTTCATATGCAGTATCTATCATAAATCCTATATAGTTATTTTCATATTCTTCATGAATATATATTTGATAAGCATCTGTATGTCCATCTTCTATATCAATATATTCATCAGGAAGTAGCTTATAACTAACTTTTGAATCATCTGCGGTTTCAAATCCACCATTCTTAGAAATATTTTTAAAATCTATATCCTTAGCATTTAATGCTAAATTACGTACAGTTTCTCCCAACACTTCCGGATTGACTGGTAACAATAACTCTACAATATTATTAGAATTCTTACTTCCAATATATCCTTTCCCAATACTAACCCAAAGTTCAACCTTAATCTTATCATCATATTTTAAAACCTCTATGAATTTATATTTTTTACAAAATGTGTTGTAAGATTTTATTCCTGTTACTGCCCAAAAATCTTTTTTAGAATTTTTATGTTTTGAATTTTCTGAATATTCTAATTTAGTTAATATCTCTTTCCCAAACTCTGTATTAGTCATTGTATGTGAATAAATTTTATCTTGATATTGACTTACCCATAATCCCCTTTCATCTCTTATATCATGTATTATTAATATATTATCACCTAAATGGATTGATACACTTGCCTTTGATATCATTTTTAATTTCCTCCAACTATTATTTTTAATATTATATTGTTCTTATTTGCATATTCAATTGCATTGTTAATACAATTTATTTGACTTTCATTAAGAGTTACATTTGGAACTACTACTTCTAAGCATTTAAATGAATAATCTTCCGGATTAACTCTATTACCATTCATTCTACCTTTTTCAAAATTAATTAACTTATTAATATCATTTTTAATGGTATATTCCAATCTCTTCCCAGTTAGATAAGATTTTGCTGATAAATTCCTACTTTTTATACTAGTTATTGTTCTATTTTCTATTCTATCAATACCAGGAAAATTATGTCCTAAATTATTATTCCCCTCCATTCGATCAATTTTTATTCCTCTTTCAAATTTATCTTTAAACCACATTCTCGCTTTTAATTTTAATTTTCCTACAACTGTATTAAGTTTTAAAAATGAATTGTCTACTGTAAAACTTTTATACACTTTAATCTTGCCATTAGCATCAATATATTTCCATATCTGAGATCCATCTTTAAATTTTTCAATTTTTAAGCTTCCTCCCTTTTCAAACCAATTTTTTGGTATTGGGGCATTTTTTGGCTTATTATCAGATATAAACTTTGTAACTTTTCCAGGATTATCTAATTTTAATTTTTCCCAGCTATTAAAATCTTTTACTTCTATTGGTTTTTCTACAATGTTATCACTCAATTCTACTGGCTTTTCAGGAATATTCTCTTTCGCTACATTCGGCTTATCAGTAATGTTTTCTTTTACTTCTATTGGTTTTTCAATAGCTTTACTATTCAAGGTAAATTTACCAGCATATTTGGAACCATAATATGCTCCTAGCATGGAAGCTAGAAACTGTCCAATTCTTGCATTTTCTTCTGAAAATCCAAGTTGTTTCAGTCCATAATAGCCAACCTTTCCTCCAACCCATGCTCCTGCACTTCCTGCTAAAAATTGAAAACCTCCTTTAACAATACTATTTGTTTTTCCTATTGGTATAAGTATTGATGAACCTTTTGTAAAAATCTGTCCAGTTCCATGGTACAATTTGTCATTCCCTAAAAATACAGTATCTCTTATAGGATTAATAGCACCTGTTTTGTTATCTCCTAAAGAGCCATAAATTACATCTTGACCAGCTTCTGTCATATTAGATACTGAATATGCTACTGTTCCTGTTCCACATATTTTCCCAGCAAGTACTACTAATGGCGTTGCTGATCCTCCTGTTGCTACTATTGCTGCTGTTCCAACTAAAAGTGTAAGTCCTCCAACAATTAAGTTTTTTATACCTTTATTTCTTCTCTCTTTTGCGAAAATTTGTTCCCATCTAACTTTGTCTCTTTTGTCTGCCTCTTCTATTATATTTTTCCTATTGGAAAGATATCTATTAGAATTGTCAAAGGCAATAGCTAATTCTTTTGCAAAGTCTATTTTGGCTAAATCTCCTGATTGGTAGGTGCTTATATCACGAGCTTTATTGCTATAGTTTTCCATGAAATTTCTTGTAGATACCAATAACTCCTTAAAAAGCTTTAAATCTTGTGATTGATGCAATTTCTCATATGAAACTATTCTGCTATTAAGAGTGTCTAACCCACTAATTAAAAAATTATAGTTAGAAATCATAGTATCATGGCTATTTCCACTGTAACTTATTAAGTCAGAAACTTTATTTTTTGTTGCTACTAGTAAATCTATCTGATTTGCAAAATTACTTCTAGAATAGGACAATTCATTCCTTAAGTTTACGAAAGTTTGTTCAGAGAGCTTTGATTTGGAATCACTATCGACATTATAGTACCCATCTTTATATAACAGTAAAGAATAAGCATAATCCTGAATTAAATTTTGCATTGAAACTAACAAAGTCCCGTGAACTTCATATAGATATACTTTAATGCTATCCATTGTCTCTCCCTTAAGAGAAGAGTCATCAGAAAAATTTTTAATTGCTTCCATAAGATTTTTTATTGAATTATTCCAAATTGCTATAGAATTAGAGAGTTCTCTTTGAACATTGGCTATATCTTCAAAATGAATTTTATATTCCACTTCAATATCCCCCTATCTATCATAAACTAAAAATCCTTTTCAACTTACTATGTAAACATATTAGTTAAATTAAGTTTTGAAACTAACATATATTTATTATATCATTAATATATAAATAAAGATACAAAAAAGAGAAGAAATTAATAAATTTCTTCTCAGTTTGACTACAAATTAGTGGAATATTTCTACTTATTCAACAAGTCCGGTTTAAATGTCGGAACCATATCTTTTAAGATGTCTGTAATATCTTTTTTGTCCAGAGTGTTTTTAACTTTATCAAGTCTTTCAAGTCCATCTTTTAGAGCTTCTACATTGTGAACTATCGGTTTTTCTATAAATATTTTTTCGTAGTCAGTTGCTACTGAATTTTCCATATTTAATAGTAATTCTTCATAAAGTTTTTCTCCGGGTCTAAGTCCTGTAATTTTAATGTCTATGTCTTTATAAGGTTCAAAGCCTGAAAGTCTAATAAGGTTCTTTGCCAAGTCAAGAATTTTAACAGGCTCACCCATATCAAGTATAAAGATTTCTCCCCCTTTAGCAATTGCCCCCGCTTGTAATACAAGTTGGCAAGCTTCAGGGATTGTCATAAAGTATCTTATTATATCTTCGTGAGTAACTGTAACAGGTCCACCCTCTTTTATTTGATTTATGAAAAGCGGAATTACAGATCCGTTTGAACCCAAAACATTTCCAAATCTAACAGCGACAAATTCTGTTTTAGATTTTTCATTATATGTTTGAACTAACATTTCGCAAATTCTCTTTGTTGTTCCCATTACAGATGTAGGATTTACAGCCTTATCTGTTGAAATCAAAACAAATTTTGAAACATTGTGCTTATCACAGGCTCTTATAACATTTAGAGTTCCAAAAACATTGTTTTTAATTGCAGAAGTTGAGCTGTTTTCCATAAGTGGAACATGTTTATGAGCTGCTGCGTGAAATACTACATCAGGTTTATATTTTCCAAATATTATATCCATTCTTTCAGCATCTCTTATTGATTCAATTTCTACAACCAAATCTAAATCTTTATAATGTCTTACAAGTTCCATTTGAATTTCATAGGCATTATTTTCATAGATGTCTAAAATTATCAATTTTTTTGGACTAAATTTTGCTATTTGTCTACAAAGCTCAGAACCGATTGAACCGCCCCCGCCTGTTACCAAGACAGTTTTATTTTTCAAGAAATCATTTAGTACTTCCTGATCTAATTTAACTTCATCACGTCCAAGCAAGTCTCCAATTTCAACATCTCTTAAATCTCTTATATTTAATTTTTGATCATCAATTAATTCATACATTCCAGGAATTATTTTTATCTTCATAGATAATTTTGAGCAAATATCTGAAATATCTTGTTGAATTTCTCTGTTAGCTGAAGGCATTGCCAAAATAACTTCATCTATTCTAAATTCACTAATAGCTGAAATAATTTTTTCTTTTCCTCCAAGAACGGGAATTCCTAAAATTTCTGTTCCTACCTTGTTTTTATCATCGTCGATAAAAGCTACAACCTTATAACCTAATTCCTTATGTTTTCTAAGTTCATTAAGAACTAAAACACCTGCATCTCCTGCTCCAATAATTAAAACTCTTTTAAGTTTTTCAACAGGAATTGAAAAAACTAAATTTTTTCTAGCCTTTGAAAGATATCTCGTACCTGTAACAAAAAACATATCAATTACGAAAACAAGTGCCATAACACTTCTTGGAAATCCTACATTCCTTGATATTAAAAGGATTCCAGTTAGAACATTCGCGACAACTATTGCCATAAAAATTCTAAACAACTCTTTAAAATCTGCATATCTCCACATTATTCTGTATAAACCAAAGAGGGCAAAAACTACAATTTTGATTAAAACTATAGGAATTATCCATTTGCTATACATATACCAATAATGTGCAGGAATTTTCCAATCAAACTTTAATAGAAAACCCAAATAGTAACAAAGATTTATAATTATAATATCCAATATTATTAAAAATATTTTTCTTATCATTATTATTCTCCCATTTTAAAATCTGAAGAAACTAGTTTTTTTAAGTATTCTTTTATAGAATTTTGATTTGTTTTATCTTTCAAACCATATTCTATACTTGCAATTAAAACTCCAACTTTATTTCCAACGTCATAAGTTTTACCGTCAAATTTATAGCCTAATAAATCTCCTTTTAAAGTCAATTCATTTAAGGAGTCTGTAAATTGTATTTCTCCATTTTTTCCCGCTTTTTGATTTTCAAGAATTTCAAAAATTTCATTTTTAACAATATATCTTCCGACCATTGCTAAATTTGAATTCGTTTCATCAATATTCGGTTTTTCTATAAGTCTTGTTGAGTCAAAAACATTTTTTTCGATTTCTTTTCCTTCCAAAACGCCGTAATTATGCCTTTTTTCATCAGGTACAAATTCAACACCTACTACTGTTTTTTCGTATCTGTTATAAATATCGACAAGCTCTTTTGTACATGAACTGTCTTTACAGTCAATTATAACATCCCCCAAAACAACGCAAAAATCTTCGCCATCTACAGCTTCTTTTGCACAAAGAATCGCATGACCCAATCCCTTTTGTTCTTTTTGAATTATAAAACTTATCTTACATTTTAAAATATTTTCCAAAGCGTCAATATCGCTTTTTGAAACATTGTTTGAATTTTTAACTCTTGGATCAATTTCAGAGTTAAAATGTTTGTCAATTGTAAAATAATCTTCATTTACAATGAGAATTACCTCATCAATTCCTGCCTCTACAACTTCTTCAATTACATATTGCAAAGTCGGTTTGTCAAAAATCGGCAACATCGCCTTTGGAACACCCTTTGTTGCAGGAAACATTCTAGTTGCGAGTCCAGCTGTTGGAATCACGACTTTTTTTATCTTCATAATTACACCAATGCCTTTAAATTTTCAATTATATAATCAACTTGCTCATCTGTTAATAAAGTATGAAGTGGCAAAGTAATTTCTGACTTATAATTATTAAAAGCATTTGGATAATCTTTTATATCAAAGCCTAAATTCTTATAAGCAGTAAACATAGGCAATGGCTTATAGTGAACATTTGTAGCAATTCCTCTTTCAGCCATTTTTACAATTATTTCATTTCTCTCTTCTTCACTCGCACCTTCAATATTTACAATATAAAGATGACAACAAGATTTTTTATCTTCTTCAAAGTGAATAAAAGGCTTTACTCTTGTTCCTTCAAATCCTCTATTATACCTTTCCACGATTTCAAAACGTCTTTTCAAAAGATTTGGATATCTCTTTAATTGAGCTAAACCAATTCCTGAAGCAATATCAGTTAAATTACATTTGTAATTAGGAGCAACAATGTCATACTCCCAAGAACCTAGTTTCATCTTTGAAAGTGCGTCTTTTGATTGTCCATGTAAAGATAAAAGTTGAAATTCTCTATAAATTTCATCATCGTTTAAACCTAAATTTCTATTCCAAGTAACTGAGCCACCCTCAGCAACAGTAAAGTTTTTAACTGCATGGAAAGAGAAACAAGTAAAATCAGCAATGCTTCCACTTGGTTTTCCCTTATAAACAGCTCCAAGTGAATGAGCTCCATCAGCCAGAACTATAACTCTACCAATTTTTTCTTGTAATTTATTATTTGGTCTAAATAAAGATTTCTTTCTTTCTACAATTTCAAAAATCTCATCATATTTACAAGGCTTTCCTGCCAAATCAACTGGGATAATTACCTTTGTATTTTCTGTAATTGCATTTTCTAAAGCTTCTAAGTCCATAAACTTATCATCTTTGTTTGTATCAACTAAAACAATCTTTGCCCCAACATGATGAATAACACTTGCAGATGCAGTATAAGTATATGCACAAGTTATAACTTCATCTCCTGCTCCCACTCCAAGCAATCGTAAAGTAAGTTCCATTGCAGCAGTTGCAGAATTTAAACAAACTGTCTTATCTGTATTAGTAAAAGCAGAAAGCTCTTGTTCTAGTCTTTTAGTCTTTGGGCCAGTTGTTATCCAACCTGACTTTAAAGCATCTACAACTTCATCAATCTCTAATTGGGTAATATCCGGCGGAGAAAATTCTATTCTCATATAATCACTGTCCTATCTATCACTACCACCACTGTTGTTGTTATTTTTATTGTTTTTATTACTGTTATTATCTTTTTCAGAATTAGAATTTTTCTTCTTATCAATAACAGCACCTTTACCTTCTTTAATATTCTTAATTAAAGATTCTTTATCTTCTTCATCAACAACAATATATTCAACATTTTCAACTTTATTTTCTTTCTTTTTATTGTCTATAACAACTTTTCCTGTATGGAAGCTATTACAACCAACAAAAGAAAGACAAACAAAACAAATTGCAACTAAATTTCTTTTTTTCATAATGAACTCCTATTCACTATCCTTTTCAACCATAGGTTTCATTGTTGGAAAAAGTAGTACATCTCTTATAGTATCTTGATTTGTCAAGTACATAATAAGTCTGTCAATTCCTATTCCCATACCACCAGTTGGTGGAAGACCTATCTCAAGTGCATTGATAAAATCATAATCCATCATTTGAGCTTCGTCATCACCATTTTCTCTGGCTTCAACTTGTTTTAAAAATCTTTGTTTTTGATCTATTGCATCATTTAATTCACTAAAAGCATTTGCAATTTCTCCACAATTTACAAAAGCTTCAAATCTTTGAGTATATCTCTTGTCCTTAGGGTCTCTCTTAGCAAGTGGACTGATTTCCACAGGGTGCTTAGTAACAAAAGTAGGTTGAACCATATATTCTTCGCAAAATTCTTCAAAGAATAGAGAAATAACTTCTCCTCTTGTAGTATGTTCAGTAACTTCTATTTTCTTTTCAATAGCAAGCTTTCTTGCTTCTTCATCTGTTAAAATTGTTTCAAAATCAACTCCTGCATATTCTTTTACAGCGTCAACCATTGAAATTCTTCTCCAAGGTGGTTTAAAGTCAATAACTTTACCCTGTAACTCAACTTCAGACTTTCCAACAACTTCCATACAAACAGTATAAACCATTTCTTCACAAAGTGTCATCATTTCTTCATAGTCAACATAGGCTTGATATAATTCAATCGCAGTATATTCAGGATTGTGAAGTTTATCCATACCTTCATTTCTGAACATTCTTCCCATTTCATAAACTTTATCGAAACCACCTACAATCAATCTCTTTAAATATAATTCATTTGCAATTCTAAGATACATATCAATATCTAAAGTATTGTGATGAGTTATAAAGGGTCTTGCATTCGCTCCACCAGCAATTGTATTTAAAATCGGAGTTTCAACTTCCAAAAATCCTCTACTGTCAAGATATTTTCTGATAGAAGAAATAATTTTACTTCTCATAACAAAAACATCTTTAATTTCAGGATTTACAATCAAATCCACATATCTTTGTCTATATCTTAAATCAACATCTTTTAAGCCGTGAAACTTTTCCGGTAAAAGTTGTAAAGATTTTGTAAGTAAAACAACCTTTGAACTTCTTATTGAAATTTCTCCTGCATGAGTTGTGAAAACTTCACCTTCAACCCCTACAATATCTCCAATATCCAAAGTTTTAACTTCTTCATAACTTTCGCCTAAAACATCAAGTTTATTAAAAAGTTGAATCTTTCCAGAAAAATCTTGCAAGTCCATAAAACAAACTTTACCATGTCCTCTTTTAGTTCTAATACGACCAGCAAGTCTTACAACTTTCCCTTCATAATTTTCGTAATTATCTTTTATCTCTTTTGAATAAATAGTACCTTCAAATTTCTCAATTTCATGTGGGTCTTTTCCTGCATCAACTAACTCTTGTAATTTTTGTCTTCTTACTAAGAGCATTTCATTTAAATTTTGTTCTTCCACAATATCACCCCTTAATTTATCTTTATATTTTGTATTTTGTATTCTACAACATTTCCGTTCGGTAATTGTACTTGAACTTTATTTCCCTTTTTCTTTCCTAAAATAGCTTTACCAATAGGTGATTCATTTGAAATTTTGCCTTCAAGCGGATTACTTTCAGCAGAGCCTACGATTGTATATTCAACCTTTTTCTTACTTTCAACTTGAACTAAAGTAACAGTAGCTCCTACATTAACAGTTTTTGTATCTAGCTCAACTTCATCTATTATCTTTGCATTCGCAATCATATTATCGAGTTTAACAATTTTTTCTTCTATCTGAGCTTGTTCATTTTTAGCTTCATCATATTCGGAGTTCTCAGAAAGATCTCCAAAATCTCTTGCAACCTTTATTTTCTCCGCTATTTCTTGTCTTTTAACGGTTTTTAATTCTTCTAATTCTAATTCTAATTTTTTTAAACCCTCAGCAGTTAAAAATATCTCTTTTTCATCCATAATATCTCTCCTTAAAAATCTACAATACTATTCAAATATTATACTAAATACACAAAAAAAAGTCAATTAAACGACGAATATTACATATATATTATAAAAATATTTTTATGTAATTACTTGACTAAAGCAAAAATGTATGATAAAATGAAAGTCTAAAAGTGTTAATGTTTCATTTCGATTTTATGATGAAGTAAATGGTATTTAATAGTTATTTTACAAGGGAGGATTCTATGGCTAAGTTTAAAAAAATTATCAGCATATTGGTTGTATCAATTATGTTATGTTCTTGTGCGTCTTCAGGTATGCTAAAAAAATTAGAAAACAAAGTTTATGATGGAGATAAAGGAGGACAATTAGTAATAACAAAGGAGAGTTCTAAATCTCCAAAATTAAATTTTCAAGGTCCAAGTCCAATTACACCAAATACAGATTCTGCAAAACTGGAAGAAAAAAGGGAGCAATATGAAAAAAGTATTCCAAAAGAATATTCCGGTGTAAAAATCGAAGAGAGAGATGGCAAAAAATACATTGTAGCCAAAGATTTTAAATATAAATTAGTTGTTGTAGATGAAAATACTATATTAGATGAAGAAGACAATGTAACTTATAGATGCCTACCAGATTTATATAAAGACAGTAAAAAATAAGAATTAGAAAGCTCTACGAAAGTGGAGTTTTTTTGTGGGAATGTATCGAAAATATATTAAATACGGAAGTTTCATTCTTAACAGGCTTTAGAAAATCTCCAGAGTCATTGTATCTAATTGTTTAATAACTAAAAGTTAAAAACAAATAATTTTCTCATATCAATAAATAAACTTCAAAAATCTATAATAATTGCATAGAAAATTGAATTACTCAATTTTCATTTTTTATATTTTATTCTAGTACAGTTCTAATTTTACAATTAAAAATGTTTAAAAAGATTTTTTCTATGTTTTAAATATCATTTTTACGGTATATATAGAGTGTGTGGTAGTGTTTAAAGATAATAAACTCCTCCCATAAGTTTTCCTTTTCTTCGCTACCACACTTTACATACTACAGCATTGACTTTGTTCCTTTTAAATCCTCCCAAATTTTACAAATACAATTTCAATTGCTGTTTATAATGTATTTTAACTTTCCTAAAAAAGATGAGTGCTTTTGCACCCATCTTTTAATTACATAAAGTAAATAGTTAAATTTCAACAAAAAAGCGTAGAAAAAATCTACGCTTAATTTTTTATATTATACTACTTCTAACCTAATCTTTGTTTTGCATCTGATGCTCTTCTTAATGCTTGTCCTGCATAGTTAATTGAAAGCATTAGTACAAGTACTACCATTGACGCAGGAAACCAAATATACATTCTATCTCTTAATACAGTAGGATCCAATGCCTTGTTGATTAATGTTCCAAGTGATGGTACCCCATCCGGCAACCCGAAACCAAGGAATGTAAGTCCTATTTCTATTCCCATATTTCCAGCTAAGTCTAAAATAGCACTAATTATAAGAATTGAACTAATATTTGGTAGTATTCCTCCAAACATTATCTTCCATGAAGGTGTTCCCATTGTCTTAGATGCACTTATATAATCACGTCTTCCTTCAGAAAGAGCTTTTGACCTTACAAGTCTGGCAATACCTACCCAATAGAATACAGTCATTATAATTACGAATGTAAATGCATTATATCTAGGAACTAATGTTACAAATACGATAATAAGCATAAGAATTGGTAGCACTTGGATAAAGTCTATAATTCTCATAATGATGTTATCTACTATACCACCATAGAATCCTATAATTAACCCAACAATTATACCTATTAAATTAGTTAAAAATGTTACTGAGGCACCTATAAGAATTGAATTTCTTGTTCCTAAGAAAAGTTGTCCTAAAAGTGGTCTACCACCTTGGTCAGTTCCTAAAATAAATCCTTGTTCTCCAGGTTTTAAGTATGAATTCATAAGATTTACTTTCATTACTTCTTCAAGATTAAAGAATAAACTTCCTATGAATACTACCAATATTATCGTAACAAATAATATAAACGAAAATGTTGCTAATTTATCTTTTTTAAATTCCCTAACAATTACTTTGAAAGCACTTGGTGTAATATCTTGCTTATTTAGGGAAGCATCTTTTTCCATTTCTTTTTTCTTACTCATTTTATCACTCCCCCTATTACTCTATTCTTATTCTTGGGTCAACTATACTCATAATGATATCTGATAGCAAACTTCCAAGTAAAGTCATAAATCCGTAAATCATAATTAATGTTGTCAATAATGAATAATCTCTTGATTGTATAGAGTCAAAAAACAATTTTCCCATTCCAGGATAACTAAAGATAGTTTCCATAAATACAGAACCTGAAATAAGTCCTGTTAAAGTAAATCCAAAGAATGCAGCTATTGGTAAAAGAGAATTTCTAAAAATATGATGTGAATAAACTTTATTAATAGGTACTCCCTTGCTCCTTGCAGTTCTTACATAGTCTGAACCTTTAGCATCTATAACTTCATTTCTTAAATATTGAACTATTACTGTTGTAGCTATTAAAGTATAACATATTGCAGGTAAAACCATATGTCTTAATCTACTTATCACATATGCAAAACCTTTAACACCTGGATCAACATATCCTGATGCTGGGAACCAATGTAATGTATAACCAAAAATCAAAATCATAACCAAGTAAAATATAAAACCTGGTATTGCAAAAGTTACAAAATTATACAATGTAACGGCTTTATCAAACTTACTTCCATTATATCTACCTGAGAACAAACCAAGAGGAAGTGCTACCATATATAATAATGTTACACAGCATATTGATAGCCAGAATGTATTACTAACTCTTTGTGATAAAAGTGTAGATACTGGTAACTTAAATGTATAACTTATACCAAAATCACCTTTAAATATATTTGTAATCCATCTCCAATATTGTTGATACCATGGATCATAGAAACCATATTTTATTCTTAATGCTTCTAATTGATTAGGATCAGTTGTTGGTGAAATTTGTCCAGAGAAAGGATCTCCCGGCATCAACTTAGCTAAAATAAAAACTAAAATACTTAATATTATTAATTGAGGTATCATTAGAAGAAATCTTCTTAACACAGTTTTCCACATATTATTTTACCCCCTTTTTTGCTACATAGTGAGTATCTGTAATTTTCAGTAAATCAAACACTTTGCCTTTTTCGTCATAGTATTCTTTTTCTAATTCTTTATACTCTTTTTCTACTCTCAGTCTATTTGCGATTAATTGTTCTTTTAATCTTGGATCCGTTTCCGGAATAGCTGCAATCAATCTCTTAGTATAGATATGTTGTGGATCTTTATAAATATCTTCCTTTGTTCCTCTTTCTACAAGTCTTCCTCTGTACATAATGTTTATGTAATCACACATATGTTTTACAACCCCAAGGTCGTGAGAAATGAAAAGATAAGACAATCCCATATCTTTTTGAATTTTTTTCATAAAGTTCAAAACTTGTGCTTGAACTGAAAGGTCAAGCGCTGAAACAGGTTCATCAGCTATGATAAGTCTAGGATTTAAACTTATAGCTCTGGCAACCCCGATTCTTTGTCTTTGACCACCGGAAAATTCGAATGAATACTTATAAAGTGCATCTTCCGGCATACCAACTATATCTAAAAGTTCTAAAACTCTTTTTCTTTCTTCTGTTACAGTCATTTTTTCGAAGTTTCTTAAAGGTTCTGCAATGATGTCTATAACTCTTTTCTTAGGGTCTAAACTTGCCATATTATCTTGGAAAATCATTTGAACATCTCTTGTAAATTCTTTATCTTTTCTTACCATTTTCTTAGTAAGTGTCTTTCCATCAAAAATAACTTGTCCACTTGTAATTTTTTCAAGACCGATTATAGCTTTTCCGATAGTACTCTTACCGCTACCACTTTCTCCGATAAGTCCGTAAGTTTTTCCCTTTTCGATAACCATATCTACGCCGTCAACAGCATAAACATAATCAACTATCTTATTGAAAAAACCACCTCTTATCGGATAGTGAACCTTTAGGCCTTTAATTTCTAAAAAGCTCATTAATTACCCTCCTTTTCATCAAAATGAAAATTCTTATAGCAAGTACATCTTACTAAATGCCCTGGTGAAACTTCGTGCATTGTAGGATTTCCTTCATGTTCTTCATCACTTATCCAAGGAATTCTAGATTTAAACCTACAACCTTGTCTTGGTAAGTTTTTAAGTGAAGGAACCATACCTTTTATAACATACAAATCTTCATCATCTGCATCCATTTGAGGAATACTGTTCAACAAACTCCTAGTATAAGGATGCTTTGGATTTGTAAATAGTTCTAAAACAGTCGCTTCTTCAACAATTTGTCCGGCATACATTACACAAACTCTATCTGCAAGTTGAGCAACAACTCCTAAATCATGAGTAATCAAAATAATTCCTGCATTAATTTCCTTTTGAATTTGAACTAAAAGGTCTAAGATTTGTGCTTGAATTGTTACGTCAAGTGCAGTTGTTGGTTCATCTGCTATAATAATCTTTGGTTTACAAGCAAGAGCAATCGCAATGATAACTCTTTGTCTCATACCACCTGATAATTCATGTGGATATTGTCTTGCAACACGAGGAGGATTAGGAATACCTACTTGTTCAATCAATTCTAAAACTCTAGCTTTTCTCTCTTCAGAATTCATTTTTGTATGATAAATCAAACCTTCCTCAATTTGTTTTCCAATTCTTTGTAAAGGATTTAAAGCTGAAAGTGGATCTTGGAAAATCATTCCAATGCCTTCTCCTCTAATTTCATTAAATTCTTTTTCTGACAAACCTACTAAATTTTTTCCTTCAAACAAAATCTCTCCTGTTGAACGAGTGAAGTTTGGATTATGTAACCCCATAATAGTAGTAGCCAAAGTCGATTTACCACAACCACTTTCTCCTACTATAGCTAGTATTTCATCAGAGAATAATTTCATATCAACGCCATCTACAGCGTCAAAATAATCATCACGGATTCTAAAACTTGTGTGTAGATCTTTAATTTCCAAAAGTAATTCTTTTTGATCCATAGATTCTCTCCCCCTAACTTTGTGTTTTGGTATTATTCTCTATAAAAGCATAAATACATTTTGTTCTCTATTCAAAAAACTAAAATAAAAAAGGAATAAAAAAATTTTATAAAATAATTCCTTATAAGACAAAAATCAACTTAAAGTTAAATCAATTTTTATCAATAATTGTATTTATGTTATAAATTCAATTATAATTATACAATATTTAAAATGAATAATCAAGTACCTTGAAAACATTTTTAAAGTTTATTGTCCCTAATAATAGCTGATTTCAAAAATGTATAATTATGCTTTTTTTTGAAATTTATTTAAAAAAAATTGTCGTTTTTACCTATCAATTATAATTTTATATTGCTTAACTCCTGTAATATACTACATTAATTGTTACACAATTTATATTAATTTAAGATGTCATAAGAAAAAGCAATTTTGAATAATTTTACAGATTGTAGAAAGTTAATCAAAGAATTTTTTGTGAAATTTTAAACTAATTAAAAAAATTTGTGAAATTACTTTCTCAAATTCTTATAAAATCTCATACAAAAAACCCCAAATCCTTTATCCAGATTTAAGGGTTCACATCAAAGTCTAAATGTCTTAAATATAATCTATTTTTTTACGATTTCGATTTTATCTTCTGCTTTTATCTTTCCGCCTTTTATTACTTTAGTGAAAATTCCCTCTCTTGGCATTACACAGTCGCCAACAATATGTCTGATTTCACAGCCTAGATGACATTCTTTTCCTATTTGTGTAACTTCAAGAGTACATTCTCCAACTTTTAAGATTGTTCCGATTGGCAATTTATAAAGGACAATTCCTTCAGTTAAGATGTTTTCTGCAAAATCCCCCGCTGAAAGTTCTGGAAGTTTTTCTTTCATCACTTCCATACTTTCAACCCCAAGCAAACTTACTTGTCTATGCCATTTTCCTGCATGAGCGTCGCCGTCTATTCCGTAATCTTCAATTAATTCTATGTACTCTACGGGATGTTTTTTAATTCCCTTTCTTTCACTTATACTTACTGCTAAAACTTTCATTACTTTCCCCTTACAAAATCTCCACTTTTTCCGCCGGATTTTTCTAATAATTTTATTTCTGTTATTTCAATGTCCCTTTGAACAGCTTTACACATATCATATATCGTTAGAGCAGCTATTGAAACTGCTGACAGTGCTTCCATTTCAACTCCTGTTTCTCCAACACATTTAGTTGTGGCAATTATTTCTATTTCAAAGTTTTCATAGTCCATATTAAATTCAATATCAACGCCTACTAAATTTATCGGGTGGCACATTGGAATTATATTGGAAGTTTTTTTTGCTCCCATAATTCCTGCAACTTGAGAAACGGCTAGAACATCACCTTTTTTTGTTTTTCCGCTTACAACTATATTAAAAGTTTCTTCATTTAATTTAACTTTTGCAAAAGCCTTGGCAATTCTTTTAGTTTTTTCTTTTTCTCCAACATCGACCATTTTTGCTCGGCCTTGATCATTAATATGAGTTAAAACTTTTTCTTCCATTTTAACCTCCAATTTTATTCATATCTCTTGCACTTTCACTTTTTCCGTCTTCAAGATGATGTTTTTCAGGTTTTTCATAAATTCCTCTCTTGAAAACTTCTTCAAGTTCTTCTCCACTCAATCCTTTAAGATTTATTTCATCACTTGAATGTAGGCAAGGTTTTAATTTCCCGTCGCTTGTTAATCTTATACGATTGCAATCTTCACAGAATGAGCAACTTATCGGGCTTATAAGTCCGATTCTACCTTTTTGTCCTTTTATTTTATAAATTTTCGCAACTCCCGAAACTCCGTCAAACTCCAGTTCTGGAACTTTTTCCAAAACAACTTTGTTTGAAATAAATTTATCCTTACTCCAATTTGCAGTTTCTCCAATTTGCATAAGCTCGATAAAACGAACTTCCAAATCATATTTATTTGCTAAATTTACAAAGTCTTCTATTTCATCATCATTAAAGCCACCGATTAGAACTACATTTATTTTGACCTTAAAGCCTTTTTTTATTGCATAAAAAAGACTCTCCATAGTCTTATCAAAATCATTTCTTCTTGTTATATCATTGTACTTTTCTTTTACCAAAGTGTCAAGACTGAAATTTATTCTTCTAACTTTATTTTCAAAAAGTTCATCTGCCATCTCTTTTAGATGAACTCCATTTGTTGTTATTGCAATATCTTCAATTTCATCAATCTTAGAAATTTCTTTACACAAATTAATAAAACCGCGACGAACCAAAGGTTCCCCGCCTGTCAACCTAATTTTTTTTATTCCATTTTTTGATGCGATTTTAACTATCTCAACAATTTCTTCAATGGATAGAATATCACTATGACAAAGACTTTCAACCCCGCTTTCAGGCATACAGTATTTGCATCTTAGATTACATAAATCAGTAACTGAAATTCTAAGGTAGGTGATATTTCTTCCAAATCTATCTTTCATATAATCTCCTATCTCGATATATTAATTATTTTCCTCCTCCAACAAAATTAAATCTTCCTTTCTTAATGTGATAAAAAGATGTTCTTGTCCTTCTACCTTTTCCCAAATATCCTTTGTTACTTCAACTCTTATGGATTTTATTGCACCTTTTTTACGAACTAATATAATATAGGTAAAGACATCTTCAATAACTTTATCAACTTCAACTTCAAATGAATTTTCTTCTGATTTTTCAAATTCAATAAAATGCGAACGGATTCCTAAAACTTTATGAGTTTCTAAAATTTTATCTGAAGTTTCAAGCTCAACATCCCAATCTTTTGCAAAGAGTTTTGTATCTGAAATTTTTTCAATTTCAGAAAAGTTTTTACAGCCTGAAATAAGGCAGGATGAAAAAGTTTTTGGGTTTTTAAAAAGCTCTTTCTTTTTCATAAGCTCTTCACTTTTACCTTTAGACATTACACAAATTTCCTTACAAAGTCTATAGACTTCTTCTCTACTATGTGAAACTAAAATTGTAGGAGTTTTGTATTTTCTTAAAACTTCCCCAACTTCTAGTTCTATTTTCCATTTTAAATAGTCATCCAATGCAGAAAAAGGCTCATCTAAAAGGATAATTTCCGGCTTATTTATAAGTAATCTTGCAAGAGCAACTCTTTGTTTTTCTCCACCGGAAATTTCATATATTTTCTTATCTTTTAAATGAGAAATTCTCATTTCTTCGAGTTTTTCCATAATTAATTTATCAAAATTTTCTCCTTCTCTTATACCCACTTTAATATTTTCATAGACATTCATATTAGGAAAAAGGGCATAATCTTGAAATAAATAACCTATTTTTCTATCCTTTGGAGAAATATTTATCTTTTTTTCAGAGTCAAATAGAACTCTACCATTTAATATAATTCTTCCTTTATCGGGTTTTTCAATTCCTGCAATACATTTTAAAGTAAGACTTTTTCCGCTTCCTGATGCTCCCAAAAGCCCCATTATTTCATTGTCAAATTCAAATTTTGTCCTTAAATTAAATTTTCCAAAATTTTTTTCAATATCAACATAAATCATAAATTACTCCAATTTTTATTTAATCTTTAACTGCTTTCTTTTCCAACATATTTATAATGATAAGAACTGTAAATGAAATTACAATATTTACAAGCACCCATCTATAAGCCAAAGCATCATTTCCCGTTCTCCAAAGCTGATAAACAGTTGTTGAAATTGTTGCCGTATCATTTGGAGTATAGCCTGAAACCATACTTGTCGCTCCATATTCTCCCAAGGCTCTGGCAAAACTTAAAACAAGTCCTGCTAAAATTCCCTGTTTACAATTAGGCAAAGTAATTCTCCAAAAAATCCAAGTATTGCTCTTTCCAAGAGTTTGAGCAACATATTTTAAATTCATATCGAAATTTTGAAAAGAACTTCTGGCTATTCTATACATTAGTGGAAAAGTTACGACTACAGTTGCAAAGATTGCAGAATACCAATTCATAACGAGTCTTATTGAAAATTTTTCAAAGAAAAAACTTCCAATTGCACTCTTTGGAGATAATAATCTCAAAATGAAAAAGCCGATAACCGTTGGTGGTAATACTAAAGGAAGTGTTAGAATAACATCTAAAATTCCCCTTATAAATCTATTAAGTTTTGAAATATAATACGCTAAGAATATCCCGATAAAAAAAGTTATCACAGAAGAAATTAATGCAATTCTTAGCGAATTTAAAAGAGGATAAAGATCCATAAACACTTCCCTTTCATATTAATTTATTATTTAAAATTTAAAATCTACTTAGCTCTTGTAAAACCAACTTTTTCAAAAATTGCCTTACATTCATCACCTTTTAAGAATTCTAAAAATTCTTTAGCTTCTTTTGAGTTTTTAGAATTTTTCATAATTGCAGCTGGATATAAAACAGGAGTCTTAATCATTCCTTCTTTTGCAGTTGCAACAACTTCAAGGCCTGCTGAATAAGCGTCAGTTGCATAAATGATACCACAGTTTGCAACCCCTTCTTTAATCCAAGTTGTAACTTCTTTAACATTGCTTCCTAAAGTAACTTTCTTTTGAATTTCATCCCAAATTTTTAAGTTTTTCAAAAGTTCTTCTGAATATTGTCCAACAGGAGCGTCAGAATTACCAAGTGCTATTTTAGAAATTTCAGCTTTTGTTAAATCTGTAAAATCTTTAAGACCCAAAGAATTTCCCTTTGCAACAGCAAGAACAACCTTATTTTCTAAAAGATTAAATCTAGAAGATTCATCAATAACTACACTTGCTTCTGGAGTCTTTGTCTTATCCAAAGCATTCATTTGTTTTTGAGCTGCAGAAATAAAAATATCTACTTCTGCACCTTGTTCAATTTGTTTCTTTAAAGTTCCTGAAGAATCAAAAGTATAAACTAATTCTATATCCTTATGTTTTTCTTCATATACTTTCTTGATTTCTTCCATTGTTTCAGTCATTGAGGCTGCACAATAAACATATAGTTTTTTCTTTTCTGTCTTTTCTACTTTAGTTTCTTTCTTATCTGCAGGTTTTGAAGAACATGCAGTAATACCAAGAATCATAGTTAAAACTAAAAATACTCTTAAAAATTTTTTCATAAAATACTCCTTAAAATTTATTTGACCTATTTCAGTCAAATAAATTTTAACATCTAAAGAAAAATAAGTCAATTACTAAGGTTAAATTATTTCTAAAATAAACGAACGATGTTTATAAAAATAACCGTTGTAGGTGTGTTTTTTTAAGTCCTTTACAGAACTTACTATTATTTGTAAACAAATAATAGTAGGTCTAGATTCACTCCGCTAACGCTACAGTCGAAATGACATGTTGGGAGACTTTCTATTCAAGGTATTGTGATGTGAACATTTTTTGCAATAAAAAAAGCAAGATTAAAACTTGCTTTTTAAATTAACTATTTTCTCTTTTTTGTTAAGCCTAAACCAACTAAGCTAAGTAATGCCATTAATAATGAATTATTAGCTATTGCAGTCTTTGGTAATTTTGCTTTTCCTTTCTCTTTATCCATTCCCGGTTTTAATCTTCCATTTTTATCATTTGAATTTGATTCCTTTTTAGTAGCACTTGCAACAAATACAGTATCTTTTTCAATCACAGTATTTTTTTTCGGTGCCCATTTCAAATCCTTATATCCTTCTTCAAGTTCAACATTCGGGAAATATTTTTGATCTAAAACTGTTCCCTTCTTAACAGCATAAGTTTTAACTTTTGCTTTTTTTACACCTTCTCCAAGTTTAAAAGTTACTTTTGCATGAGTTTTAGGAATAACTTGTCCATCTTCTATTTCAAAAACATCAAGAGGTTTCCACTTTCCAAATACTTCCATATCCTTTGTTATTTTAGTATCTTTTGTAAACTTAGTACCTGAACCATCAGCATTTGTATTCCAACCTTCAAAATTATAATTTTTCAAACTCTTATCTGAAATTTTAGCATTTGTTTCAGTTGAATTAGCTATTGATTGTCCTGCAAGAACACTGATTTTTTCATGTTGTTGTTCTTTATCTCCAAATTTTGTAGTATTTTTATTGAAATCAATAACATTCTTAATTTTTACTTCAACAACTTTAACTCTTGTACGTTCTCCTCCAGCTTTTTCTGCATAAGAAATAGCCAATTTTACAGAATTTTTTTGAACATCTTTTAAAAAACTTTCTTCTATATAAGTCCTAAAAGTCCATTTAACAGGTTTGCCTTTTGTTCTACCCACTAAGTTAGTTGCATAAATCATATATCTTGAATCTTTAGCTAATGTATTCAATTCTCCTGACCTAGAACCTGAACCTTTTGTGAAGAACCTTTCAATATCATTATCAAAATCTTTTTCACCTTGTTTTCTAAATTTATAAGCATTTTCCCAATTAATATCATATGAAAAAGCAGTTGTCGGTCCTTTTGGCTTTTCTCCATTTATCTTTAAATTTTCAGGATCTTTTAAAGAATTTGGAAGTAAAATTGAATGCCAATTATGATTATTCCATCCCTTTGGTGAAATAAGAGGTGCATAAATTCCCCCTCCTTCTGAATTAACATTTGAAACAATTTCCCAATCAATATAAACTCCTCTTTCATCTTTGTTTAAATTAGCCTTATTTACTTTGATTGAATTTTCAATATTAACATCTTCAGCTTTATTTCCAACAGTAAAAGATGTTGTTTTAGTTAATTCTTGAGCTGAAAATCCTTCGGCTTTAACATTTGTAGTAACTATGCTAGCAGAAACAGCTAGAGTTAATAAAAATGCCAAAAATCTTTTTGTTAACTTACTAATTCTCATGAATATCCCCCTTTTTAAATTATTCTTCTTAATGGTATCATAAAAATATACCTATGTCAATTTATATAAGACTTCTTATTGATTTATCATCCTATAATCTTTTTTAAATAATCTACATCTTTTATTAGTATCTTTTTTGTTTCAATCAGTTCTATTACTCCTTTTGCATTTAGTTCTGCAAGTTTACGAGTTACGGTTTCTCTTGTAAGTCCTGCAAATGAGCCCATATTTTCACGACTTATATTTAATTCCAACAAAATTCCGTCTGTTTTTTTTACTCCGAAATTTCTAGCTAAACTCAAAAGAAGTGATGCGACTTTTACATCTGCACTGTTTTCTATAAGTCTTGTTACTAAATCTTCTGCATGACGAATTCTCAAAAAGGATTCTTCCAAAATCTTTATTGTAACTTTTGGATATTTATTTATAATTTTGTCAAAACTTTCTTTAGAAAGAGAGATTACAAAAGTATCTTCGATGGCTTGTCCATAATATATATAAGCAGTATTTTTGATAAGATTAAGTCCACCGATAAAATCATCCTTTTGATATATATAAAGCATTTGTTCAATTCCGGAGCTACTTATGGTAAATACTTTTATTTTACCACTTGCTATAATATACATGGTATTAGCCTTATCTCCAGGTTTAAATAAAAATGTATTCTTTTTATATTTCATTATATTTAATTCATCTTTGAAAGTATCAATCTCTTCAGTTGATAAATCAGAAAAAATTAGTAAATTTTTCAAATCAATATCTCTATTTTTCATTTAAACCTCCTTGACCTATTTTGTAATTTTAATTCTAACATTTATTACAAATAAAATCAACAAACAAACATATTTTTCATACAGTAAATTTACCACTTTTCACAAATTTGATTATAAATATTATATTTACAGCTTGAGTCTTAGTTGAGAAATTCCTATACTAGAATGAGTTCAAAACTTTTAGAAGATAGTAGAAGTACAGCATTTAATAAATAAATAATATTGATATTGAGACTGTTTTGTGTTAAAATAAAGTCAGGAACTTTATAAGGAGGTTTTTATGGACGATATTTTAAAAATAAAAGGTCTTACTAAAACTTTTGGCCAAACAAGAGCCGTAGATAATGTCGATATGTGTATCCAACGTGGAGATATCTACGGATTTATTGGAAGAAACGGTGCTGGTAAGACTACATTAATCAGAATTTTACTAGGCCTTTGCGAAAGACAAAGTGGAGATATCGAACTTTTTGGTTCAAGCAATCTAAGTGAGGGAAGAGATAAAACAGGTTGTATTATTGAAAATCCTGCATTATTTCCAAAGATGACTGCAAGAGATAATATAATTGCACAGTCTAAAGCTGTAGGAGTTAAACTTAGCGATTCCGAAATTGACGATTTGCTTAGGGTTGTTGGACTTGAATCTACAGGTAAGAAAAAAGCTAAGAATTTTTCTCTTGGTATGAAACAAAGACTTTCAATAGCTCTTGCACTTGTAGGAAATCCTGAATTTTTAGTACTTGATGAACCTACAAATGGACTAGATCCAGAAGGAATTAGAGATATTAGAAATTTAATTTTAAAATTAAATAAAGAAAAGAGTATTACTGTTTTAGTTTCAAGCCATATTTTAGGAGAACTTCATAAATTGGCTACAAGATATGGTGTTATAGACAAAGGTAGACTTATTAAAGAATTTACTGCTAAAGAGCTTGATGAAAAAACTGAAGATGGCTTTGAAATAAGAGTTAAAGAAGATGATGTTCAAACTACAGAAGAATTCTTAAAAGAAAGTAATGTAAATTACTCATTGGATAGCGAAAAATGTAAATTTACAATCTCCAAGGAAGAAAATTCAGATGATATTCTAAAACAAATAACTGCAAAGGGAGTAATTCCAACTTCTTATGGCTTTAAAAATGTTGATTTAGAAGATTACTTTATGGAACTTATAGGAGGTAAACATGAATAGAGTTTTTAAATATGATGGATTTAAATTGCAAAAATCAAAATTTTGGTGGGTTTGCTTATTGATTACTATGATTTTAGTTTTTTTTGCAATATTCGCACTCTCAACAGTTAGTGGAAGAAGTCTACCTTTTAAAAGAGTTAGAACTATAACAAATCCTTCCAGTTTAGATTTTCTCTTTGCAATAATGATATGTATATTTGTTGGAAATGATTTTAAAACAGGAACCATCAAAAACATTGCATCTAAAGGAATTAAGAGATATGAAATAGTACTTTCAAAGTTAATTTGGAATTTTGTTTTAGCTATAACTTTTACAGCTGTTTTAGTGCTTTCGGGTTTAATTGCAATTACCTTATTAACAAAAACTTCAATCTCATCTAAAGAGTTTAGTGAATTATTTAAATTATCAGCTATCGCATGTCTTTCTCTATTTGCCCTTGCTTCACTCTATACACTAATTACTTTTATAGTGAGAGGTTCAGGAATTGCTATTGCGGTTTCAATAGGTGTAAATATACTTTTAGCAATAATTGTTCAGTTACTTCAAATTTTAATTTTTAAAGACAAACTAAATATATCAAAAGTATTTCCTGGTTATATAGTATCAATCACTGACGGTGCTGCATCTGCAGCAAATACCACAACATTTATAATTGCAATGTTTGTTTGGATTATAGTTTGTTCAGCTTTAAGTATTTTAATTTTCCAAAAACAAGAAATAAAATAAGACTTTTTGTCTTTTTTTATTAAAATATAAATAGAAAATATAATATAAAATGTTGCTACCAAACAATTATATTATTATAAGCGATTAAGATTTCCCTCTTAGTCGCTTTTTAGTTTGTATAAAATGAAATAAGGAAGTCAAATAATTAGTATTTTCATAGAAATATTACTACAAAAACAATATATAATGCGTCAGTTAAATCTATAAAATAATAAAAAAAAATGGTATAATCAAGATAATAGGAGGTAAGTATTATTGGATATAAAAATAATATTTGTAGAGTCAATTATTTGGTCAATTATTTGGGTAATTATGGTATCTATATCTGTTAGAATATTCCCTTTTACTATTGAACATGATTACCCAAAAGATGTAAGAGAAATTGCAAATATACAAAAACCCTCAAAAAAACACAAAAAACTAGGAATCATATTTGCAGCTACTAGCTTTATCATAATTTTTGGATTACTAATTGTATTTGCAATATTGGAATATAGAGGACAAGAATTATCTTTTAGAAAAATATTTATTCACTTATGGATTATCTGTATGACTTGGAATATAGTTGATTTAGTAATTATTGATTGGCTATTTATTTGTCTTTTATCATTCAAATATTTTGTACTACCAAAAACTGAGAACTATAATGGAAATAAAAATTACAAATTTCACTTTATTGGATTTTTAAAAGGTTGTGTAATGATGAGTATTGTAGCACTAATTTTTACTACAGTTTCATTTTTTATTTTACATCTTTTGAATTAACTAAAATGTTAAATTTATCAACATAATACTATTTTAGATTTGCGAAGTTATATTAAATGAGCTTTTTGCTTCTTATACAATTTATAATAATTTTTAGAGTTTTTTAATATTTACGTCAAACATTTAATTAAAGTTTTATGTCTATATGTCATTTCTCTCGAAATCAAGTGAAGCTGAGTGAAGTTAATCTAGCCATAACTTTGCTTGTTTATATAACAATACTCAAGCTATTTCCTAAAATTAAATTTGAAATTAGAAAAGCTAGTAAGTTAGAAAGTATTACCATTGGAAATAGTATAAGTATTATCTCAACAAATCCAAAAAGAAGGTAATGACCTCCTTTTTCTCCAAAAAAGAGACTGTAAAGATGATATTTAAAGTAGTATAATGGAGCTTTTCCTTTACTATAATCTCCATATTTTTTAAAAAACCATAACCAAGCCATTTCTCTAATATACACCATAAGTCTATAAGCTGTAGTTGCTGATATGATTATTCCAATAACAAAAGTGTAAGAAAGAAAGCTGTATCCAAAATATAATCGTATTAGTATTACATAAAAAATCAAGATAATTTCTATTAAAATAATCCATTTTATGTATTTTTTTGCTTCAAATTTATTTTCTTTTGTTGGTTTCTTTGCAAAGAACATTAAAATTGATATTAAAACGACTAATCCTATTGCTTTTGCAATACCTTCCAGAATATACATCAGATTTTAACTCCTTTTCGATAATTTTTTATTTATTGCGAAGCAACAAGGTTCCCGGGTACCCACCCGATGCGAAGCATCGTGGAAGGGTGAGGTTTTTATTGCGAAGCAACAAGGTTCCCGGGTACCCTCCCGATGCAAAGCATCGTGGAAGGGTGGGGTTCTTATTATACGATACTTCAGATTCAATTAGTTTTCCATTTTTTGCTTCTTCAGGTATTATTATCTCCTTAACTTCATCTATATCAGAATATGTTACCGTAAATTCTTCATCTAAAGAAACGGAAATAACTCTTTGCCCATCTTTGAAATATGCAAATTTAGCTTTTATTTCACATTCTATTGGTAAAAAGGTTTTTTTATCAATTATATATTTTACTTCAAGATTTTCTATAAGCAACTGCTTTCTTAATTCCTCTGTACCTGTTTGGACAGAATTCAGAATTTTTGTAAAGATTTTATTAACAGAAGTCTCACTTCCTGAATAAGTTACTTCATAATTTGAATTTTTTTCTTCTATTTTTATCTTATTTTGAATAACAGTTAAAAATTCAGTTACCATTTCAAAGTTTGTAAGTTTTCGTTTAAGATTGTATCCTTCTCTAAGCTTTTCATTTGTAGCTCTCTTCCAACTTGTATTCTTAACATCTTCTATATAAACAGTGTCATCTGTAATGTACAACATACTCTCAAACTTCTGCCCATTTCTTTGTGTATTACGACTTACTTTTACAATGGATGGATCAGTGGTCATCGAAGTTTCAAGAGTTATTGTTGAGTTCATATTTTGATCTGAATTTATAAAATTTTGTTTAGTTTCAATTTTTGCATTTGCACTTTTTACTGATTTTGTGGCTTTTATTACTTTCTTAACTAATTCTTCATTTTTAGTATTGTCAACCTTAGATGAACAGCCAACGGCTACTATAAAAAATAAGCAAATTGAAAAAATCAGTAGAATTTTTTTTATTATTTTCATATAAACCTCCAAAATATATATAGTTAATTGTAATACATTTAGTATAAAATGTAAATATAAAGTATTTCTGACGGAAAAATTATTCAAATCTTTGATTTGAATACAATTGACTGTAGAAATCACAATATTAAAAAAATTATTTCACAATAAAAAATGCAAACTTATGTCTGCATTTTTTATTAAAAATTAATTATAAAATTTACTTGTCAAACAGAAACATTCCTGTTACAAATTGATTATCATTAGGTACATCATCAATCTTTAACGGCACCTCTTTGATTTTTTTTATTTCTGTTCCATTTATTTCATACTTTGCTATAGTAGGATTTTTATTCTCATATTCATGAAGAACATAAAGATAATTATCAACTTTAAACATTCTATCTGCTCCAGGCTCTAATTTATGAAATATCTCCTCTCCTGTCTTTATATTTTTAAAAGTAATTCCTCCTTTATGTGGAGATTCAGAATTAGCACTTCCTAAAATATAATATTCTCCTGAAATTGTAACATCTACAACATTTTTAGTTTGCAAATCAATTTTTTTCAAATCAAATGTATTTTCATCAAAAACATACATAAAATTTTTATTTTCAGAATTCTCAGAATTAGCAAAATAATATTTATTTTCTATCTTACTTATCCTAAAATATTCATATTGTTCAAGTTCAATTTTTTTTACAAGTTCTAATTCATTATTGTAGATATACAAAAAAGTTTCTCCTATTTTACTTTCTTTAGTAAGATCATCTTTAGAGGAAATTACAAATAAATGTTTTTCATTTGCAAAACTCGCAGAAATATACTCAGCTTTTAGCTCTATCGTTTTTTTCTTTCCTTCATCCTTACTTGTTGCCGTAATATATGAAACTCCATTTGAGTTTGTAGTTCCAAAAACATTTTTCTTATTTTCTGCAATAGTATAAAGACCGGCTCGTTCAACTTCATAAGTTTTATACGAAAAGTCTTTTAAATTAACTTCTAAAATTTCTTTTCCCTCATGATTATATTCATGCCCAATTACCTGTCCAAAATATGATTCTTTATTAAAGGTAGTATGATTAGCAAAATGTCCTACATTTTTAAAGGGAAAATCTACATCTGCAATCAAATTCAAATCTTTATCATAACCCAATATAGTAGTTTTTTTTGTGAAATTAGTAGTCTTTACAACTCCAAAGACAAGTTTATTTCTTTGCTCTTGTGTTATTTTTGCCCCATTTGAATTTTGATTTGATATTTTATCTTTTTTTTGTAATTTCCAAAATAGAAACAATCCAGAAATAATCACTAAACTAAAAGCTAAAATAACTATGTTTTTTCTTGTTTTTATCATTTTTTCTCCTTTAATTATCTATTTAAATAATAAGAATATCCATTACTTTATAATGCTGTCTCCATTTTTGTATCTATGATAATTTTTATAATTCATAATTCTTACCTCTCACAAAAACATTTGATAACTATAAAGATATATATTATCATTTTCATAGTAACATATATTTTTTCTTTTATCAATACTTTTAAAATATAATTGATTTATACAAAATCTCCTAAATCATTTTTCTAAATTTGGGGGCAGTATTTTTATTTGATATACGATAGCCTTGTTATTTTATAATAAGAACCCCACCCTTCCTCGATGCTTCGCATCGGCTGGGTGCCCGGGAACCTTGTTGCTTCGCAATAAAAAATGCAGACAAGCTTTAATGTCTGCATTTTAGTTTTTACTTTTTAGTTATTACCTTTCCATTCTTTTGCGTTTTTAACTTCATCAGGTAAAACTATCTCTTTAATTTGATTGATTTCTGAAAATTCTGTTTTTGAATCCATATCCAAACTCATTTGCTTTTCATTTTCGCCAGCTTTCATACTTACTTTCATAGAATAGCTTTTTGGGAAAAGTGTTTTTTTATCGATTTCAAATTTTGCTTCAAATTTTTCTAGGTTAATATTAGTAAAGAATTTTGCTAAGCTTTGTTGTCTATTAACCCCAGATTTAGATAAAATTTTTTCCAAAATTTCCTTAATAGCTTGGTCATTTCCTGAGTAAGAAATTTCATAAGATGAATCTTTTTCTTCTACTGTTAGATTTTTTTCAACAGAATTCATTATTTCTAACATTGTATCAAAACTTGTAGGATCTTTTTGTGATTCAGTTTGCTTTTTTGCTACTTCATTATTAGCTTTCACCCACTCTTTAGTTATTGCATTTTGAACATAAGTACCCTCTTTTGTAATATACATGTTATTTTCTTGTTCTAGTCCAAAAGATTTAGCCTTTCCTACGATTTTAAGTACAAAAGGTTCATAAGTTGATGTCATTTCAATTTGTGAAGATACTTCTGCTTTTTGACCTGCCATATTTAAATTTACTGTACTTTGAACGGTTGCTTTTGAACTCTTTACAGTTTTTAAAGCTTCAGTTATCTTTTTAATAAGCTCTTTATTTGATAATTTACCATTTGAATTTTCGTTAGTATTATTAGTAGTACCATTTTCATTATTTTTATCATTAGATGAACATCCTACGGATATAATGGAAATTGAACAGATAGCTAAAGCCATCAATATTTTTTGTATTTTTTTCATAACATACCTCCTTAATAAATGTATAACTATATTGTAATATATATTTAATAAAATGTAAAGTTTTAATATCAATCTCAGCAAGAATACTTTACAATAAAAAAAGCAGATATAATCTGCTTTTTTGTCATTTATTATTCTGGATTTGAATTTGCCTAAGGTAAACTAGGCAAATTTGGATCTGCATTTTTTGCATTTAGAACATTTTCAGGAATTGTTATAGCTTCAACCTTATTTACATCTGAATACTTTGCTGATATTTCTTCAATCATACCAAGTCCATCAACTTTTTGTCCCTTTTCGTAGTAATCATATTTAGCCTTAATATAAAATTCTGTTGGTAAAAATGTCTTTGCATCTACTATAAATTTATATTCAAAATTAGTAGGTTTTACTTGTTTAAGTAACTTTTCTGCACTCTTATCAATGTAAATTAGTACTTTCGAAATTAAATCTCCAAGAGAAGAATCATTTCCTGAATAAGTAACTTCATAAGTCGAACCTTTTTGTATTACTGTCAAATTATCTTTTACAGTTGTCAAAAATTCTAAAGCATTTTTATAATTTACAAGGTCTCTTCTTCCATCATTTAGCTTTCTAAGAGCTTCAAAAGTAGCTTTTGACCATTCTTTAGTTTTATAATGTTGACTATAAATTGTACTATCTGTAATATATTGTTCATTCTCTGTCTTTTTATTTCCAGAACTTAAACTAGTACGATAAATTTTTATAATAGTTGGATTATCAGACATTGCCATATCCATAGTTACAGTGGAAACAGATGTTCCATTTTCACCATTTACTGTCTGTTTTTTTTCAACTACTGCCTTTGAACTTTTTACTGTTTTGATAGCTTCTGTATATTTTTGAAGAAACTCTGAACTATCTACTTTAGTTCCTTTTTCTTCTTCTTTTTTTAAGTTATCTTTATTATCTGTCGTAGTAGTTTTATTTTTATCATCTTTAGATGAACAGGCTACCACCACTACAGAAAGAGAACAAAAGGCAAGAGCCATTAAAATTTTTTGTGCCTTCTTCATATTAAACCTCCTTAATAAATGTACTATTATATAGTAATATATTTTTTAAAAAAAGTAAATACTTTAATACTTTTTTAGATAAGAACCCCATAATATACCACATCGGGTAGTGCTTAGAAACCTTGTTATTTCACAATAAAAAACAGATAAACATCAGTTTATCTGCTTAAAATTTTATTTACCCGTATAGTCTTTAGCATTTTTAACTTCATCAGGTATTTTTATCGGTTCAACTTTATTTATATCAGAAATTTCTCCCTTTACATTTATTTTAAAAACATTCTCTTCTCCGTTTCTAACAATTTTTAAATTAATTTCAACAGTATATTCTTTCGGCATAAATGTATTTTTGTCAATTTTATAAAATAATTCAATTTTTTCTACATTTAGAAGATTATTAACCTTATTTTGAGTTTTTTCTTTCAAAAATAAAATCATTATTTTTTTTAGATAATCCTTAATAGAATCATCTGCTCCTGAATAAGAAATTTCATATTCCGAATCTTTTTCTTCTATTTTCAAATTCTTTTCTATAGAGTTTATAAAATCTATAATTCCTTTAATATTTGAAGCTTCTTTATGTAATAACATTCGTTTTTTACTTTTTTCATCTTTAATATTATACCAGTCTTTTGTTCTAGATTCATAAGCATAAAATTTATCTTCTGTATAATACATAGTTGTACTATCTTTACTTTCATAATCAATCATTGTACTTGAAACTTTAGAAATAGTAGGATTAGAACTTGTTATTACATCCATAATTAAAGTTGTTTCCGCTTTACGACCAAATGAATTAAAAGTATTTTTAAATTCAGTTTTTTGCTTCGAACTATTAATTGAACTAAAAGCTTCAGTTAGTTTTTTAACTATTTCTTCATTTGATAATTTTTCAGTTTTATCTTCTTTTGTTTCTTTATTTTCTTTCTTTTCAGTTGTTTCTGTTGTTCCATTTGAAGTGTTTTTCTTTTCATTAGAAGAACAGCCTATGGCAACAACAGAAAGTGAGCAAATTGCTAATGCCATTAAAATTTTTTTTGATTTTTTCATAATATCCCCCATAAATAAATATTTAACTATATAGTAATATATTTTTTTAAAAAAGTAAAGACTTAAATATTACATAAAAAGCAGACAAACATTAGTTTATCTGCTTAAAATTTAATTTCCTGTATATTCTTCTGCATTTTTAACCTCATCAGGTATTTTTATCGGGCTAACTTTATTAATATCAGAAAATTCTCCGTTTACAGAAACTACAAAATACCTTTCTTTTTTGACTTTACGAGATTTTGTATAAATTTCAACAGTATATTCTTTTGGCATAAATGTCTTTTTATCAACTTTATAAAGAATCTCAAATTTTTCTACATTCGCATCGTTAAGAAATTGATTTATAGAATTTTCATTCATAAATATAACCATTACTTTTTTTAAATAATTTATAATAGAATCATCAGCTCCTGAAAAAGAAATTTCATATTCAGAATTTTTTTCTTCGACTTTCAAATTCTTTTCTACAGAATTTATAAGTTCGATTAACCATTCAATATTTGAAGCCTCTTTATGTGATAGCATAAGTTTTTTGCCGTATTCATCTTTAATATTAGCCCATTCATTTGTTATAGCATCATGGCCATAAAAATTATCTTCAGTAAAATACATCATCATACTATTTTTCCCCTTGAAGTTAATAGGTGTACTTGCAAGTTTAGTAATAGTAGGGCTATCACTTGTTGTTATATCCACAATCATAGCAGTTTCTCTTTTACTACCATTTACATCAAAAGAAGTTTTAAATTCAGTTTTTTGTTTTAAACTCTTTATTGATTTTGTAGCTTCAGTAATTTTTTTGACTATTTCTTCATTTGATGATTTACTTGATTTGTTTTCTTTCTTGTCAGTTGTTTCACTTGTATCATTAGCAGTATTTTTCTTTTCATTAGAAGAACAGCCTATGGCAACAACAGAAAGTGAGCAAATTGCTAATGCCATTAAATATTTTTTTGATTTTTTCATAATATCCCCCATAAATAAATATTAAATATGTAGTAATAAAATTATTTCCCTTTCCATTCCTCTGCATTTTTTACTTCATCAGGTAATGTAATTGGATCAACATTGTTTATATCATAATATTGTGATTTAAAATCAAATACATAATAACTCTCTTTTTTACTTTTTTTAAATTTCATTTTAATCTTAACTGTATATTCTATTGGCATAAATGAACTCTTATCAGCTCTGTAAACTATATCACATTTTTCTAAATCTGTAAGTTCAAAAAGCTTATCAGTAAGAGGTGCATTGACAAAACAAAGTTGTTTTAAATAATCTTTAAGATTAACTTCTGCTCCTGAATAAGAAATTTCATATTCTGAACCTTTTTCTTCTATTTTCAAATTCTTTTCGATTGATTGCAGAACTTTTATAATTGCCTCAATATTTACAGAATTTTTTTGTGTCTCAAATGTTTTTTTTCTACCTGCATCCTTAACATTATACCATTTTTTTGTTTCTGAATCTTGAGCATATGAAGCATCTTCAGTAAAATACATATTAAAATCTCTACTTTTTATATCATCCTTCAAATTACTTAAAAGTTTAGTAACAGTAGGATTCTCACTTGTTGTTACTTGCATAATTATACTTTGAAGAATCATATCCCTATCAGAAGAAATAGATTCCTTATAATCAGTTAACTGTCTTGAACTTTTTATAGATTTTGTAGCTTCAGTAGCTTTCTTAAAAATTTCTTCATTTGATAATTTAACCTCTTTCTTTTCTGTTGCCTCTTTCTTTTCTGTTGCCTCTTTCTTTTCTGTTGTTTCATTTGTAGTATTTTTCTTCTCTTCAGAAGAACAGCTAACTGCCACAACAGAAAGAGAGCAAATTGCCAACATCATTAGAATTTTTTTGAGTTTTTTCATAATATCCCCCTTAAATAAATATTCAAGTATATATTAATATATTTTTTTAAAAATGTAAAGACTTAAAAATATTTTTAAAGAAAAAAAGCAGATAAATTAAAATTCATCTGCTTTTGCTTTTATGATTAGTTGCTTCTTTTCCATTCTTTTGCATTTTTAACTTCATCAGGTATTGTTAATCCTTTAACTTCATTGATTTCAGAAAACTCTACTTTTAGCTCCATTTGAAATACAGTCTCTTTATCTTTATTAGGATATTTTATGGTTGTTTTCACTTCATACTCTTTTGGCATAAATGTCTTTTTATCAACTTTATATTTCAATTCAAGTTTATCCAATTTAATATTATCCAATACTTGACCTAAATCTTGTTGATTATTACTTAAAGCTTTTTTTAGAGCTTCCTTAACAGCATCATCATTTCCTGAGTAAGTAATTTCATATTCTGAATCTTTTTCTTCTACTGTCAAATTCTTATCCAAAGCATTCATCATTTCTAACATTCCATCTAGATTTGAAGCGTTTTTTTGTGATTGCATTGCTTTTTTAGTTGTTTCATCTTTAATATTAAACCATTCATTAGTTTCCGGATCTAAAGCATAGACAGCGTCTTCTGTAATATAAGTATTTATATTAATAGTTCTTCCTAATGCTATCATATTACCTGTAACTTTAACAATAGTGGGATCAGAACCTACTATTATGTCCATATTAAAAATAGTTTCAGTCTTTTTTCCAAGTACATCTAAACTAGTTTTATTTGTAACTTTTGCCTTTGAATTCTTAATTGATTTAGAAGCTTCATTAACCTTCTTTAATAATTCTTCATTTGATAATTTACTATTTTCTTTTGTATTATCTGTTGTTGTATTTTTCTTTTCATCAGAAGAGCATCCTACTGCCACTATAGAAAGCGAACAAACAGCAAGAGCCATTAATATTCTTTGTACTTTTTTCATATAAAAAACCTCCTAATTTGTTGTACAACTATATAGTAATATATTTTCAAACAAAAGTAAAGTATCAAAAAATTTATAAAAAAATGCAGATAAATGTCGAATTTATCTGCATTAAAAATTTTATTGTGAAACAATAAGGTTCTTCTTTAATTCTTGTTCCATTCCTTAGCATTTTTAACTTCATCTGGAATTGTTATTTCTTTAACTTCATTAATTTCTGAATAACTTGCTTTTAAATCCATATCAAAAGATAATTCTTTATCATTTTGCTTTAGTTTAACAGTTGTTGTCATTTCATATTCTTTTGGGAAAAATGTCTTTTTATCAATTACATATCTGATATTAAGTTTACTTACTTCCATCCCATCAAGCAATCCCTTCGCTTTTGGTTGACTTGAACTCATGATTTTTTTCAATGCTTCCTTAACAGCATCATCTGTTCCTGAATAAGTAATTTCATAACCTGAATCTTTTTCTTCTACTTTTGCTTTATCCCCAATAGACTTAAAAAGTTCTACCATTCCTTCAAGATTTCCAACATTTTTTTGTGATTCAAATGAACTTTTCATTGTTGGATCAGCAATCTTCAGCCAAGTTTTAGTCAATGTATTCTTAACGTAAGTAGCTTCTTTTGTAATATACATATCCATATCAACGGATCGTCCCAATGTTGTCATCTTTCCACCAACTTTAAAAACGAACGGATCTAAAGTCATTGTTACATCCATATCCATATTTGTACTTGTCTTTTTACCTGCCAAATCCATAGACGTATTATTTTTTACTTTTGCCTTTGAACTTTTCATTGACTTTGTGGCTTCATCAAACTTCTTAGCAAGCTCTTCATTTGTTAATTTACCAGTATTTTTATTTTTTGAATCTTCGCCTGTAGTATTATTCTCACTTGTAGTAGTCGTATTATCTTTATTATCCTTGTTATCTTTAGATGAACAACCTACTGCTACTATAGAAATTGAACAAATTGCTAAAGCCATCAAAAATTTTTGTAACTTTTTCATATTAAACCTCCTAAATAAAAGTACAATTATATAGTAATATATTTTTAAATAAAAGTAAAGCCCTCCAAAATTTATAAAGAAAAATGCAGATAAATGTCTAATTTATCTGCGTTAAAGTTTTTGTTGTGAAACAACAAGGCTCTCCGGCAACCTCCTGATATGTCGTGCTAGGTTGAGGTTCTTCTTTAATTTTTCTTCCATTCCCTAGCATTTTTAACTTCATCTGGAATTGTTATTTCTTTTAATTCATTTATATCATAATATTTAACATTAAAATCTATTTCTATGATTAATGGTTGGTTTGAAATAGAAGCTTTAATTTTAGTTTTTATATTAACTTCTGTTAGGTTAAATGTCTTCTTATCAATTATGAATTTTGCATCAAATTGTTCCAATTCGATATTGTTTTGAATCACTTTTTGTGAATTAGGTTGACTAGCAACTATAATCTTTTTTAAAGGTTCTTTAACTACATCATCGGTTCCTGAGTAAGTAACTTCATAGTTTGAATCTTTTTGTTCTATTTTAAAATTCTTTTCCAAAGCTGTCAAAAGTTCAACCATATTTCCAAAATCAGCTGATGGTTTTTGAGCCTCAAATGATTTTTTATAACTTTCATTTTGAATATTCAACCACTCTTTACTATAACTATTTTGGAAATAAACAGCCTCTCCAGTAATATACATATTACCATTAATAGTTTGTCCTGATGTTTCAGACTTTCTACTAATTTTTACAACTGATGGTTCTTTAGTCATTTCAGTTTCTAAATCAAAATTTGTAGTTACTTTCCTACCATTAACATCTATACTTACTGTACTTACATTTTTAGATTTTAAACTTTTTGCTGATTTTGTGGCTTCATTAACCTTTTTAACAAGCTCTTCATTAGTAACCTTATGAGATGAACAAGCAACTGCTCCAATAGAAATTGAAGAAATAGCAAGGGCATCAATATTTTTTGTAATTTTTTCATAGTATACCTCCATAATAAATGTATAACTATATTTTAATGCTTTTCAATAAAAAGCAAAGCCGTGTTACCTCATCTGTTTTCCAATATTCTTCTTAACTCCTATTTTTAGTATAAATACTGTTGAAATTATAAAGAAAAATCCAATAAAATCAATAAATTGTAATTTTAAATTAAGCAAAACTACGCTAAAAAATATTGCTGATAACGGCTCAAATGTATTTAAAAGACTAGCATTTACTGGTCCTATCAAATTAACTCCACTCATAAAAAGGAAAAATGAGATTACAGTTCCAATTACAACAAGTCCTAAAAATGCAAGAGTTGTTAAAAATTCCAATTCAACAGATATTGTCCAAGGTTTTAAAAGTAAAGTCAAAAAAACTCCCCCAATAAACATTGAATAACTTAAAACTGAAAAGCAATTAAATTTTTTAAGTAATTCAACGGGGGTTAAACTATAGGCTGCAAGTCCAATTCCCCCAAGCAATCCCCAAAATAACGCCTTTGAATTTATTGAAAGAGAATTTAGATTTCCATGTGTTGTAATTAAAAATGTCCCGACTAATGCAAATAACAAAGATACAAATTCAACCTTTGTCGGAAATCTTAAATTTCTTATACATACATATATAACTAGATATGATACTCCTAAATATTGTAAAACTGTTGCTGTTGCTGCATTTGAATAGGAAATTGCCATAAGATATGTAAATTGAGCTCCTACAAGTCCAAATATTCCAAAATTAACAAGCCTTAAAATATCTTTTTTATCTTTTAGTGGCTCAAAAGTTTTTTTACCAACCACAAAAAGTGAAATAAAAAATAGAACTATAGATGCAGTCAAAAGTCTTATGGGAGAAACCCAAAGGGGAGATATTTTCTTTACAGAAAATAAATAATCACTACAAAACCCCGAAAATCCCCAACAAATTGCACCTAAAATTGTATATAAAAATCCTTTTGTATTATTGTTCATTTATTTCATACACTTTCTTATTAGCCAATGCTTCGTCAATAAGTTTATCAACTTCTAAAAGAGCTAAACTATTATTTATATCTTCAATCTTTGGCTTTGTTACCGGATGTTTTGGTAAAAACACAGTACAACAGTCCTCAAAAGGTAAGATACTAGTTTCATAAGTGTCAATCATTCTTGCAATGTCAATGATTTCAGTTTTATCCATTGCAATTAAAGGTCTTAAAATTGAAATTTCAGTAGATTTATCCACAACTGTAATTCCTTGAATAGTTTGACTTGCAACCTGTCCAAGACTTTCTCCTGTAATTAAAGCGTGATAATTTTGTTTAATCGCAAGTTTTTCTGCAATTTTCATCATAAAAATTCTGCCTAGAATAGTAATTTCTTTTTCAGGGCATTTACTTGCAATTTCCTTTTGAATAGGTAAAAGGTTTATGCTTGTCATTGTAAATTTTCCAACATAATTTGAAAGTATTTTTGCAAGGTCTTTAACTTTTTCCTCTCCTCTTTCACTTGTAAAAGGATAGGAATGAAAATGTATTGCTCCAATTTCCATACCTCTTTTACCCATGACAAAACCAGCAACGGGACTGTCGATTCCACCTGAAAGAAGCAAAAGTCCTCTTCCACTTGAGCCTATTGGAAGTCCACCAAAGCCCTTATATCTCTTTACATAGACATATACATATTCTTTAACATCTACGAAAATTGGCATTTGTGGATTATGAACATCAACCTTTAAAAGATTTCCGAAATTTCTAAGAACAACGCCTCCAAGCTCTCTTGAAAGCTCAGGAGATTTTGGAGTAAATTTTTTATCAACTCTATTTACAAAAACTTTAAAAGTCTTTTCTTCATTTATTCCTAAATCACTCACTAAAACTCTTGTTGCCTCTCTTATATTTTCAAGTTTTTTTTCAGTTCTTAAAACTTCGCAGATATAGAAAATCCCAAAAACTTTTTTGATTTGTTCAATCATTTCATCAAAAAGCTCTCTATCAGCTTTTATATAGACTTTTCCCTGTTCTTTGTAAAATTCTTCTACTTCAAAATCTGCTATCGCCTTTTTTATCTTTCTTATTATTCTATTTTCAAAATCTTTTCTATTATCTCCCTTTAAAGTCAGCTCTCCAAAGCTGACACTAATTAAATAATCCATTATCTTCCTCTTTTCATAATCATTCTAATTTCATTTACATACTTTTCTAATTTTTCAATAAAAATTGTAATTTCTTCTTCTGTATTAAACTCGGAAAGAGAAATCCTTACAACTCCGTCATTGTATTTGTTATCAAGACCTATTCCGTCAAAAGTTCTGCTCTTTTTACCCTTACTACAAGCAGAGCCTGTTGAAATATAAATCTTTTCACTCTCCAAGAAATGTAAAAGCACCTCACTTCTAATATTTTCAAAAGCGACTGTTACAATGTTTGGAACTCCGTCTTTATTAGTTAAAAATTTATGATTCTCAATTTTTGAAATACCAGAAATCAGTAAATCTCTTAAATTTTCCAAATGTTTTTTTCTATTCTCCATATTTTCATACATAAATTCGGTAGCAACTTTTAAACCCATTATTCCTGCGACATTTTCCGTTCCTGATCTAAAGTCTTTTTCCTGACCTCCACCCAAAACAAAAGGTCTTAAATTTATATTTTTATTTACATAGATTGCTCCTATTCCCTTTTGAGCATGAATTTTATGCCCACTCAAAGTTAAAATATCAATCTTGGATTTTTTTACATCAATATTGACTTTCCCGAAAGCCTGTGCGGAGTCAACATGAAAAATACATTTCTTATTCTTTTCTTTAATAGCTTTTCCAATGCTTTCAACATCTTGAATAATGCCAAGCTCACTATGAACATAGGCTATTGAAACTATTTCAGTATTTTCATCAACGAGATTTTTTACGCTCTCAATATCGATATAGCCTAATTCATCCAATTTTAAAAATCTAATCTCTTTTTTCTCTTTTAAAAATTTATAGACATTAAAAACGGAAGAGTGTTCTATCTCTGTTGAAACTATATTTTTTCCCTTTGCAGTTGAAACCCCTCCAAAAATTGCAGTATTATTTCCCTCCGTTGCACAGGAGTTGAAAAATACCTCTTCAGCCTTGCAATTTATGTATTTTGCAATAACTTCTCTACAAGAATTTATATCTTTAGAAACGGAATATCCAAAATCATAAAGCGATGACGGATTTCCATAATTTTCCCTTAAATATTTTACCATAATATCTATAACTTCATCGCGAACTCTTGTAGTCGCGGCATTATCTAAATAAATCATAACAACTCCTTAAAAACTCTTTTCATTAACAATATTTTAATATAAAATCAAGAAATAAGCAACAAAAAAATTACAATATTAAATAAAAGTTATTTAAATTTAATAAATTAAACTATTGCACGATTTTAAACTTTATGTTATTATATAGATATAAAATAATATATAGCAGATTAAAGTTTAAATGTATGAGAATTATTTTAAGGAGGACATTATGGAAGACAATTATATTGAATTGATACAATTTATTTCTATATTGGGAGTTTTATTCAAAGTCGTATTAGGCATTATGAGCTTAATAGTTTTACTTAAACTCTCAAAAGCATTAGATAAATATTTGAAGGAAAATAAAGACGAATAATTTTATTAATTTATATTTATTTGAAGTTTATTTACTTTTTACGTCAATCTATCAAATGAAGATTATTCTCTTATACGTCATTTCGACCGTAACGGAACGAAGCATAGCGAAGTAGAGTGTAGTGAATCTAGCCCTAACTTTGTTTACTTGTAAACAAAAGTAGGTCTGACGCAAAGATTGTTCAAATCTTTGATTTGAGTACAATTGACTGCGAAAATCTCATACTTTTGATTGTAAACAATCAAAAGTAAATGTATCGTAGATACATAAAATAAGCAATCTTATTACTAAACAGTGCTTTAAGAGATTTATATAATAATTTTATTAATTAAAAATTAGGGGAATAAAAAATGAAAAGAATGAGTACAGGAGATTTATACAAATCATTTTTAGTTGTATTGTTTTCCGGTTTTATAATTGCATTTTTACATTTACTAAATGTGGATAAACTTTATATTACTATTATAGCTGTAACTTGTATTTGTATAAGTTCCTATTTAGTGTTTTTTACCAAAATAGGAAAATTTAAAATATTTAGAAATAAATATTTTGAAAAATACTATGAAAACTATGTTATATTCGGAGAACTCTTAATTTTAGGGATTATATTTTTCGTTGTATATATCAAAAATATGAATGAATTTTCTCTAATGGGAGCAATTTTTATACTGATAGGTTTAATCCTTCCTTATTTTTCAAGAAAAAATTGGGATAATTAATCAGAAGTAAATAATTTAATAAGTGGCCGAAAGGTCACTTTTTTTATAAAAGACCATATAAAAAGCGACTACTTTTTGTAATCGCTTAAATACTATTTATTAAAAAGGATGATAAAATACAGCACTATCCTCCAAATGTATAGCTCCTTGAGATTTATAAAAATTGTATGCTGAAGAATTTGTTAAAGTTGTAAAAAACGCTCCGGAAACTCCCATTTTTTTCAATTCTTTCAAAACATCACTATATAACGCTTTTGCTATTCCCTGTTTTTGAAAAATCGGATCAACAAACAGTTCATCAATATAATATGTTTTTCCATCATTAAAAGTTTGTATATGTCCTAATATAGCCCCAACCGGAATACCTTCTTTTATGGCAATAAGCCCATAAAAATGTGGAAAATCAAAAATATTGGATAAAGAAATTCTAACACTTTCGTCTGTCCATTTTTGATTCCATTCACTTTCATTAAATGCTTTTTTAAAACTTGGAATAAGTTTTTCTAAATCTTCTTTTAAAACTTTTTTTATTTTCATATACTACCTCTCTTTATTGATATTCTATCTCGTTTTTATAATTATAACATTTCTTTTTAAGCTCTGCAATAAAATTTTCAATATAAAATAAAATGTCTTCATAATAAAAACTACTATTTCGATGCTTTGATGAATAATAAAGTTTCCAAAAAACTTATTACAAAAAAGTGGCTACATCGTAACCACTTTTTAAATTATCTTTTCTTATTTACTTCTTCTCTTTTTATTTACGACCACTGCTATTCCTAAAGAAATAACCGCTACTCCAATAAGTCCTAAAATATTTGAATTAAGATTTGTCCTTGAAAGCCCTTTTCTATTTTTAGAACCTTTTTGTCCTGGTTTGTTCTTTCCTGGTTTGCCCGGTTGTTCTGGTTTGCCCGGTTGTTCTGGTTTGCCCGGTTCTCCTGGTTTTTGTGGGTCCGGAACTTGTGGATCTGGTTTTTGTGGATCCGGATTATCTGGATTATTTTCAGCCTTGCCATAATCCACCGCATAACCTGAGAAGTGAGTTGTTGTAAATGTTACATTTTTATCGTCTTGTTTAATTTCAAATTTTTCTTTGTCAAGCTCGCCTTTTTCATTTACATAATAAACATCTTTTGCTGTCTTTCCTTCAGCTTTTACTATAGAAACATTATATTCTCCCTTAGGTAGTTTGATTTTTGTATTGTTTTTATCAAGGAAATAGATGTCGTATAAATCAGCTTCAGAACCTTTTAATTTTTCAACTGAGTTTTTATCTTTAACATCAGCTACTAAAGTCCAATCGTCTTTTAAATCAAAGCTTGAAACTGTAACTTTCTTATTTTTATCTGTCAATGTTACCATCTTCTTGATATTTACAATTTCTTTAACTTTATCATTTGCAACTGTAATATCGAAAGAAGGTCTATCAACTTTATATCCTTTAGGAACTTCTATATTAACTCTGTATTTTCCACGATCAACTTCACCATAGAATACTTTCTTGTTAAACTTACTTTCTTGAAGTTCTGTTTTTTCTTTAGTATTAAGATTTTCAAGAGTTACTTTTACTCCTTCAGGAAGTTTATCCAAACCTTCAAAAGCAATATTAACTATATCTTTTATTGTTTCTTGTGTTTTGAAGACTACTCTCTTTGGTTTGTTTTCTTCAACTTTAAATTTAATTGAAGTTGTTTCAAATTTTAAAGAATCATCTTTTGTTACAATTTCAGCAGTATATTCTCCAACAGGTAAAATAGTCATTAAATCTCTGTGGAAATTAACTCCTGTAAGTTTTCCATTTTTGTCTTTGATTGGAGATTCGTATAACTTAGTGTAAGTTTTTAGATTATCTCTATTAACTACATTTCCATCTTTATCTTTGATTACATAAGTTCCACCAACTCCCATATAGTTTTCAGGATAATTACCTATTTGTAATCTGAAATTAACTTCTCCATGTCCCTTTGGAATCTTTTCTTCTTTTTGTTTAGTTTCAAAAACAACTTCTGATTCTTTACCTTTTTCAACCTTAACAGTCTTTTTTTGTTCTTTTAATGGTTCATATACATCAGGAATTTGAGCAATGTTGAATTCATAACTTCCTGGAGCAACATTTACTAATCCATTAGAATAGTTGTAATCACTTAATAATTTCCAACCTTTTCCATCATTAACTTCAACATCTTGTCTCCAATTAATTTCTATTGGGAACATATTAAGTTTTTCTGAACCTTCAATATGATTTCCTTCAAAGTCTTTATAATTTGTTACTCTAAATACTGGTTTAATATTTGCTCCTAAATCTTGTGGTTTTATTTGAGGTGCAGAATATTCAGAGCCATCTAAATTAAGTGATGAAATATTTCCAGCATGGTCAAAAGTATGAATATAGATATTTTTATGATCTATTCCTTGAGGAATTTCAAAAGTACCATCATCTTTAGGATTTATCCATTTAACTTTTCCATCTTTGTCAAGATATCTTAAGAATGTTTTATCAATACCACTTAAGTTATCTGTAATTTCTGGTTTGTAAATATTACCTTCAACCTTAGGTTTAGCAATCTTTGGAGCAGTAATGTCAATTTTTACTTCAAATTCTAATTTTTGTTCAGCAAAACCAGAACCACCAACTTCAGAATTTCCAGTTACTACATACTTGTACTTGCCTTCAGGAAGAGTCTTGCCATTAGATGTTCCATCCCAATAAGTTTGAGTTATAAGATTAGATCTTCCAGCATTTGGATTGTAGTTATTGCTATTTTTCTGAGCATAACCTGATCCATTTTCATAAACAAGATTCCCACTTTCATCATAAACTTTAGCTTTTAAATATTGTGAATTTCTAAAGAATACACCTTTAAATGCAACAAAGTCTTTGTTATTATCTCCATTTGGAGAAATTGCCAAATTATCCTTTGAGAATGATAATTTACCTGAGTCAAAACCTAGAGGAATTTCGCCTTTACTACCAACAAAATTGAATTGTACTCCATTTTTGTTAGTCCATTGTTTTGATAATGCATATGGGTTATTTTCAACAGTTACAAGAGATGTAAAGTTTCCTGTAAAAGTATTTCCTTGTCTCATATACATTGGTAATTCTTTATTAAAATCATAGTCATAAATAGGTTTTTCCCAAAGTGGTAAATTAGCCCATTTTCCTTTAAATCCACTAAATGCTATACTAACTTCTTTTCCACCGTCTTTAGCATCTTCAAAGAATACAAAACCTTCTAAGAAGTAACCATTAGGCATTTGTTGACTTAATTCTTTATCAAATTTGCTAGCGTCAACTGTTATTTTTACATTTACTGAACTCTTAGCAGGAACAGTGATTTCTTTTCCTTCGATTGTATCAAGAGTTCTTGTCTTTAAAGCAAATTTTCCATTTTCAGTAGCATCAGTACCTAAAACAGTTTTATATTTTAAAGTTTTTGCTTCATTTCCAATATTTACAACTTTTAAATTAATTTCAAATTTACTATCAACGTCATTTAACCAAACTTTTGGATTATTATTGCTGTCAATTACGTAAAGATCAGTACTTGTAGCCTTTTCAACATTGATAGCACCAGCACCTTGTTTTCTAGGAGAAACATAATCATCACTTCCAGCTTCCTTAACAGGATCGGCTGTACTCATCATTATTGCTTTTAGAATGTCATATTCTTGTTCTCCCTTAATTTCAGGATGTCTTTGGCTTAAGCTTTCTCTTACAAGAGCTACAGCACCTGCAATATGAGGAGTTGCCATTGAAGTCCCACTCATAGTTGCATATTTATTATTATTTATTGAAGAATAAATAAGTCCACCTGGAGCAGTTATATCAGGTTTGAAAGTTCCGTCAGATGCCCATCCATAAGATGAGAAGTCTGTTAATTGTCCACCTTTTGCGTAAGGAAGAGCTGTTAATTGTCTAGCGAATTTAACTTTTTTATCTAAATTTGCAAGAATTTGTTTTCCGCCGGCATTTCCTATAAATACAGATGGAATTCTAACATCTTTAGTTTGATCTCCAAATGCCATATTTATAATTTCTTCTCCACCTTGTTCGTGGTTGTAAATTATAACACCTTTTGCACCTTTACTTTGAGCTAAAATAATTTTGTCTGCAAAAGTTTTAGCGCCTCTTCTAACTGCTACAACTTTACCCTTTACATCTTGACCTTTATAGTCAGCATCTTCATTTCCAAGACCTGCATCAACTATATCATAGCTTTGTGAATCTTGACCAGAAGGTACAAAGTTTTGTTCAGGATTAGGGTCTCCTTCTTTATCATAACCTGGGAAGAAATCTCCTGTTTTTATTACACCTTTAATGCCTTCAATACTTATTGTTCTTACTCTTTCAACATCTGTATACATAGCTGCAACAGTTAAAGCATCTTTTGCAACCCCCGGTTGTCCAACTGTCCCATAGTCAGGATTTGTAACAGGAGGTTTATCACTAAATGCACCGAAATGACCGTCATTACCAGCTGCAATTGCTACGATAACACCCATTTTTCTAGCGAAAGCTATAGCTTTTTCCATAGCTTTACCAACAGATGCGATAGAACCGTTAGGAGCACCTAAACTCAAGTTGATACTATCAGCACCAAGTTTTACAGAGTCTTCAACAGCTTTTGAATAAATGTGAGTAAATGTTGATTGTCCTTGGAAAACTCCCATAAAAATAAGTTGAGCTTCAGGAGCAGTTCCTATTATTCTTTCTTTCTTAGTTGTTCCATCTGGTTGAGTAAATTCATATTCTTTTTCTGGATTTCCAACTGAAATACCGGAAACATGCATTCCATGAGATTCTTCTCTCATTTCTTCCTTTACATTCTTTCCATTTGTACTGTAATTATGAGCATAAACAACTTTGTCAGTTCTCCAGCTACCATAATTAATTCCGGCTTCTTTCATCTTTTGATTCATAGAATCCTTAGTTGGAAACTTTCCTTTTGAAACATCAGAAACTCTTAAAATTTCATGATTTACATCAACACCTGTATCTAGTACGGCTACAACTCTACCTTGTCCATTATATTTCTTTCTAAGTTCATCTGTAACCTTCATTAGATTATTTGAATCTAAGCTTCTTTCCCTTCTCTTCGCATTGAATTCCTTTTGAGATTCATCAACTTTAGGTTTTAAAAATTCATTTGAAACTTCAACTGACTCAACAGAAGCCATTTTTGAAATTTTTTCAATATTTTTAACCTTAGTTTTTAAAGCAATTCCAGCAAATAAAAAGTCATATTCATAATATGTTTCATAGCTTATACCTGCTTTAGAAAGTTCAGCTTTAAAAGAATTAACTAATGCCTTAGTTTGTGCTTCTCTCGCTTTCTTTCCTTCTTCCGTCTTTAAGCTCTCAAAATTTACTTTCGAATTCTCTTTCAAAACTACAATATAAGTTTTTTCTTCGTTTTCGTCACCTTTAAACTTATTTTGAGCTTGTGTAATTTTTGGAGCTGTATTAACTTTTTCATTAGCAAAAATTCCACTTGTACTACTTAGTAACAATGAAAACGTTAATATCAGAGTCAAAAATCTTTTCCTCATAGAAAAACCCTCCTTCAACGTAAAAATAAATAAATGTAATATAAATAATATTACTTTATTAGTATAACATATTTATCTAGTTTTGTATATACCATTTAAAGTAATATTTCCGAAGACGTGATAAAATTTAAAAAATATTTCTAAAAATAAAATAAAAAGGGAGTATTTTTAAAAATTTACTCCCCATCCTTAGTTACTGAACCTAATTTTTTAAATAAAATATTAGCCTTATTGTGAAACAACAAGGTTCCCGGGTACCCGCCCGATGTGAAGCATCGTGGAATGGTGGAGTTCTTATTGCGAAGCAACAAGGTTCCCGGGTACCCAGCCGATGTAAAGCATCGTGGAAGGGTGGGGTTCTTATTGCGAAGCAACAAGGTTCCCGGGTACCCAGCCGATGTAAAGCATCGTGGAATGGTGGAGTTCTTATTGCGAAGCAACAAGGTTCCCGGGTACCCAGCCGATGTAAAGCATCGTGGAAGGGTGGGGTTCTTATTGCGAAGCAACAAGGTTCCCGGGTACCCAGCCGATGTAAA